>DASTQE010000298.1:0-66544 GCA_035761895.1 Nitrospira sp. | reverse complement strand
CCTTTGCGGCTGGTTGTGCGGCAGTCACCGGTATGGAAGTCATTTCGAACGGGGTCAAAGCCTTTCGTCCTCCGGAATCAGGGAATGCCGCTACTACGATGGTGTGGATGTCAGTCATCCTCGGATCACTGTTCCTGGGCATCAGTTGGATGGCCTACCATTACGGCATCATCCCGAAAGAAGATGAGACCGTGGTCTCACAACTCGCCCGCCTGACGTTCGGGACCGGCTTGATTTACTACGCAATCCAGGTGGGGACCATGATGCTGTTGGTCCTGGCGGCGAACAGCGCGTTCGCCGGCTTCCCCCACTTGGCGTCCATTTTGGCGCGCGACGGGTTTATGCCCCACCAGATGGCCACGTTCGGGGATCGCCTGGTGTTTTCCAACGGCATCATCATCCTGGGGGTCTTCGCTTCTCTGTTGCTCGTCGTCTTTCAAGGCGATACCCACGCGCTGATTCCACTCTATGCCATCGGCGTCTTTGTGTCCTTTACGCTGTCCCAAGCCGGGATGGTACGCCGCTGGCTGGTGAAGAAGGGACTGCACTGGCGCAAAAAATTGATCGTCAACGGGGTCGGCGCCGTTACCACCGGCATTGCCACAACCATCATTGCCGTCACGAAATTCATCCAAGGAGCCTGGATTGTCTTTCTCCTGGTGGCAGCGGTCATTATGATGTTCCGGGCCATTCGATCGCATTACAAAGCCGTCGCCGATCAAGTGCAATTGTCGCGTGATGCGCGTCCGCCCCGCCCGCGCCGCAACCTCGTCCTCATTCCCATCGGCGGAGTCAACAAAGCGGTGGTTCGGGCCGTCGATTACGCCAGAAGCCGCGGAGGCGAGGTGCGTGCAGTCCTCATCGACGTCGACCAAGAAGAAACGGCCTTGGTGGAAATGAAATGGGCTCAGTGGGGCTGTGGCGTGCCGTTGATCGTGCTGCCGTCGCCCTACCGGTCGATCCTCGGCGCCCTGCTGGACTATATTGAAGAGAACCTCGAGAAAGATCCGGACTGCTGGATTACCGTCGTCCTGCCCGAGATTTTGCCCGCCCGTTGGTGGCAAAATATCTTGCACAACCAACGGGCATTGCTCCTCAAAGGCGCTCTCTTGTTCAGGGATCGCGTCGTGCTGACCGATGTCCCCTTCCATTTGACGAGGTGATCATGAACCAACACACCATCAGCCGTCTATGGAGTTGGACCTTCTGGCTTGTCTCGTATGGGAGCGTTCTCCTCGTGGCTCCACCGGTGGAGGCGTTCAAAATCACGGAACCCGCGCCGGGGGCGAAGCTCGCAGCGGGACAAACCGTGACCGCTCATGTCGATCTTGGCAACGATATCGGCATCGTCAAGGTCCGTTATTATTGGTACCGGGAGCAGGACGAGACCCTGGTGCAGCAGGAGGAAACCGATTCAGGCGCGTCGAAGTCGGAGGCCAAGGTCTCGGTGGACAAGTTCCTTCAAAAAGACAGCGTCGTGGGCGGCTCCGTTGTCTCCTTGCCGGTGCTCGTCTCAACAGGAGACATGGATCCCGCCTTTGGTGGTCCGCTCAAGGTTCCACCGGAGGCCATCGGGCCTATGCGACTTCTCGCGGTGGCGGACATCTCGCGAGGCCGGCTCGGAACGAGAACCGTCTTCGATGAGATCGTGGTCAATGCCGAACCAAAAGCCGAGCTTCAGCACATCGATTTCGAAACGGACAAACCGTTGCTGCTCGGACGAGAGGGTCAATTGGCCACGTATGGCCAGGTGGACGTCCTGGGCAAAATCTTCGAGCTTCCCGTCGTCGGTGATTTCGCGGACGGTGTGTCCAGGCCTCTCACGGCTCCGTCCAGCGGGACCAGCTACCATTCCTCCAACGACAAGGTGATCGAGGTGTTGCCGGACGGCATGCTCAAGATCGTCGGAAATGGGAAAACCGTGCTGACCGTGAAGAACCGCGGGAAAGAGGCGTCGCTGGACGTGCACGTCGCCGTCGGCGATGAGCCCAACGAGCCGCCGGTGGCCGTGGCGGGGGCCGATCGCACCGTGAAATCGGGCGCCAAGGTTGAGCTCAACGGGTTGGGCAGCCGGGACCCCGAAGGCGAAGCGCTCTTTTATACTTGGAGCCAGGTCCGCGGAGCCAAAGTGCCGCTCTTGGATCTCAATATGCCGAAGGCCTCGTTCCTCGCGCCGTTCGTCTCAGAGCCTAAACTCTTCCGCTTCAGGCTGAGAGTGACAGACAAGAAAGGGGCGGACAGCATGCCGGTCTTCGTAGATGTGACGGTGGAGCCTTGAGCCCGGTAATCCATGACACATCTGCCGCACCAGCCGATTCTCTCGTCCGGCGCGGTTGTTCTCGATCGGCCTCCTCGACGTAGTGCTGTGACTACACAAACGTCGCCCTCACTTACGAGCAACCACGGCGGACTTCGGTCTCATCTGTTTTTTGAACATCCTGTCCTTGATTTACTAATCTCCACCTGGTGTCATCAGCCACGTCCGGCTTTGGTGTGTGTTGCTCCGAATTCCCGCTCGAACCCCGGCAGGATGGCCTTGAAGAAGGCATTTACGATGAGACCAACGACGATCTGGACTTTCTCGGTCCGTGGCCGGGCCACGTGTCCCGACACATCCGCTTTGGTGGCGACTTCCTCACGCGGGACATTTTCCAATAGGGAGGAGAGATCTTCGATCGCCCCCTCCCGTACCTTGTCCAGCGCGTTTTTATCCCGGTCCTGTCCCGGATCGTAGACATCCAACTTCCTGATCAACGGCTTCACATAACCTCGAATCGAACCGTCATCGAGTCTGATCTCCGAATAACAGGAGAAGACGCCTCCCACCACATCGAAATTGCCGTGCGCCCGCAACAGGTTGTTCATCGACCTGATCTGCGTGCCGGCGATTTTAACTTTCAGCTCAAGATCGGGCGAGTCCTGTGGGGGACGCACGACGCCAGAGATCTGCGTGTCACCGGTTCCCATGAATTTTCCCCGAATGAGCATCGACGCCGGCCCATCCCGAAACTGGTTGCTATAGTGTTCCAGTGTCACGTCCGCATCGGCCAGATAGACCCGGTACTCAGGTTTCGCGGCCTGATTGACGAACCCCAGTTCGCCACCGTCAATGTGGATCTGATCCACGCGCACCAGGGTTTCTTCGTTCGCATTAATTGAGTGCGCGGTGCTGACCGTCGCCTTCGCCCTTTCGGCTTCGGCCCGTCGAGTGTGCGCGGCATGCACGTAGTCGGCGTGCAGCCCGTCGATGGCGAGACGCTTCAAGTTCACCACTTTCACCGAGGGAGCATATTCCACCGAGCCTTCCGCCGACATGGTGCCACCACTGAGTTGAACGTTGTAGCGAGCCGTCACTGGCATCAATGACCCCAACGACACGCCGTCCAACAGGAGATCAGCCTTGACGGCCACATATGGCTCCGCCAGAAAATCCGCGTGTCCATCGAGGCGGATTTTTCCAGATTCGAACAGCGTGCCTTCCAGAAAGAATTCCGAGGGATAGTCCTGATCGGCGGACTGCACATTTCGGATGTTGGATGCATAGATATTGATGTGGCCAGCTCGCAGCGGACGTTCAGACTTCGCCTCATCGATGTACGTCAGTTCAGCGTCGTCGATCCTGATCTGGTTGATCTTGAACGGGTAGACGCTTTCCACGGCATCCTGCCAACCGCGATCTTTGACCGGCGTGTCATCACCGGCTTCCTGCTTTGCCAGTGACCGGGTGATGTGGAACCTGGGCCGTTCGATGTACTGGTCGTTCACCAGACGCCCGGACAGGAGTGCCTTCCAATGGAGGCTCGCCGACCAGCGTGCAAGCGTCGCCACCGGAGGATCGGGTTTGTCGATGCGCAGAAGGCGCACATCCTTCAGATCCACCGAAAATCCGATGGGATGAAAATCAAGCGAGCCGATGCGCACCGTGTAGCCCCTCAGGCTGCGGTTCATCTTTTGCTCGATGTACGAGCGCAACGGCTCGTCAATGAGAACTGCCGCGCCAGTGATGAGCAGGAGCACCAGCAGTCCCACCCCCGCCATGATCTTTAGCCCACCCTTTGCCATCTCACGAGTGTAGCGGCCGGCCGGCCAGGGCGGAGCTAGGGGAACATGCAGGTAGGCTCTGTGCTCACACTTGCTTGAGGTTTATGGGCCCATAGGTTTCACGCGCGTGCCGAAGTTCGGCGACATGCCTGCGCAACGAGGGGCCGAATGGAGAAGCGAGAACCACTTTGCGGTAACGGGAGATCTGCTGCTCCGCCTTCACGATGGCGTCTTCGAGCTGTTGGACCAGACGCGCGCCGGAGGCCGTCATCCACTTGAGATGCCGCCCGGCATACTCGAGGTCCTGAAGGGAGTAGCGAACCGACTCGATCTCTTCCAGACAGCGGAAACGCGCGCGCGCAAGGTGCCCTGCGCTGAGTCCTCCTTCGCGCCACTGTCCTTTCCCCTGTGCGGTCTCGGCCCACGTGGACAGCCGGGCGAAGAGCAGCGCGCCCATCGTGAACGTAAATGTGGCATGTAGAATCCCTCGAAGGGGCCTCAGGCTTCTCCGCCAGGGGGAGTAGAAGATTTGTTGATTGCGGTCATGCTGATACAGGACGTGCTTGCGCAAGAGCAGATTCAAATGGTGATGACTGTTCTCATGAATCAAGTCGTCCATGAGATCCAGGTTGTCGCGGTCGAAGCAGTTGATGAACGAGAGGCCGGGCCGGTGCCGGTAACTGAAGCTGACCACACCGGACGCGCGGAGCGGCACCACGCGGGAAGTGAGCAGCTCCAACAAGTCATGCCCTTGGGGCCACGCTCGTCGGAGGGTCTCCCAAGCTCGGCTGATGCGGGCGACCTGTTGCGCGTCGGTGACCGAAAGCGCTTTCGGCTCGCGGTTGCTCCCGTAGCGCAGGGTGGGGCCGATGCTCGGTGGTCCGCAGGGCGCTGCGGCTGTGTGAACGGGTTCCCGCCGCGGCCAGTGCCATTGCACGAGAGTTCCTCCCCATGTGCAGAGAGGAAATGAACGGCCTACCCGGAGCGCCATCTCCTGTGCATTGAGGACAAAGGTCAGACACCGCGATGGTCGGCCGACGGCCCGTCGGACAGAAGCCGGCGCCATCAGCACGCTCCCATCGATTCCGATCGGAATGGTAAAGGCCTGTTCCGCCCGTTCAAAAGACGCCTCCAAGCGGCCGGATACGGCCCACGAACGCCGGCCCTGCCGCTTCATCCATTGGAGCGCCTGTCGTGGATCGAAGAAAAGCGATTCCTGCGTGACCTCGCGGGCCAGCCTCATGCACAGCCGCTGCAGGCGTCCTGCCAGTCCCCGGGCCTGCGCCTGCCCGCGCGGGAATAATTCATCAAGATAACTGTTCTCGAAAAAGTTCTCCTCACATTCCGCAAAAAGTTGCTCGGCAAAGCCTCGCTGATCATGCTCCTGACGGACCTGCATGAGCAGGTCAAGAAAATAGACGAGGTCATTGAGCGCTTCGATCCACCCGACCACCTTCCAATTCGAGAAGGCAGTGCGATCGAAGGTGTGCGCGAGAAACCGGAAAAAGTCCACGGGCAGATCGAGCCGTGCGGCCGGTTCCGCATAGTGGCGCTCGATATCGCGGCAGAGCCCGATAAGGAGGGTTCGCATGGATTGGCAGAATTCGATCTGCAAGCGGATGATTGCCGCCGCGTCGAGCAAGGACATCATCTTCCTTACAATGATGGAGCGGCGAACTCTACCGGAGCGCGGCAAAGGCCGCAAGGAGATGGTGGCTAGGACGACTTGGAGGGCAAATAGCCGACGTCGTCAAGGCCAAGGTCACGAACATGGTCCATGAAGTGTCGTGTCAGGGACATTTGGACCGACTCCTCATGCGGTGGTTTTGTCCCAGTCACGATGACAAACGGCAGTTCATCCTTCCACAACAAGCGTCCGTCGCGATCGATCATGTAAAGAAATAATCGACGGGGTTCTTCCGCTGTCCACCCCCATTCGCTCGACCGCGCAGCCGCACCCACGACATGTCCATACAGGACGGCATCCACGGCGAGTTCACGTGAGAGGCTGCGCGCGAGCACGGCACGCTCCCGATCCGCCGCTGCCACTGGACGCCATCCATCGCGCCTGACCGGCGTCACGACGCGCAAGGCGGTTTCACTCATCAGAAGTTTGGTCAGTCTGGCACCCATCGCCTCGTCACCATCGAGCGGCATCAGCGCCACGCTCGTCAACGAAGGACGGTCAGAGCTTGCCAACGGATGTTCCGTCGCGACCCAGGATGCTTCGAACGGATGAAAGCGCACATCGCCGGTTCTCATGGAGTCGGCACCAACCGCCGCGACCCACGCCGCAGCGAGACACCCGTACTGCAGGACACTCACCGCGATGAGAAATAGCACTCCAGTCGCTCTGCGGCAGGCTTGAGCATAGACTGTTTTAATCTTCATCCTGCGCCAGACTCTCGCAAAAGCAATACCGTTCGGCGCCGGTGCAGCCGGAAGCTAACCGTTGGTTTTTCCTGCTATCGAGGGTCTGGTTTCAGGCCGCGCCTTGGCCAAAGTTGCTGTCAGGCGTATGCAAAAAGAGGCACTTGCCTGGGAGGAGATCGCGCCGCTGTCTGAATGCATATGTAGGAAGGAACCGCGGCAGGACTACGGAGTGCCACTGGGCGGTACGACCTGCGGCCCGGCTCAGGTTGATGGGGAGGTGCAGCGGCTCATTGCTCGACCGGGTCCTTCAGGAACCGCGTGATGGTTCGATACAAGTCTTCAGTCGCCTGTTCCTTGCTTAGCACGGCAGAGGCACCCGCCTCGATGACCGCAGCGTAGGTCTGTGACGAGTAATGCACCGACAAGCCGATGACCACCGTATCCGGCGCCTCATTCTTGATGCGCCTGGTGGCGTCAATCCCGTTCAGCCGGGGCAGATTGATGTCCATGACAACGACGTCCGGTTTGTGGCTGATCGCTGACTCCACCGCCCTTTCACCGTCGGAGGCCTCGGCCACGACTTCCAGGTCGGGATACGTCTCGAGGATGCTCCGGAGCCCTTGACGCACCATGGCGTGGTCATCGACGAGTAACACCCGCCACCGCGAGGGTTCCGTCAGCCGCATGACTTCAGGCATCCGACGGGCCGTTCTCAGTACATGCGCTCTTGGTTTCGCATCGGATGGCATGGCTGCCAACCCCAATTCGACGCTGGTGCCCTGCCCGACGGCCGAATCGATCCTGCACCATCCCGACATGGCTTCCATGCGCTCCTGGATACTGAACAGTCCAAAATGCTCCCCCGACGGCTGATAGTGCACCGCATTGATGTCGAATCCAAGGCCGTGATCGCGTACCGTGAGCAACCAGGTGTCCCGATCCTGTTTGTGAATCGTCACGGACGCCGTGGGCACGCCTGCGTGCTTGACGACGTTCGTCAGTAACTCCCGCAAGGCTTGGAAGAGCAAATCCGCCTGGTGCTCGCTGAACGACGGCGTCTCCTCCGTCAGGACATTCACCTCCACCTTGAGTCCCTGTTGAGCCATCTGTTCCGCGAGCCAATGGATGGCGGGTATGAGTCCCAAATCTTGTAGTACGGACGGGCTCAACTGTGCCATCAGTGTGCGTGCGTACTGCAGACACTCCTGCAGGAGGTCATCAATGGCCGTGAGCGAGGCACGTCCGTCCGACAGATGGTCGGGCAGTCGCTGCAGCACCTGGCCCAATTTGATCCGGATCAACGCCAGCAGTTGCGCCAGGTAGTCGTGCAGGTCGCCGGCCAACCGGCGGCGTTCCCTCTGCTCCGTCATATTCAGTTGCGAGGCCAACGCCCGCAGTCGCTCCTGCGACTTGACGAGCTCGGCGGTGCGTTCCCTCACGCGAACCTCGAGTTCCGCATTCCAGCGCTGCAGTTGGACCTCGGTCTTCTTGTGCTCCGAGATGTCCCGGAAGACGAGCACCACGCCGAGCAGGCGCCCGTCCCGATCCCGGATTGGAGCCGCACTATCATCAATCGGTACTTCGGTACCGTCGGGTCTGATGACGACGGTATGGTTCGCGAGTCCGACCACGAGTCCTTCTCGGATCACCCGATCCACCGGACTCTCGACGGCAAGACGCGTCCCTTCGTTCACGATCTTGAACACGTCGGCCAACGGCCGACCCTGGATATCTTCAATGGGCCGTCCCATGATTCCAGCAGCGACCTGATTAACGAAGGTCACCTCCGCAGAAGCATCGGTGGCGACGACGGCATCCCCAATACTTTCCAGCGTCACTCGCCACCGTTCTTCGCTCTCATGCAGGGCCCGCTGGGCGCGTTTCTGTTCGGAGATGTCGCGCGCGATCTTTGAGGCGCCGACGACGTTGCCTCCTTCATCGGTCAGCGGAGACACGGTGATGGAGATGTCAAACAGGCGGCCGTCCTTCTTGCGCCGCACGGTTTCATAATGATCGATGCGCTCGCCTCTGCGAAGCTTAGACAGGATGGCGGCCTCTTCGGAATGACGGTCGGGTGGAATGATGCGGAGGATGGACGAACCAATCATTTCTTCCGCCGTATACCCGAACATGCGCTCCGCCCCCCTGTTCCAGCTCGTGATGGTGCCGTTGAGATCTTTGCTCAGGATCGCGTCGTCACTCGACGCAACGATCAAGGACAGCAAGCCTTGCACTTGCGCAATCGTCCGGTTGGCTTGCTTGCGCTCGGTGATGTCACGGATGATTTTTGAGGCGGCGATGAGCGTCCCATTTGCGTCCCGCACCGGCGAGACTGTCAAGGCGACATCAATGAGCCGGCCGTCTTTGCGGCGACGCAGGGTCTCGTAGGTCTCGATGAGCTCGCCGCTGCGGAGACGGGCAAGTATGGACGCCTCTTCGGCATGGAGGTCAGGGGGAATAATCAAGAAGATAGGTTGGTTGACGGCTTCTTCCGCGGAATACCCGAACATGCGCTCGGCGGATTTGTTCCACGTCTGGATGATCCCGGACAGATTTTTGGTGATGATCGCGTCGTGAGAGGAATCTATGACCGCAGCGAGATATGCGGCGGCCTCTGTGATGTGATGGTTGTGACCACGCATCCATCCGCTCCGCTCGAAAATTTTTCCATTCTCGCCTCAACTATCCACAAAATCAAGCTCGCCTCGGGGTTTGCTAAGGATCCGGGCGTGAGGAGTGCTAGATCTGCGGGACAATCTGTCCCATGGCCCTGGCTCCCAGGACAAGATGGATCGAAGATTTCGGCCATAATCCATATCGGCGCATCTCTTGCAGTTGCGCGACTTTTGCAGTTCTTTTCGCGATTAAGTGAAACGCCAACCGGGGAGTCACAAATGGGAAACTATTGGTCCGACGCATTCGGGCCGCGCACCTTGTGGCATCTGATCAAGGAGGCCGCTGCCGACTGGAGCCACGATCGTGCGCCACGTTTGGGCGCCGCCTTGGCCTATTACACGGTGTTTTCTCTGGTGCCCTTCCTCGTCGTCGTCATCGCCCTGATCGGCCTGGTCCTCGGACAGGAAGCGGCCCAATCAGCGATCCTGTCGCACATCGCCACGATGGTCGGAGACCAGAGCGCAGCGGCCATCAAGGACATGATTCGACGGGCCGATCAGCCGTCCACGGGGCTCGTGGCAACCGTCCTCGCGGTCGTGACGCTGCTATTCGGCGCGTCGGGGGTCTTCGGACAACTGCAGGATGCGCTGAACACCGTGTGGGGCGTGGAACCGAAGGAAGGTCGAGGCGTGTGGGGCTTCATCAAAGACCGTTTTCTTTCTTTTGTCGCCGTGCTTGGCACCGGCTTTCTCCTGCTGGTGTCCTTGCTTCTCAGCAGCGCCTTGGCCGCGTTCGGGAATTGGTTCAGCGGGTTGCTGCCGTTGCCCGAAG
The DNA here is from genome assembly GCA_035761895.1 of Nitrospira sp. Classification (GTDB taxonomy): domain Bacteria; phylum Nitrospirota; class Nitrospiria; order Nitrospirales; family Nitrospiraceae; genus Nitrospira_C. The sequence goes on along the minus strand of DASTQE010000298.1, from coordinate 56,683 downwards.
CCCTGCTGCATCTCTTCAACTTCGCGCTGTCCTTCGTGGTCGTCACTGGCTTATTTGCATTGATCTTTAAGGTGCTGCCGGACGCCAAAGTGGCTTGGAGGGACGTCTGGGTTGGCGCGCTGCTTACAGCGACCTTATTCACGATCGGAAAATACGCGCTCGGCCTCTATCTTGGCAAAAGCAACGTCGCCTCGGCGTACGGCGCAGCGGGATCGTTGGTTCTCATTCTCCTGTGGGTCTATTATTCGGCACAGATCCTATTATATGGGGCCGAGTTCACTCAGGTGTATGCGAACCGGCTCGGCGAGCGCATTGTTCCGGCTCCCGACGCGCAAGTGGCCGACCCTCGCAAGGCCGCCGGTCAGGCTAACGAGAAGGCCACCCGCAGTCGCCCTCCCGGGCATGCCGCCTAGGAGGTCGCCCCATGATCCGCCATGCGGACATCTCTTCTCCCGCCAGCTCACACGACTCATCGGTTGTTTCACTCCTTTCCCCGTCCTCGTGGCCTTCTCGCCTCTTGAACGCCGGCAGAAGCCGTCTCTGGTATTGCCGCGAACTGCGGATCTACCGTTACCCTCTCGAAGAGGCGCCACCCCTTCCGCGCCCCACCATCTTCCGACGCAACTGCCTCGACGATCTCAGGTATTACGAACGTTCGGCCAAAGAACAACAGACGCCCGACGTGTACCGGCGGATGGCGGTCGAGCGAAGAGCGCAGGGCTTTCACCTCTACACGTTCGTCGCAGGCGGCCGCCTTCTCCATTACGCATGGCTTATTGAGCGACAGACGCGGGGTGAAGACGGATGGGTAAACCAGGCCTATTTTCCCCCTCCTGAAACCGCCGTCCTGTTTGACCACTTCACGCATCCCCTTGCAAGAGGCCGCGGGCTGTACTACCAAGCGCTCTGCCGCCTCTTGCACGACGCACGGGACGTGACAGGGGCCCGGCAGGCTTACGTGACCGTCTTCGGATCCAATTCGCCGTCACGGCATGTGATTGAAAAGGTCGGATTTCAACACGAAGCAAGCCTGTTCAAGGAGCGACGGTTGATCTGGTCAAAACGATATGCTGTCAGCGCCGGTGGCGCCTTTCCAACATCCTTGTTATAACCGACCGTCTTTCGCGCGCAGTCACCTCGAGTGCGCGCTCCTACGCCGATGGTGTCCTCGACTTCGAGGAACGGTCAAGGCCCCCGACGCGGATTCGGAACCCACCGGCAATCGTTTCACCGACAGCATGAGCTGAGCTCGCCGGATGGCATCCAGCAAGGCCTGGCGTTCTGCTTCGAGACGCTTGAATCGTGGCGAGCGGTTGAGATAACGTTCCGCCGCGTCGGTCACGATGTTGAGCGCATCCCACGAATCTTCCGACGATCGTCGCTTCATCTCACGCCTCCTTCAACCAGCATAGGCTGCTGTCCGATTGCCACCGCCCGGAACTTTCCATAGTTCTGTCGGAAGCGCATTCAGGGATATGCCTAGTGGCAGGACAGTGGCCGTCGCACCTAAACCTCAACCGTGGGCCAGGTCAAGGCAGCGCAGCGGGCCGCGGGCATCGGATCGCACAGATGTGGAGCGCAAGTCGATTCGAGTGGGCACGTGAGATCGCATGACAAAGGCTCAGTCGCAGGAAGGCGGAGCCGTGTTGTACGGCTCCGCCTTGGTCATGTCCTATTTCTCCGCCCCAAAAGGCGGCAGATTAATTCCGATTCGCTCCAGCCCCATGATCACCGTCAGCGCCGACGGCGAGTGTTGGACAATTTCCTTCTGCACTTCGATCCGCCGCAAATCCACAAACTCCGGGGCCGTCAGGCCCAACGATTCGCGGTAGGCCCGATCGGCAATGCCGCGTTGCTTTTCAGCCTTTTCGCGAGCTTCCTCCGCCTTCTGAAACTCAACCATGGTGATTTTGCGTTGTTCCTGCACGATGGTTTGCGTCGTCTGCTCGACCACGCCCTTGGGCGGCAGGATGCTGCCGACGACAACGCGGTTCAGCCGCACGGGGATATTTTGTTTCTCGATCAATTTGACCTGCACTTCTCTGGCAATGGCTTCCTGCAATTTGGTGCGGGTTGTCGGATCCGTGGTCAACTGGAACAGCGGATACTTCTGCACTTCTTCGCGCACGAACGTCCGGAAGGCCTCCTTCACGTTGTTTTGATACCAATGCGGACCGTAGCGCGAGATCAATTCCGGCGAACGGCCTTCCACCACGTTCGCGATCAAGAATGCGTCGAAGGACACCGGGGCGTTCTCTGCCGAAATGATGTCGAAGTGTTCCGAATATTGGACCGGCCGGACATCCACATCCACCACATGTGTCGTCGGCGCCAGCCACACGCGCCCCGTCTTTGACGGAACCGGATCAACGCCGCCGTGTCCAAAGAAGAACGGTTGCTCAACGAGCACCCCTTCGTGTCCCGCATCGATCGCCGCACATGCCGACAGCCCCAGCAGCAACCCGCCGAGCACGATGCTGAGAATGCCTCCGATTGGTCTCCTCATAAGCCCCCTCCTCTACGTGTGTGTCGATCGATAGTTAGGACGGCGTCGAAATATCGCTCTGGCCAATAGCCGCGTGACCTCGTAGGTTTACCTTACGAAGCGCTTGCGAACAATGTCAAACCGAAGGCTGGAGAACAGGAATCAGAAAGGAGGGAGGCGCCGGCAGGTTAGGAGATGCCGGCCTGCCGTTGCAGCCAGCGAACGTAGCCGGTGATCTGCTCGACGTCCGCAGAAGAGACCCCATCGACCTTCGGCATGTTGCCGAACTCCCAGTGATGGGCTTTGACGCCGAATTCCGCAGCGCGCAGAAAGGCCGCGTCACCGTGGTGGTTGGGCTCATAAATCTTATGCACGAGCGGAGGGCCTTGCTTCGTGCCGGTGGCCCGAGGCCCATGGCAAGCGGAGCAATGAGCGTTGAACTTCGCCTCGCCGGCCTGGAATTCAGCCGGAACTGCAGCATCACCGACAGGAGGCTTTGGGGGGGAAGAGTCGCACGCGGCCATCACCGTAAAAGCGACGGTCATCGCCAGCATCGAGAGTGGCCCGGTCGACGACTGCAGAATCAACGCCGCTCCTCTTGCCGTCCGGCGTGCGCCTCAAACTGCTCGCGCAGCATCCTCTGTGTTCGCTGAAGCGTCATGCGGCGATAGAGGCGTGCGCCGATCGGCGCGATGACGATCAACCCGATCGTGAGATACATGAAAAACTCTTCCGGAGAGACGCTCATGCTCCACACCGCCTGTCGACGCCGAGGTTCGGCACCGGAACACTGCCGCAAACGAAGGGACTTCCGATCAGGTTACTGCATACCTGGTGGGATCCTCAACCCCGGCTCTTGAGAATCCTTCCCGTCTGATCAGACAGCTATCGCACCGTCCGCACGCGAGGTCCCCCACCGGATCGTAACAGCTATGGGTGAGGTGCAAGGGCACACCGAGCCGGATCCCCGTCCGAATAATGTCGGCCTTCGTCATTTCGAGTAAAGGGGCACGGACGCGCAGCGTGGCTCCTTCCGCAGCGGCCTTCGTTCCGGCATTGACGGCCGCTTCGAACGCACGGATGAATTCAGGACGGCAATCCGGATATCCGGAATAGTCCAGCACGTTCGCGCCAAAATAAATGAGAGATGCGCCCTCCGCTTCGGCATGAGCCGCAGCCAGAGAGAGCAAGACAAGGTTCCGGCCGGGGACATAGGTGACCGGTATGCCGCGGCTCCGCTCTGCACTGTGGCGGTCCTTCGGCACCGGGAGGTCGCCGGTCAAGGCAGACCCGGCGAGGGCGCGCAGATTTACCACGAGCACAGTGTGCTTGGCCGCTCCCATGGCGGCGGCCACCTGACGAGCCCGTTCGACCTCGATCGCGTGTCGCTGTCCATAGTCGACGGTCAACCACAACAGCTCATGGCCGGCCTCTCGCGCCAGGGCGGCTGTCACGGTCGAATCAAGTCCCCCACTCGCGAGGACGACCGCGCGAGTGGAGCTTCCGGGTTGGACCATCGCACGAGCCTCGTGGTTACCGCGTCAAGAACGTGGGAGAGCACCGGCGGGTTGACCGAGCATGCGGGTATCATGCGGAGGGCGAGTGGAAACTAGTCGCGCTCTTCTTCCTTCTCGATTTTTTCCAGCAGTTCCTCTCTGGCTTGACACTCGACGCAGAGCTTCGCAAATGGCACGGCCTCCAAACGCCGCTCGCTGATCTCGACGCCGCACTCGGCGCAGATCCCGTACGTCCCTTCATGAAGTCTGGTCAACGCCTCATCGATCGCTTGTCGCCGCCGATTGCGCATTTCCATAAGCGAGATGCCCAACTCACGGTCCAGATCCATGAGCGCCTGGTCACCGACGTCGCGGGCCGATTCGAGCCGACGCTGCTGATCTTCGGTCAAGGACTGTCCCAGGCTGCCTTCAATCTCCTTAAGGATCTCCTGACGCTTGCCCAGCAGCATGTGGTGCAGCGCTTCGCGGCGCCGCTCTCGCGCTTCACGTTCTTTTGCGGACTCCTTGGGTTTTGCGGCCAGCGGCGACACGGCCATGATGACCGGCTTTTCGATCACCGCAGCCGCCACCGGTCTGGCTTTTGTTACCGACTTGTTTGAAACTTTGCTTTTGTTCATCGGCTTCTTCTTCGGCGGTGTTTTCGTCGCCATCGCGTTGTCCTCTCCTTGGGTAAACGCCGGACGGCAAAAAAAGTTCGGCATCTATAACACGGCTCGTCGGAGTTTGACAAGGGGTTGTAGGAGGAGGCCTGGGGCCCCCTAGGGATAGATGATGGTCGAATGCACAGGGTAGCCCACGAGTTTCTCACGCCCGTTTAGTCCTTTGAGCTCGACCAGGAACTCGAGCCCGACGATCTCGCCGCCCAGCTGCCTGACGAGCGAGACGGTGGCGGCGGCGGTGCCTCCGGTGGCAAGCAGGTCGTCGACGATAAGCACGCGTTCTCCCATTCCGATCGCGTCGCGATGGATGGCGAGCGTGTTCGAGCCGTATTCGAGGCTATATTTGACTTCAAAGCAATCGGCAGGCAGCTTTCCCGGCTTCCGGACCGGCACGAAGCCCGCATTGAGCCGTTGGGCGAGAATTCCACCATAGATGAAGCCGCGTGATTCGATACCCACCACCTTGGCCACCCGCTGCCCTCCATAATAGGCCGTGAGCTCGTCGGCAATCGCCGCGAAGGCCTTGGGGTCTTTCAGAAGAGTCGTGATGTCGTAGAACAGGATGCCGGGCTTGGGAAAATCGGGGACTTCACGAATGAGGGATCGATACTCGGCAGCGCTCATTGGCTCAGAGCAAATCCGATTGTGTCAGCGTCTTCCGCTCAATGGTGTGGCGAAGACGGCTCAAGGCGGCCATTTCTATCTGGCGGACGCGTTCACGGGTCAAGCCCATATCGCGTCCAATCTCCTCGAGCGTTCGCGCTTCGCTCCCGTCGAGGCCAAACCGCGACACAATAACAGTTTGCTCTTTCTCAGGCAACTCTTTGACCCAGGTCATCATTTCGGCCCGTCGCATCACTCCTTCGGCAGTATCCGCAGGCGAGACGCCCATCGGATCCTCAATGACGTCGCGAAGGAACGTGTCGGCACGATCGTTGATCGGGCTGTCCAGCGAACAGGTGGTGCGCACAACCTGCTTGAGATCCAGAACCTCCTCTTCCGTCGTTTTCATTTTCTTAGCGATTTCCTCGGCGGACGGCTCCCGCCCCAGTTCCTGGACGAGCGCCTCGACCTTGTTGAGGTAGCGGTTCAACCGCTCGACGACGTGCACCGGGAGACGGACGAGCTTGCCCTGATTAATAATGGCCCGCTCGATATACTGACGAATCCACCAGGAGGCATAGGTGCTAAACCGAAAGCCCCGCTTGTAGTTGAATTTTTCGACGGCCTTGATCAGTCCCAGGTTGCCTTCTTCGACGATATCGGAAAACGGAAATCCGCGGTGAATGTACCGCTTGCCGATGCTGATTACCAGACGCAGATTGGACTCGATCATCTGCTGGCGGGCCTGCTCGTCGCCGGCCATGACCCGCTTGCCCAGTTGTTGCTCCTGCTTGAAGGTCAACAGCGTCGACCGGCGAATCTCCCGCAGATAGCTCTTGAGAGTATCCAGACCTTCTGACCGGCTGCGCGATTTCTCGTCATCGGAAGCCTGCTCAAGGTCGGCTCCATCCTCCTCGTCATGGCCCGACGAGTGCCTCCGCGCTTCATCGTGGTCTGAGAAATCGTCCTGTCTGCCCGCCATTCCGACCTCAGAATTGCCCGCTAATACCACACTGCAAAGTTCGTCTGCCGACCCGTCGCCGGCAGCCATTCCACGCGAACATCGGTCACCCGCGAAGCCGGCGGGCCGATCTTCAGCGCCTCGATCAGCGATGTGATGTGATCCTGGGAACCTTCGGCCTCCAACTCGACCCGGCCATCTTCACAGTTTTTCACGCCGCCCACGAGCCCGCGCTCAGTCGCGGCGCGCATGGCGAATGCCCGATAGCCGACGCCTTGTACTCGTCCTGAAACGGAGATCCTGGCTCGAACGGCGGTGGGACCACTCGCATCAGTCATCGTTCAGCCATTCGCTCGACGTAAGGGATACTCTCACACCTGAAGAAACGCGTCACGTGATTTGCAATTCTATGCGCAGAACCTCGTGTGGATTGTACGTGTCTGTCGTGACATGGAGCAACGAGCGGCGTGCTCATGAGTCTCGCCGAAGCCCTGTGCTACAATCACGCGCCATACTCTCGTGACAGCGACCGGGTCGGCACATTTCTGTTCCACGCACCCTGCACCCACGTGTCTGCATGGCACTCACCGCCACCGAAATTGCGCTAGTGCTACGGGAGATTGCCCCGGTGCTCCTCCACGGGCGAATTCAAAAAATCCACCAACCCCGCGACCGCGTCCTGCTGTTCGAAGTCCGCGTGCCAGGCGAAACTCATCGGCTGCTGATGTCCTGTGAACCCGAGACTGCCCGTCTGCATCTGCTGAGCCAACCCATGGGCAACCCCCTCAGTCCTCCGTCCTTTTGCCAGTTTGTACGCGCTCAGCTTCAAGGATCCCGGTTGGATGACATCCGTCAACTGGAAGAGGATCGGATCGTAAGCTTGACGGTCTCGACGAGGCAGGGGCCAAGGACGATTGTCTGTGAACTCACGGGACACACCGCCAATCTGCTCGTGCTGGATGAGCAGCGCCAGATTCTGCGCGACCTGAATCGTCAGCACGACCTTGTCGGTCGTTCTTACGAGGCGCCCTCCCAGCGTCGGCCCCCCTCGACGAAAGGTAACGCCCCGCGCTTCGATCCACCGGCCGCGGCTGGCCGCTTTCCGGTTTCCCAGGCCATCGAAGCGCACTATGAGGACAAGGAACGTCTGCTGGCGGGCGACCGCGCAAGACACGAGCGGCTTCGCGCACTCAAGAAATCGCTCGCAAGAATGATTCGACGGATCGAGGCCTGGCGTGGGGATCTGACCAAGGCCGCGGCGTACCGGGATTATGCGCGCTATGGCGAACTCTTGAAAGCGAATCTCAAGGCCATCGCCACAGGCATGGACCGAATCACGCTTGTGGATTACTACGACGCATCGCTCCCCGAAGTCACGCTCCCGCTCGACCGGACGAAATCGGCGCTTCACAACATGAATGAGTATTTCAAAAAGCACCGTAAATATGTGACGGCCGAACGAGAACTGCGTCCGCGTATCGCCAATGCCGAGCAGGAGGTCGACGCCGTACGCCGCGAAATCACATCCATCCAGGAAGGCACTTGGAGCCCACCCCTGCCCACCCGTCCAGTACCTCCCGTCCCAGGAGCTGACTCGAGCCGGCGGCCGCCCGCCCAAAAGCGACGCGGTCCCTTCCGCCGGTTCATCTCTACGGACGGCCTGCCTATTTTCGTCGGACGCAATGCCAAGGAGAACGAGGAGCTGACCTTTCACCTGGCAAAGAGCGAGGACCTCTGGCTCCACGCGCGAGGGACGCCCGGCTCCCACGTCGTCGTCCGGCTGGCCAAAGGCGCGGATCCTCCACCGGAAACGTTGAGGGACGCAGCGACACTTGCGTTGCTGTACAGCGACCTCAGGAAAAGCGGGAAAGGGGAAGTCATCTATACCAGGCGCAAATGGGTGAAGGCCGCCAAAGGACAGGCGCCCGGCACCGTACTCGTGACCCGTGAACAGTCGATTCACGTGCAATTGGATGCCACGCGGCTGAATGCACTCAAAGCACGCAATGAAACGGAGCCACCCGCCGGATTTTAGCTTTCACTAGGCGAATGTCTCGCCTTGCGCTAGGCTGAGAGGTAATCGAGTGTTCCACGTAAGAGGAGGTCGCTCATGCCACCTCTCAACGCTCCTCCATCCGCTCAGGGGACAACGGTTTTGGCGGTCGACGATGATCCCGATGCCTTGCAATTGTGCCGCGTATTTTTGGAAAAAGCGGGATTCTCGGTCCTGTCGGCGACCGGGAGCTCGGAGGCACTCAAGATCTGTAAGACCCATGCAGGGCCCATTCATCTGCTGATTACGGACTTGGTGATGCCGCCTCCGGATTTTTCCTTTGCCTCAGGCGACAATGAGTTTCCCCATGTGCACGGGCATGAACTCGCGATCCGCGCGCTACGCATGCGGAAAGAACTGCATGTGATTCTGATGTCGGCCAATCTCGACAAGGACCTGCAAGGCTACGGGATCAGCCGTGGATGCGTCCCGTTTATCACGAAACCGTTGGAAGCCCGGGCGCTGGTGAGCCTGGCCCACGACACGCTTCAGGCTCCTCCGCCTACTGTCGAGTCGCTGCAAAAAGAACATACCAGCGGATTCAAGGGGGCTGACGAGTGGTTTGATTAATCCCTGCGTTCGTGCGCTTCCCATCACTCATCCACAAAATACAAGGGGCGCCATCTCGTGATGGCGCCCCTTGAAAAGCTCCAGGTCTTGCTCCGCTTACCAGCGATCGCGCTTTCCGCCGGGACCACGGCCTCCACCGCCACCGAAACCGCCGCGGCCGCCGCCCCCCCCGCTACGAGGCTCCTGGGGACGCGCTTCATTCACCGTCAACGTCCGGCCGCCCATGTCCGAGCCGTTGAGCGCCGAAATCGCGGCCTGTGCCTCGGAGTCCGAGGACATCTCTACGAATCCAAATCCGCGGGATTGGCCCGTGAACTTGTCCGTGATAATCCGCGCAGAGGCCACCGCGCCATGCGCGCTGAAGAGATCGCTCAACTGCTGCTCAGTTGCCGAATAGGGCAGACCACCGACGTAAATCTTCGAACCCATCGTGGGTTCCTCCTTTAATAAATGACATTGTCTTGAGCGCGAGGAACGGGAAGGAGCGGGCCGAAGGCGCGAGACATGCGGCGACTTGGGTCTGACTTCCGACGAAATTCCCGGACAAGGCAACATCGATGTTCCGGGCCTCCACACGAACCGGCTTCGCCGCGAGGCCCATACGACGAAGATCACTCGACCCTAACACAGGGCATGACGGTTTACAACCTAAGTCATATCGCAAGAAGGCAAGTGTGTAAGCCCGTCGTCATTCTCCGACCCGCACCAGCGAGCCTTGCACCTTGCAATAGGCAAACGTTTTGTAAAACAACACGACGGCCCCGATGAGAAGTGCTCCGTTCAACCCGGCGGCCCAGGCAAGATGGGAGAGCGGAGCAGCGCCGCCCTTAAGCACCGCACGCATGCCTTCGAAGATGTGCGCCGCAGGGTTGATCCAGGCCACGGCCTGAAGCCACAGGGGCAGGACCTCGAGAGGATAAAAGACGCAGGAAATGGGCTGGAACAGAAACACGAGGCTCCAGGCGAGAATCTCCGCCTCCTGTCCGAACCGCATGATCAGGGAGGTGGTCAGCACCCCGATAATCCACCCTGTCATGACGAGATTCAAAACGAACGGCAGCAGCCACACCCCCATGACCAGCACGTTGTACCCATAGAACAGCCATGCACAGATGCCCATCACAAACGAAACGCACGTCACTTTGAAAATACTCATCGCGATGGTCGACGCGAGGAACTCGGCGGGCGTAAGCGGACTCGCGAACAGATTCATGAGATTTCTCGCCCACAATTCTTCAAGAAACGAGATTGTGATGCCTTGCTGAGCACGAAACAGCATATCCCAGAGAATCAAGGCTCCCAGGAAGAACGTCACGAATCCCGGGACCTGAGGCTGGTACTTCACCAGGTACATCGTGATGAATCCCCAGATGACGAGGTCCAGAAAGGGCCAATAGAAAATCTCCATGATTCTGGGCAAACTCCGCCGGTAGAGATAGAGATGGCGCGCGACCAGCGCGCTGACACGGTGGAACTTCACGTGGGCCCTCCCGTGGTGCCCGTGCCATGATCATGCCCGCACCCCCCACAGTCATGATGCAGCCCCAGCAACTCGTCCCTGAGGTGTCGTATGCCTTCGGCCATGTGGAGGCCCGCACGACGTCCGTCGGGGGCCTTGCGCAGGCCGAGTCCGACCAATGCCAGCGGCATGACGAACAGTCCTGCGACAAAGGCGGTGTTGGGCACGAAGACTTCAGCCCTCATCCACCAGATGCCCCATCCGAGCAAGAGAGGGCTGAGACCCACCGCCAAACTATTGATCACCACGCGGACGCTGCAGACACCGCGCGCAAGGCCAACCGTGCCGATGGTGAACCACAGCCAGCCCCAGCACGCGCTGAGCGCCAACCCCCCGATGATCGTGCCCATGCCAAAATCAATGACGGTGTGTGGCATACCCTTTCCGCTTAGGAATTCTAGCGAGACTCGCGCGCGATTTTAAGAAAGACCTCTTCAAGATCCGCCTGGCCGAACCGCGAAACGATTTCCTGTGCCGTTCCTTCGGCCACGATCTTTCCTCGCTGGAGAAAGATGATGCGATCCGACATCTCTTCCATTTCGCGCATGTTATGCGAAGTGTAGAGAATGCTGAGGCCCGCCGAGCGCCGCTCCTCTTTCAAGAGGGCGCGGATTTTATGGGCGATGTCCGGGTCGAGGCTGGCCGTCGGCTCATCCAGGAACAGGATTTTCGGCTCGGTGAGAAAGGCCTTCGCCAGCGTCAACCTTGTCATCTGCCCGGAGGACAGCTTTCGCGTGATCTTCTGACGGAAATCCTCCATTTCGAGCTTCTTGACGATCTCGTCAACGCGCCGCTTGATGTCAGAGAGGCCATACAATCGGGCGACCACCCACAGATTCTCTTCCACGGTGAGCGCGAGCGGCATCGAAATATAGGTCGAGGAGAAATTCACCTGCTGAAGAATCTGCTCGCGATGGGTGGCCAGATCCATCCCGAAGACGTGGACAGAGCCGGCCGTCGGCGTGATGAGGCCCAACAACATGTGAATCGTCGTGGTCTTTCCCGCTCCGTTCGGCCCCAGCAAGCCGAGGATCTCGCCCGGACGGATGGAAAAGGAGATGTCATCAACGGCGGTGAAGTCGCCGAACCGTTTTTGCAAGTGACTGGCTTGGAGGATTGGTGTCGTCATGGCCGGGATCGGCGTGGTGTGTTCAGTGTGTTTAGAATGACAAGAAATCCTTGATTTTTTCCGGCAGGTGACAGGTCTCGCACTTGCGATCCAGCACGTTGCCTTGATGTTCAGCCTTGCCGTCGTGGCAACGAAAGCAATCCGCAAGGGCCCGGGTTCGAAGATACGACCCCTCAGGATAATCCGGATTCCAGGGTTTGGTATCGGTGGACACGTGCCCGCGAGGGATGACCACGGGATAACCCTTGATCGGCCGATCGTGCACGACCCCCGCATGGCACGTCGTACACCCCTCACCTTGATTGCGGACGCCGAAGGCCTCCATGTGTTTTCGATGGCTCATCACAAGACCAACGTCCTTGACCGGCGCAGGAAGATCCCTGGGCGCCACTTCCGACGTGCGAAGAATGTGCTGATGACAACTGAGACAGACATTAGAGTCGACCCTGGCTCTAAGATTATGCGGCTCCGTCGGTGTACCAAAGAAATAGATAGCCACGTCTTTTGTTCCGGCCCAGGCCTTGTCATGGATCCATCCAGCCACTCCCGGCCTCACATGGCAGGTCACACACGTCACCTCTTTGTGAGAGGATGTGACCCAACTGTCGTGTGATGGCTTGATCGTGTGGCAACTGGCGCAGAATTTCGGATGGTTGGTCAAGGGAACGGCGACGGCACCGAGCGCCAGGGCTCCGGCGGCTAGAACCAGGATAATGGTGGTTCTAGACGTCCAGTTCATGCTCCGCGCGCGCACGTCGCAGAGGGAAATGCTTCATGATCAGCGCCGCCACTGCCTGGACGTCATTCAAATCGAACCGGGGGACGTGCAAGTCGATCGGTTTGTCTGACACGACCGCCAATAAGCCGTCCGGAGATATCGGAATCTCCCCGATCTGCTCACGAATGATGACGATTTTGGGATAACCTTCGTGCTTCCAGCCCTCTGCGATGATCAAGTCATAAGAGCCGTCCAGATAGCGGTCACGGATGTCTTCGACCTTCAGCTGATCCGACACGTCGGCGAACATGGCCATGCTGCCCTTCGAGAGAATCACCACGCTACTCGCGCCGGCTTGTTTATGGCGCCAACTGTCCTTGCCTTCCGTATCGAGATCAAAGCCATGCCCCGCATGCTTGACCGTGGCGATTTTGTATCCGCCTCTGACAAGTTCCGGAATGACTCGTTCAATGAACGTCGTCTTGCCGCTGTTCGATTTTCCGACGAAGCAAACGATGGGGACCGGCATGCCGTCAACGGTCAATGATCAATCGTCTGGCGATGGAGCGCTGTTCTCTACTCCAGTGACCAATGACCATTGACCAGTGACTCCTTTCTCAACAGCAAGACAGCCGGTGTGGACCGGTCTGACTCGATTCGGACTGATTTGTCCAGGCTTCTCCGCTCAGCAATTGCACGGACACCAGATCTCCGGGATTGAGACGTTCAACTTCGGTCGGCACGTCGATCAGGCAGTTGGCCTTCACCATGGAGGTCAGAATCCCAGATCCTTGATCACCGGTCGTTCTCACCTTGAAGACGCCGTCCTCCGGGGTCAGCACGCCGCGAAGAAAGTGCCGGCGATCGGGCCGTTTGGAGAACTTTTCCTGGAATACCGCCTGCACGACCGGCCGGCCGTAGCTCCGATGCCCGCTCATTTTCAGCATCGCGGGACGCACCAGTTGCTCGAAGGTCACCATGGAAGAGACGGGATTTCCTGGCAGTCCGAAGGCGAGCTTGCCTTGGATTTTCCCGAAGGCCAGCGGCTGGCCCGGTTTGATGGCCAGCTTCCAAAAATTCATCTCGGCGCCGAGGTCGCGAAACACTGCTTTCGTAAAATCGTAATCGCCCATCGACACGCCGCCTGACAACACCACAATGTCGGCAGTCAGGCCGTGCGAGATTTTTTCCTTTAGCGCGGCGGGCGTATCCTTGGCGATGCCGAGCAAAAATGGAATGCCGCCCGCATCCTGCACGGCGGCCGCAAGGCCGTAGCTGTTGGAGTTGATGATCTTTTCCTCGCTGAAACGCTCATCCAAGTCGGCCAGCTCGTCGCCCGTCGAGAGGATTGCCACCCGGGGACGTTGATAGGCGAAGACAAAGGACTTGGCGAGAATCGCCAGCATTCCGGCTTCACCGGGTCGGATACGTGTGCCCCTCGCAATGATCCGCTCGCCCTTCTTAACATCCTCGCCCTGGGGACGGATGTTCGCGCCCTTTTGTTCCGGCTTGAAGACGCGCACGGAATCGGGCTGATGCTCCGTATCTTCCACTTTCAGCACGGTGTCCGCGCCTTTGGGGATCGGCGCACCGGTCATGATCCGGATCGCCTGACCGGGGCCCACCGTCTTGGTCGGCATCTTGCCGGCCGGCACGTCCTCAATGACCGTCAATGTAACGGGCTTTTGGATCGCGTGTTCCTGCTTGATGTCCTCCCAGCGCACCGCAAATCCATCCATGGCGCTGTTGTCCCACGGCGGATTGTCCCGTTCGACGATGATGTCCTCGCCCAACACCCGTCCTAACGCATCCAGCAGTGGGATTTTTTCCAATCCCAGGACGGGGGTCGCTTCCAAGACGATTTTTTGCGCCTCGTCGAGTGGCGTGAGGCCGGCCATGGCATCTTTGGCTTTCATCGTTCCACTAGGCTGTTAAACAACCCGGTTTTCATTTAATGCCGCCGTGGAGCGACATTCACCAATGACCCGCTCTTCTTGCAGAAGGCTTCGACCTTGTTGGCGATCTCATGATAGGCCTCAGCCGTGGGCGTGTCGGAATAAAACATCGCAAACGGCTCGCCGGCATCCGATTGAGTGACCACGTCCGGATCGAGCGGAATCCGCCCCAAAAAGGGCACGCCCATGTCCTGCGCCGAGGCTTCCCCCCCGCCCTTGCGAAACACCTCGATCTGTTGATGACAATGGGGACATTCCAGACCGCTCATGTTCTCGACGATGCCGATGATCGGCACTTCGCTGTCCTTGCAGAACGTGACCGATTTACGCGAATCCAGAAGGGCCACCTCTTGCGGAGTCGTGATAATGACGGCGCCGCTCACATTGCCCAGCAAGTCGATGGTCGTCACCGATTCGTTGCCCGTCCCGGGAGGCAAATCGATCAACAAGAAGTTGAGGTCCTGCCATTCCACCCCTCCCAACAACTGGTTGATGAACTCGTACTTGTAGGCATCTCGCCAAATGATGGGATCGTCGGGGTTCTGCAATAGAAAGGACATGGAGGCGATCTTGAGATTGTAGGCTTGGAACGGAATGATGCCCCCGGACGTGCTGATCTTGAGCTTTTGTCCCTCAGCGCCGACCATCTTGGGAATGTTGGGCCCGTGGATGTCCATGTCGCAGATGCCGACATGCCATCCCTTGAGCGCCAGACTCACGGCGAGATTGGTCGTGCAGGTGCTCTTTCCCACCCCGCCCTTGTTGCTCATGATCAGGACTTTATACTCAATCCGCTCCATCCGCTTGGCGACCAGCCAGCGGCTATGCCCTTCCTTATCCTTCTGACACGATTCGTTTTCGTCGCAAATCGCGCAGGCCCACATGTAGGTGCAGGCATCGCTGCCCCCGGACGTCGGTGTGGAAATGACATTGAGTTCGCGAGGCATTGTTCACGACCCTTTCTAGCGTTGAACCTGTGACCCTTTCCCCGGGGCTATCGCCGCCTGCTTGGGCCGGTCGGTACGCCGAGGTACTCGCCGTCGCCCGCACCTGACATGGCCGGCGCCGGCGCCATCACTTTCGGACCGACGGGGGCCAGAGAACCGCCCGGTTCTGCGACCGGCGCCGGCTTTCTGTTGAAAAACCCTGCGCTGACGATGCCGACCTCATAAAAAATGTACATCGGCAGCGCCATCAGACACTGATTGAAGGGATCCGGGGTGGGGGTCAGAACGGCGGCAACAATAAAGGCGCCCAGTAAGGCCCATTTCCGATAGCGCTTCAGGAAAGGCGCATCGACCCAGCCCAGCTTGGCCATCAACGTAATGGCCAACGGCACTTCGAAGATCAATCCAAAGACCATCAGAAACCAGAGGGCAAACCCAACATACTGCGCGATTGACAGCTGGGGAATGAAACCGGCGCTCACCCCATAGGACACAAGAAAATTCAGCGCAAAGGGCAGCACAAAGAAGAAAGAAAATCCGACACCGGCGTAGAACGCGAGCGTGCTCAACACCACGAAGGGCCCGACGAATCGGCGCTCCTGCGCGTGAAGGCCCGGCACGACGAACTGCCAGATCTCCAGGAGGATGTACGGCGTCGCGAGCACAAGGGCGAACAGGCCGGCGACTTTGACGTTTTGCCAGAGGGCTTCTGCCGGCGCGAGGAAGACAAATGGCACTGTCGGAAGATCGGTCGGGACCCACGAGAGCGAACCGGGCACGAACATATTCTGAAGGGGGATGCGCAGCCACTTCACGAGGGTGTCGGCGTAAAAAAAAGTGCCGACGAAGACGACCGCCGTTGCGATCACCGCCCGTGTGAGCCGGACCTGGAGCTCGACCAGATGCTCCATGACCGGCATTTTCTTGTCTTCCAGCGGCTTGAAGACGGAATCTTGCAGCCACCGGTTGAAATCGTTCAGCACTGCGCCCCCAGCAGAGTCGCGACGCGCGGGCATGACCCGCGCGCCGCCTTCCTCGGTTACTTCGGATTGACCGCCACGAAGAGGTTGTTCCCTTGCCGGCTGAGCAGCAGAACGGCCAGTTCCTCTTTCTTGATCTTGTGCGCCGCCTTTTGATATTCGTCCAGGTTCTTGACCACTTCGTGGTTGACTTCCTGAATGACGTCACCCCGCTGAATGCCGGCGGCTTCCGCCGGCCCGCCCGGTTCAACGGCTGAGACGACGACGCCGGCGGTTTTCGCCGGAATATTGAGCTGGCTCATCGTCGCATTGTCCAACGCCTGGACCTTCAGCGATGCCAGCACGTTGTCAGGCGGCTTAATCGTCTCCCCCTGCTCCTTCGGCGGTGCAGCCTCCTTTTTTGCCAAGATTTCATCGGACGGCCGCTCGGCCACCCGCACGGAGAGCGTCTGCTCCTTCCCCTCGCGGAGAATTTTGATCTGCGCGTCCTTGCCGACGACTGTGCGCGCCACCAGATTGCGCAACTGGCTGACGCTTTGGACCTCCTTCCCGTTGAAGGCCACCACGACGTCGCCCCGCTTGACGCCGGCGGCATGCGAGGGGCCGTTTTCATTGACATCGCTGATCAGGACCCCTTTCCGCTGTTCCGGCAATTTGAAGGACTTGGCGAGTGCCGGCGTGATTTCCTGGATGGCCACTCCCATCCAGCCACGCACGACCTTGCCGGTCTTCTGCAGACTGTCGACGATGTCCAACGCGATGCTGCTCGGGATGGCAAATCCGATGCCTTCTGAACCGCCCGTTCTCGAGAAAATCGCCGTGTTGATCCCGATCAGGTCGCCGTTCATATTCACCAGCGCTCCGCCGGAGTTGCCGGGGTTGATCGCGGCATCAGTTTGGATGAAATCCTCGTAATCCGCGATTCCGACATTGCCTCGGCCGAGGGCACTGATGATGCCCAAGGTCACTGTCGAACTCAGGCCGAATGGGCTGCCGATGGCCAACACCAGATCTCCCACCTGCAGCTTTTCATATTCGGCCCATTTGACCGAGGGAAGATCCTTGGCCTCGATTTTCACGACGGCGAGATCCGTCTTGGGATCCGTGCCGACGATTTTGGCGGGAAATTCCCGCCGGTCACTCAACGTCACCGTGATCTGTGTCGCGCCTTCCACAACGTGGTTGTTCGTGACGATATAGCCGTTGGGATCGAGAATGACACCTGACCCGGCGCTTTGATCAGGCCGTCCATGCGGACCCGGAGGCATCGGTGGAGGTGTCGGCAGTTCGCCGCCTGGCTCTTCACCGGGCGGTCCTCCAGGAGGCCCGCCAGGAGGCCCGCCGAATGGGCCCGGAGGCAGCGGTCGCCTCCCTCGGCCACCTTCGCTTCCGCCGGTCACGGCGATGTTGACCACCGCAGGCGTCACTTTTTTCACAATCTCAGCAAAGCCCTGCGCCATTGAAGGGGGAACCCCCGCAGCCGTCGCTGCGGGATCGCCTGCGAGCGGGCTCAGGGTACAGGCAAGAGCAAAGACACACACACAACTCGCGAAGCCAAGAGCACCACCGTTCTCACGCCACGTAGCCATGACCGTAATCCTCCGGAAGGTTATTCAATATCCTGATGAGATGGGTATGAACCCATGCATTCTACACTATCCATTCCAAGGCCTTCAAAGACTAATCGTCCCCTTCGGGAAGCACAAGCCACCCGAATGGGACGGCGATCCGCCGACAGCGATGATCGAGGATGCAGGCTATGAGGCGGGCCTCTCCGCCATGGCCTGGAGCTGCCCGATGTACGAATTCTGAAGTTTCAACGTCAGGCGCTTTGCCGCCTGGTCGAATGACACCACCCGTAACGTGTTCGGCGCTCCCTCGTATGTCGGAGGCCAAATTCTTCGCTCCGGATCCTGAGGCCGGAGGTACACCACGGGGTACCATTGATTGATTCCAGGGGCCGTTGGCCAGTCCAACGTCGCCCAGCCCCGTCCCTCCGCTTGTATCAGCGAGACTTTGTTCTTCAAGTCCAGTAGCGCGAATTCCAGCAGCGACCAGTTGTCGCGGCGAAGGCCGGGCTGTGCATGGGCTGTCCACCCGAGAAACAAGGTGACTGGATATTCCTGTTCGGTACTGGACAGCACCACGACGGCGAGATAATCGAGGCCGTGCTGGCGCCCTAGCTCGGCAAATTGCGCCCAATCTCCATTCAGCTGGGGACGAATATTCTCCGCTGGCAGCACCTCGGTAATGGTCACGGGAATCGCGCGACTAATGTCTTCCGTTAAAGTTTCACCGAGGCGGACCAACGCCGCGTCGGGAAGATTCGGTGCCGCCCCAGGTTCGGCCGTGTCGGACACGAGGACGAGGCCGGCCTTGAGCGGCCGCGGTTCAACCTGCGTCAAGACATCTTGGCTCACCTGGCGCTCGGTGGAAACATAGTCGCCAAGCCGATTCGGCGGAACGGCTGATGCGCACGCGGTGAAAAGCACCGCACTCAACAGCCCGCCTGTCATCATGACGATTCCACGCATTGCCCATCCCCCCTGTTCGAACGTCGCCATGGTTGGCTCTGCTGTGATACGTTCGCTCCGGTATGCCGGCCCTGTCAAGTCCACGTTTCCTCTTGTATTTTGCCCTCAAGCTCGGCTACCGTACGACCTAAGAGACGGACTCACAGCGCTCCTCCTATCCCGGAATCGCAGGGTCCTATGCCTCGTTCGCACAACCCCCGTTCTCCCGAGTTATCGATCGTGATTCCAGCCCATAACGAGGCTGGTCGCATTCTGCCTTACCTGCGACAGATCACCACCTACTGCGAACGGCAACGCCGCTCATATGAGCTGCTGGTTGTCGATGACGGCAGCACAGACGACACGTCATTAGTCGTCGCTAGCTGGGCTCGGGTTCATTCGGCAGTGCGGTTACTGCGTTTGCCTTCCTGCCGGGGCAAAGGGGCCGCTGTGCGCCATGGTATGCAGTCGGCTGTCGGCTGTCTTCAATTGTTCGCCGACGCTGACGGCGCCACACCCATTCAGGAACTCGCTCGTCTCGAAAAGGCCCTGGCCGGAGGGGCGGATATGGCCATAGGATCCAGAGCGCTCGCCGCGCGACTTCCCGGGTTCGCCGTCCATGCGCGTGTCTATCGAAGCGTGCTTGGTACGGTGTTCAACGCGGTCGTTCGACAAAGCGGCATCACAGGCATTTCCGATACCCAATGCGGCTTCAAGCTCTTTCGCCGGATCGTCGCGCAAGAACTGTTCGGCTATGGCACGATCGATGGGTTCGGATTCGATCTTGAAGTACTCTATTTGGCGCAGCAGCGTGGATACCGGATTACGGAGGTCCCCGTAAATTGGTCAGACCAGCCAGGCTCGAAAGTGCACGTGCTCAGAGACGGCCTCGCCATGCTTCGCGACTTGGCGGTGATCAGGCGAAATCACCATCACGGACGCTATCACCGTCCATCCTTCTCCTCCGAATTAATGCAAGTGGGCGCCAGCCGGTTCAGAATGCCTGCATCGTAGTCTTCAGCCGGTAGATCGCTGCCTTGTGATCGTCATAGACGCGCCGCCAGGCTGTGTCGCGAGCCAAACTTTCCTCCAAGGGTGTCTGCCTTTTGACCAGGGCCCAATCGACCGAATATTTCCTCAGGATGCTGAAATCCGGATCCGCTCCAGTGAGTGCCATGTAGTCCTGCAGGATGGCGCGTTCTCCGCTCCGCCAAGCCGGCATCCGGCCATCGATGAAAATCTTCGTATCGGGCAACCACCACAGCAAAAACCCGCCATAGCCGTAGTCGTTGTACAAACGTTGTCCGGCTTGATCATGGTTGGCCCATATCCATTGCACCGCTTCGACGGGATAGGACGTCTCCTTGAAATATTCCATCGGCCTGGTCCCTGAGAAGGCGATGCGATGCAGGTGTTCAGGGCCCAGCCACACCAACATGATTGTCATCAGAACAGTGGCGGCGAGACCACTTCTTCTGGCCGCCACCTCGCCCCAGGACAGGCAGCGCCAGAGTCGTTCGTAGCCTTCTGAAAGGACTTCTGCACAGAACGGAAGGCTCACGATGAGGAAGAACGGAATATTGCGCATGTGTCGAAACGACAATGCCAAAAACACGGTTGCGACGACCCATCGAACCGGCTGGACCCGCCGATACCACAACGCCATCGCAACGCCCAGTGCTGCAAGGTATAGTGTATACATGCGTCCGGCCAGCCCGGCCATCGACAACGGCTGCCATTCCTGCAACGTCTCGAGCATGAAGCGGTTCGAGAGCGAATCGAGGATTTCTTCGTGCAAACGCCATCCGTAGGGATTCATAAGCGTGAGGCAGGCCGAGACGGTCGTGAGCAGGGTGAGCCGCATCAGATCCTTTCGAGAGAAGAGGGGCTCATCACACTGTCCCCTCAGGAAGATTCGCCGGTCCGACAACCACCTGACGATTGCTGTCGTCGCAACAATAAGGGCCAAGAACAACAATCCGGCCAGGAACCCTCCGTGCAGGTTTGCCCAGAGGAGAAACAGCGGCGGAATCCACCATTGGACGGAAGTACTGCCGTCATGCCAGCGTTTCAACATCCAAGAGAGCAGCGCGAGTCCCAACAGGGTGACGAGTTGCGTCCGTGCTCCGAGATAGGGCAGCGCGACCCACAGAGACAGAGCGCATGCCAGCAAGCGGAACGGCAGGCTCACTGAGGCCACTGCTGCTGCGAGCAGCCAGGCACTGATCGTCACGACTCCAAATAACAGGATGACGCCCAAGCCGCCGAACAATGAATAGACCCCGGCGATCAGCACATCCGTCAGCCAGGCATGTTCCACCCACCGCCAATCCGGCATGGTATGGGAATAGGGATCGGTGAGGGGAAGGGGCATTCCGTTGTGCAGCACATCCAAACCCGTTCGTAAATGCCACCCGAAATCCGGCTCGGTGAGTGGTTGCAACGCAAAGTTGACGATGACGATCAATAGCAGAAGAGCGAACGCAGAGGTGCGCGCCAACGACGGATGGACAATGCCGGGAAGGGGCATCGATGGACAGGCGCTTGCGCGAGGGGCGCTCATCGGCGGATCAGGACCGTCGTCTGGCCAATAGATTTTCCATGACCAACCACTCCACCTGCGTCTTGAGGAAGCAAGACACCGCCTCGTGCGGCGTACACACGATCGGCTCGTTGACATTGAATGACGTATTCAAGAGGACCGGGACGCCGGTCCGACGCGCAAAGGCCTCCAGCAACCGGCGGTAACGGGGGTTTGAATCGACATCGACGGTCTGCACTCTCGCCGTGCCATCGACATGGACGACCGCGGGAATCACCCCTTTCATGGAAGCTTGTACCCGAACCGTCTGCGCCATGAAGGGAGAAGGCCTGGAAATCTCGAAGTACTCACGAGCCTGCTCCTCCAACACTGAAGGAGCAAAGGGTCGAAACGGCTCTCGCAATTTCACTTTCAGATTGATCAGCGCCCGCATGTCCTCGCGACGTGGATCAGCCAACAGGCTCCGGTTCCCCAAGGCGCGAGGCCCCCACTCCATCCGCCCTTGAAACCAGAAGATCAACCGCCCCGCTGCGAGTTCTCCGGCGACCTTTTCACAGAGCAGTGCTTCATCAAGCCGCTCTACGTCCAGCCCCGCTGTCTCCAGCGCGGCCCGGCAGGCGTCTTCGGAGAATTGCGGCCCCCAAGAGGCCGTGCGCATCACCATCGGAGCTGACAAACCGCCCTTGCGGTGCGTCAGCCATAGGGCCGCCCCGAGCGCCGCTCCGGAATCGCCCGCCGCCGGAGGCACGAAGAGCTCGTCGAACCCAGCATCCCCCAACAGCCGGCTGTTGGCGACACAATTATAGGCGACCCCTCCAGCCACACACAGCCGTTGTTCATTGGTCATCGTGTGAAGGCGTCGCGCAAGGTGCAAGAGCGTTTCCTCAAGCACCACCTGCGCGCTGGCCGCGAGATCGTGATGACGCGGCGTAATGTCTTCTCCGGGGTGTCGCACAGGACCGAAGAGTTGGACGAACTCGCGCGAAAACACACGATGCCGCGCCAGATGAAAGTCCAGGAGCCCGGTGTTGAGCCTGAACTGGCCTTCCGACAACGTGCGCAGCACACGTTCACGCAGAGTTTGGGCAAACCGCGGGGCGCCGAATGCCGCCAGTCCCATCACGATGTATTCGTCGTGGTCCGGTTTGAATCCGAGATAGGCCGTGATCGCTGCATAGAACTGCCCTAGCGAATGAGGAAGAGGCACGCGTGTCAGGACGCGGATGTGGTCCCGGTCCGCGCAAGCAAGCATTGTCGTGTGGGCTTCCGACGCCCCGTCGACCACCATCACCGCCGCGTGCTCGAACGGCGACACGAGCATGGCGCTCGCGGCGTGGCAGAGATGGTGGTCGAGAAACACGACCGGCGGGCACGGTGTACCGTCCACGCGGCGCGAGAGCAAGAAGCGCAAGAACGCGAGTTCCCTCCACTCGTGGGACAGACGTTCCGCACCGCGCGCGCCTTTGACGGCGAAGAGCCGCGGCGATTGCAGCATGGAACCGATCGCGAGCGCAGCGCGCCGGCCAAGCTGCCAGTATTTCCAAGGCACGGCGACAGCGTCGAGGTCCTCAAGTCGGATCCCCGCGGTATCAAGACAGAATCGAACGGCGTGGATCGGCAAGGCGGTGACATGCTTGATCCGGACGAACCGTTCTTCCTCAGCAGCCGCGATGATCCGGCCGTTCTCCACTAATGCCGCCGCTGCATCGCGCATGTTGGACAGGCCCAGGATGCGCATGGCGCGGTAGGATAAAGCAGGCGATCGGATGTGACAAGTTGCTTTCAGGCAGTGATTCCGGTACCGTGAGCTACTTCCATGCGTACCACCGTCCGTCTCAATCCGGACACGTCCAGCCTGCGATCCCTCGGCGTGACCGTCTGTCGCACAGGACTCCTGTTGACCATCCTCTTCGCGGGCTGTACCAAACAGGAGGCGTCCGACTTAGAGCCGCGTCTCTCGCAGACCGCCGCTCTGGAGCTATCGCCGTCCTTGCTCGAATCGAAGGCGGAATACGTCGACAATTGCGGTCATATGCAGATTGTCGACCTCGGCTCTACCCTGCAGGACATGCTCTTCGAAGCGGCGAACCGGACATTCGCGTCTGTCGTCCGGCCTGGGTCCGGGGGTAAGGCTGACGTGGTCGTCCGCGTCAATCTGGTTCAGTCAAATTTCAGCCTGCGCATGGACGGTGTCTATGATCGCGCGCAAACCGACATTCAACTCGGCGGCCTTGTGTCCTTGCTTGATCAAGCAGGCACCGCTTTGGGAGAGCAGGACGTACACGTCGTCCAGAAAGGGCGCGTCCGTATCGAGCCGATCCAAAAAAACTGCGATTACATGTTGGACGATTTCATTCAGGGTGCGGCCAGGGAATTTGCTCAAAAAGTGTCTCAAGCGTCCCGGCAGAGGCTCGCGCCTGCAGCGGGAACGCCCGTCACGACAGCCTCGGCAGCGCCAATGACTGCACCGGCCGCAACGACAACGGCCGCGGCGGCACCGGCGGCCATTCCCGTGCCCGTGCCAAGCCGACCGGCCCCTTCGGGAGCCACGGCCCTTTCATTTAAGGCCACCGTGTTGGACGACAACAGCAACCTGGTGTTCGAGGGCGGGGAGCGGATTCGCGTCCGCGTCGACGTGGTGAATACGGGACCGCAGGAACTGCAGAACGTCACCGCCAGCCTGTCGGGCACTCCGCTCGTCCTCTCGCAATTTCCTGCCACCACGCTGACGGCTGGCCGCCTGCAGCCAGGACAGTCACGGTCTATCGAGTTCGTTGCGACCCTTCCCCAGGGCGTACAACCGCAGAAAGCCGATTTACAGGTCAGCGTCGTCGATCCGGCGACCGTTGCGCCGCCTTCACAGAGCCTTTCCCTCTCGATTCAACCCACTGGTCTCAAGAGCGACGATGTGGATCAGGTCCCGGCCATGCCCGTCGGTTTCAAACGTCCTCATACCTACTTGGTCTCGATCGGCATCGGCTCGTATCGCGATCAACAACTCTCCGTCCGCAAATTCGCAGCATCCGACGCCGAATTAGTCGCCGCCTACTTCCAGTCCCTCGGCGGTTTGCCCGCGTCAAACGTACGCCTCCTTCAAGATTGGAAGGCCCTTCGCCCGGACATCGACGAAGCGCTGCTGGACTGGCTGCCGGGACACATGAACAAGGAAGCGGTGGTGATCGTCTACTTCGCGGGGCTCGCGACAGTTGCCCCAAACGGAGACGTCTTTCTCGTTCCGTATGACGGCAGCCTGGCCACCTCGTCGCGCTCCTACCCGCTCAAGGACCTGGAAGCGGCGCTCTCACGTTTGAAGGCCAAGCAGACGCTGTTTGTTTTTGATGGGATGCTTGCAAAAACGGGCGCAGGAGCGGACGGCCGCGCGAAGGGAGTCCTTCCTCAATGGAATCCCCCAGGGAGTTCTACCATTCATCTCGTCGCCACGAACGGAGTGGGAAAGGTCCTCGAGGACGAAGACCGCCGGCATGGCCTGTTCACCTACTACCTCCTGCGTGCGATGAGGGGAGAGTCAGACGTGAACCGTGACGGTGAAGTGACACTGGGAGAAATCATTGCCTATCTCAATCAAAAAGTGGTGTGGGCGTCCAAAACGCAATTCGGTCAAGAGCAGCGTCCTGCCGTGGTGCCACCGCTGAAAGCGACCGATCCAATAACTGGACTCGCCCTCACCAAACTCGCCGTCCTCCGGGCGTCCGACTCGCCCTGACATGCGAATCCCAGAAAGCAAAAAAAAGGGTGGAGGACAATGTCCTCCACCCCGTCGTACCGCATGAACCGGAGTTACTCGTCGCCCTTGCAGAAGCTCCGCTCGTAGTTGATGATGGTC
Organism: Nitrospira sp.; assembly: GCA_035761895.1. Taxonomy (GTDB): domain Bacteria; phylum Nitrospirota; class Nitrospiria; order Nitrospirales; family Nitrospiraceae; genus Nitrospira_C. Next base: position 31,688 of record DASTQE010000298.1, on the reverse strand, counting down.
CAGGCTTCCTCTTCGTTGATGGCGGCGGGAATCAGTGAAACCATCCCCGTGCCGGCGCTGCCGTTTTTGATGACCCAGAAGAGCTCGCCGTCTTTCCGCTTCTTGTGGAACTTGCAATTCGTAAAGTTCCGCGGGCTCGGATTGAGGATGGCGCCGGCTGGACCGTCGCCTTTTCCTTCCTTGCCATGGCAATTGAAGCATGTGCCCTTTCCTTCAAACAGAGCCTTGCCCTTGGCAATGTTCTCGGGAGTATTCGCCACAGGGTTCTTCAAGGCTTTGGCATCCGCGAGCTGGTCCGGCGGAACACGAGGCTTCAGCGGGTCCTTCTCCTCTGCTCCGACCACTGTGACCGAGAGCAACGTGATGGCTGCTGCGACTCCTAAAAACTTAGAAAAATACCCCATCAGACTTCCTCCTTGTTGTTGAATCACCGCACATCCACAGGGCCTCAAAGGCCACTGGCTGTTGCATGAATGTAAGAAAGCGTCGGGACTATAGCAATGCCGTTTTAAGCTTGTCAAGCAAACTGCTCAGGATACGTCACCAGTCATGCGCTAGGCCGTGACAAAGTGTCTCGATGACCGGCTACTGTTGTTCATCAATCAAACGTCATGCCACATTGGTCAATTGTTCGCAATTTGCAATTCCGCTAAGTTACAGCGGCAACACTCGAATCGGCAGGACTCACGGTCGTGTAGAAGACCATTACGCCACAGCGCGATGCCGCACTGCCACAGCCGGAGCAACTGTCAGGGAATCCTTAAGGAAGATTTATCGCTTCAGCAGGATGTCGCGAGCCACTTTTCCGCTGGGGCCGAACGGCTTTTGCGGTTTCCCATTCAGCTCGGCCTTGACGCCGCCGGCATTTCCAAGCGTTAACATGAATTGGTCCTGCCCCTTCCACTTGGCTTTTTCACCAGGGCGCAGCAAGGCTTCCTGGGGACTGCCGCCATCGATTTGGATGACGACCCAGCTCAATTCGGTCGCTTCGAGATCCAGCACCAAGGGCTCCTCCGTGTGTGTGGCGGCCTCGAGCGAGAGGGGGCTGAGCGGCCCTTCGGTGCTGACCGGCGGATGGGCGGGAGCGGCGACTTGCGGCTGAGCAGGCCCTGCAGCAACTCCGCCGGAGGCCGCTCCGCGTCCGGCAGCTGCTTCATGACGAGCCGTTGCCTGAGGCGGAGCAGGCGGTTCCGGCACCTTCGTCTTTGCGGAACCCGCGGGGCTCTCAGGTTCCGCTCGCACCGGCGCCTCCAGCTTCCCCGCCTCCGGAGGCGTCACACGCTTTGCCGCGGTCGAGGGCGGTTCGGTCTGCGTCCGCCTGACCAGCAGCGACGATTGCTCACGGCTCAGTAAAATCACCAATGTGAGAATCGCAATACCGATGGCGACAGCGACGGCCTTTCGATTGGCCCGCCGCTTCCGTTCCTCTTCCGCCTGCCTGACTTTAAGACGCTCACGTTCGTCCTGTTTCTCATAAAAAGCTCCGGCCGATTGAATAAACCGGTGGATGGCGTCCTCTTCATCCAATCCCAGAGAGCGGGCATAGGATCGGACGAATCCGCGGGCGAACACCTGATCGGGCAGTTTCGCGAAATTGCCCTCTTCGAGCGCCTTGACAAAATCCGTTCGGATTCTGGTCTTGGAGGCGACCTCATCCACGGTCAGGCCCTTGGTTTCCCTCACCTGCTTGAAAAAATCTCCGATCGACTCCATGCGTCTCTCTTTACGGCTTCAGCCGTGCCAGAATTTCCTTGGCCGCGGCGGCGTGAGGGCCGGTCTTGTCCAAGGTGGTCACTTTCGTCAGGGCCTCTTTCGCCCGGCGTTCGAATCCGAGCTTGTAGTAGACCTTCCCCAATTCCAGCTGCAGCATCGCCGGAGGCACATTGGGAGGGTTGACCACCAGCGCATCTTCCAACGCCTCCATCGCACCCTGATAATCGCCCTCATGAGCCAGGGCCTTGCCAAGATGGAAGCGGGCCAGGTCGGGCGTGCTGTAGAGGGGGTTGCTCAACGCGCGCCGGAACTCGGTGATCGCCTCTGGCCACCGGTCCTGATATGCCAACACTTGGCCGAGGTAGGTATGCGCTTCGGAATAGTTATCATCGATCTTCGTGGCTGCTCGAAACTCGGCTTCCGCCTGATGGAGCTTTCCCTGATAAACCAGAATGTGGCCTAATCCGTAGCGCGCTTCCTTGTTCTCCGGATCCAGCTGCACGGCCTTTTGGAATGAGACATAGGCTTTCTGCCGGTCACCCTCCAGACTGGCCATGCCCTCCTGATAATAGCCCTTCGATTTCTGCTTCGTTTCCTCTGAAGTGGCACAGCCTCCGATGAACGACGCCGTCAAAAGGCACACCGCGGCCAGGCCGCCGCTCATGCGCAGATGTGAGTCTGACCGGTTCACGGAAGGTCCTCAAAATGGGTGAGACGTTTGAACGCCCGGAAGCGATCCTGGATCTCTTTGTAATCCAGGACTCTCAAACGGTCAAGACTAAAGGATTCTACCGTAAAGGAGGCCATGACGCTCCCGAAGATGATCGCTTGTTTGAAGGAGTCGACCGATCGGTTCCCCGTCGCCGCAAGATAGCCGAGAAAGCCGCCCGCGAACGTGTCGCCGGCGCCGGTCGGATCGCGGACATCCTCTAAGGGGAACGCGGGGGCCCCGAACACCTGATTCCCGCTGAACATGAGGACGCCGTATTCTCCGCGCTTGATGATGAGATGCTTCGGTCCGCGCGCCAGGACCGTACCGGCCACTTTCACCAGATTCGAATCAGCGCCAAGCGCGCGCGCCTCTCCGTCATTAATGATGAGAATGTCCACCTTTTCGAGCACGCGCCAGAGGGCATCGCGCTTGCCGTTGATCCAGAAATTCATCGTGTCGCAGGCCACCAAGGGGGGCCGCGGAATCTTATTGAGCACGTCAAGTTGTAATTCGGGATCAATGTTGCCCAGAAACAGCACCTCCGGCGATCGGTACGACTCAGGGATTTTGGGGCGGAAGGTTTCGAACACATTGAGTTTCGTATCGAGCGTATGCGCTTCATTGAGCTGGTGACTGTACTCGCCCCTCCACCGGAATGTGGCACCGGGCCGGCGCTCGAGGCCGGTAAGATCGATATTTCGGCTTTTCAGAAAAGCCAGGTGTTGCGACGGAAAATCGTCGCCGACGACGGCGATGAGATCAACCGTCGTGAAATAGCTTGCCGACGCGGAGAAATACGTGGCGGATCCACCGAGCACCTCGCTCGCCTCACCGAACGGCGTCTTCACGGTGTCCAACGCGACCGAACCCACAACTAATAGTTTGCCCATGATTCAACGCTTTCCTTTCGCTGAGGGACGCGCCCGTTCCGTCAAGAGCGCCAGTTTTCGCCGAAGCCCCGAAGGGATCATGTCCGGTGCCGTGACGATCGCGTGCTGGAGCGCCTCCTGGCACGCACAGGTCGTGACCGAGGCCGCGGATTTGACGGCGGCGCGTAGAAGTCGCTTGGCCAACGCCACATTCGCACATAGCGTCGCCAGAATCGCTTCGACCGTCACGGGCTCTTCCGTCTGATGCCAGCAATCGTAATCGGTCACCAACGCAACCGTGGCATAGCACAGTTCGGCTTCACGGGCGAGTTTGGCCTCCGGCATATTCGTCATACCGATGACGCTGACGCCCCACTGACGATACAGATGCGACTCCGCCTTTGTTGAGAACTGTGGCCCTTCCATGCACAGGTAGGTGCCACCCTGATGAACGGTGGCGCCGACCGATTGGCCTGCCGCCAGCAGCGACGCGCTGAGCGAGGCGCAGACCGGATCGCCGAACGCCACATGAACCGCGACGCCGCCCTCAAAAAAAGTGGAGATTCGCCGCTTGGTGAGATCCATGAACTGATCCGGCAGGACCACATCACCCGGTTTCATCGATTCCTTCATGCTGCCCACGGCGCTTACCGAGATGACCCGGCGCACGCCGAGCGCTTTCAAGGCATAAATATTTCCACGATAGTTGATGTCCGACGGACTGAAGCGGTGGCCTTGGCCATGCCGCGAAAGAAACGCCACCCGAACGCCATCCAGTTCGCCGACCACGACAGGACTCGAGGGAGACCCGAACGGCGTCGGCACCGTCACTCGTTTGACCTGGTGAAGCCCGTCGATGTCATAGAGTCCGCTTCCGCCGATAATGCCGATATCCGCACGAGTTCTGCGAGTCCACTTCCCCATGACGCGTCTGTCTCCTTCTGCGCTCTATGAGACCTGGTGTCCCTCATCCGCCTCAAGCGCTGAAAGAAAGGAATCAATCAGCCGTACGGCGCGGGCCACCGTCTCTTCCAGCGGCTCTGATTCGTCGATCATGAGCCAGGTCGTCCCCGGCTCCCGCCGAAACCAGGTCATTTGCCGCTTGGCAAATCGCCTCGTATCGCGCTTGAAGAGCCTGACCATTTCCTCCCGATCGTATTCACCGGCTAAATGAGCGGCCACATGTCGATAGCCCAATCCTGTCATCGCCGGGCTGTCCCGCCGGCATCCCCGGGCGAGCAGATCACGGGTCTCTTCAATAAGTCCATTGGCGAGCTGCCAATCGATGCGCTCCTCGATGCGACGGTTGAGATGCTCCCGCTCTCTATTCAGTCCAATGACGAGCGCCGAAAATGGCCGGTCGGTAAAACCATGTCCGGCTTGAAACGACGACATCGGAATGCCGGAGAGATGCTGGACCTCCAAGGCTCGGATGACCTTCGAGGTATCACGAGGATGCATCTTCGCTGCGGTCAGCGGGTCAGCCGCCGTGAGGCGCTCATACATATGCATGGGGCCCTGCTCTCGGGCTTCTTCGCATAATTGCGCCCGCAATCCCGGATCACTCGGCGGCGCTTCGCACAACCCCTGCAGGAGGATCCGAACATACAACCCTGTGCCCCCGACCACCAGCGGAAGAGACCGGCGTTGATGAAGCCCTTCAATCAGCCGGGTCGCATAGCGCTGAAAAACACCCGCATTGAACGGCTCGTCAGGATCGACGAGATCGATAAGGCGATGGGCAATGCCCTCACGGGCGGCCACCGGTGGCTTGTCCGTCCCGACATTCATCCCCCGATAGACTTGACGCGAGTCGGCCGTCAGAATTTCACTGTCGAGCCGTTTGGCCACCTCGATGGCCACGCGGCTTTTACCGACGGCGGTCGGTCCAAGGATGACGACCAGCGGCTTCCGGCGGACTTGTCCCTCGGTCAGAGAAGCCATCGTGTGCAGAGGACAGGTCGTCACGCCCATCCGGTCCGGCCGAAGAGTTTGTCGAGATCCTCTGGAGAAAAACGGAACGCGGTGCGCCTTCCGTGCGGGCAGGTCGTCATCAATCCTTCGTCCACCCAGTCGCGGACGAGATGCTCAATCTCGGGAAGCGCCATGGTCCGCCCCGCCTGGACCGCGCTTTTGCACGCCAGTGTGGCGAGTATCGGCTGCGCGCGCGCGTCAAAGGAGGAGGCCACCGCCCATTCCGCCATGTCCTCCAGCAACTCGCGAACGAGCAAGGCGCCGTCCACAGGTCCAAGGCCGACCGGCACGCCTCTGAGAAGGACGGCGGACGGCCCAAACGCTTCGACAAGAAGTCCCAACTGTTCCAGTTCTCCTGCATATTTCTGCAAGAGTGTGGTTTCTGCGACGGTCAACTCGATCGGTTCCGGAATGAGCAGCGGTTGGATGACCATCCGTCGTTGCATCCACATTCGCCACAGACGTTGGAACAGCACCCGCTCATGGGCGGTATGTTGGTCAATCACGTGTAGTTCGCGCCCGACCTGGGCCACGAGATAGGTTTGAAGCACCTGCCCGAACGGAATGATCGCCACGTCCTGCGAACGCGCATAAGAAGCCGATCGTTCGCTGACAAACAGCGAGGAGGCACCGGGGATGTCGCCTGAATTCGACGGTCCGTTTGTGGTCGTCTGCTCTCGTCCCGAAGGCACGGTGGTTGTAGCCTCTTCACCGCGCCGGGACGCCGGAGCCCCCGAGGCAGCCGCAGCCTGCTCGGGAGCCATGCCAAGCACCAGCTTGCGTTCGACGCCGCTAAACGCATGACGCACCGTCTGGCGGACGAAGCGGTGGACCACTTCCTGATCCGCAAACCGAATCTCGCGCTTCGCTGGGTGCACGTTGACGTCAATGCGCTCCGGATCGATATCCAGGAATAGGACATACGCAGGATGATGGGCTTTGGGAAGCAACGACCCATATCCATCGATCACGGCATGAAACACCGCGGCGTTCCTGACCGGACGGCGATTCACGAACAAATCCTGAGGTGTCTTGGATGCGCGGGCCTGCACCGGATCGATCATCACGCCGCTGAGCGTGCAGCCGGCCATCCGGCCGCGCACCTCCACCGTCTTGTCAAGAAACGCCGGCCGGTAGACCTGTAGAATCCTCTCGCGGTCCGATGTCACGGCCGAATAGTTCAAAATCTCGTGACCATTGTGCGTCAGCCGGAAGTGCACGGACGGCCAGGCCAGTGCCGCCTGCTGAATTGCGAGGCTGATATGCGAGAATTCGGTCGGCACGGACTTGAGGAACTTTTTTCGCGCCGGCTGGTTGTAAAAGAGATCCGCGACTTCGATTCTCGTGCCGGCCACCGGCGGGGCGTCGGTGATCCCCTGCTGCACACCGCCGATCAACGATACCTGTGCCCCGACGGCGTCTTCTCTCCTGGCCGTTGCCACCTGTACGTGAGACACGGCGGCAATGCTCGGCAGCGCTTCGCCGCGGAATCCCATGGTGGTGATCGAGGCGAGATCTTCGTCGGAGCGGAGTTTGCTCGTGGCGTGACGCTCGAAAGCGAGAAGAAGATCAGCGCGGCGGATCCCTTCGCCGTCATCGGTGACGCGGATGAGGGAGCGGCCTCCATCCTTGATGTCGATCACAAGGTGCCGGGCACCCGCATCAAGGCTGTTTTCAACAAGCTCCTTGACGACCGCCGCGGGCCGCTCGATCACCTCGCCGGCTGCAATGCGGCTCACGACCTCGCCCGGCAGCACCTGAATCGTCGGCGAACAACGCGCAGCGGGCACCGATTACACTCCCAACGCCCGGCCCATCATCGGATTTCGGCCAGCTTGTTCTTAGCGAGCTTGGCTTCATCCGAGGTGGGAAACTCTTCAAGGACCCGCTTCAAATTCCTTTTTGACTTCACCAGATCTCCGGTTTCTGCCGCCGCCAGGCCCAGTTTGTACAGCGCGGCGGGCACCTTTTCATTGCCGGGAAATTCCGTGGACACGTACTCGAACGCCTGCATCGCCCGGGCGTAATCTTTCTGTTGGTAGTAGGATTCGCCCAGCCAATAATGGGCGTTCGGCGTCAGCGACGTGCCGGGGAAATCCTTGACGAACCGCTGGAAGCCGGCAACCGCCAGGTCGTACTTGCCGTTCAAGTAGTCGTTGTAGGACAAATTGAATGCGGACGTGGGCGTAATCGCGGGCACATTGGGAATGATAGGCTCCGCCCCTCCGGGTTTTTGCGGCTTCGCTGTCTTCACGGGGTCGGCCGGCACCGTGTCAAGTTTCGACGCAGTGGATGCCACAGGGAGCTCGTCCAGCTTGTTCAGCCGCGCTTCGAGTTTCTGCAGCCTGCCAGTGAGATCATCCAGCTTCATCTTCGACGGCTCTCCGTCCCTGACGCGCTCGAGTGAGTCCAACCGCCGCTGCAACGCATCCAGCCGCTTTTGATCCTGATCTTGCGATTTCGCCACGGTGGCGAGGTGGTCGCGCAGTTCGACGAAATCCGCGTGCTTGGCACAACCGGCTAAGGCCATGAAGGCCGCCGCGGTCGCGAGCCCCAGCCCCACTGTCGCCAGGCCGCGCGTCACAGTTAACGCAGCTCCTTCAGTTGATTCAGTTTGTCGTAGGCTTTTCCCGCCTCGGGACTCTTCGGATACAAGGTCACCACCTGTTTGAACGCCGACGACGCGCGCTTCTTGTCTTTTAGAGCAAGATAGGCAAACCCTTTCTTGAGAATCGCGGCCGGCACTTTTTCGCTCTGCGGGTAGTCCAACTCGACGCGGTCATAGGAATCGATGGCCTGTTTGTAGTCCTTTTTACCGTAATGCGATTCCCCAAGCCAATAGCGGGCATTCGGGGCCAGATCGGAGTTCGGATACTCAGCCAGAAATGCTGAAAACCCTTCCCGGGATCCATCCAGATTGCCCTCTTTAAAATAGGCCAGAATCCGCTCGTACTCCGCCCTATCTGACCGTTCGGACGGTCGAGCCGCGGCAACCTGGACCGGTTCCGGGGTTTCTTCCGCCGCCGGTGCCGCGGCACGTTCAACCGCGTGATTGGTCAGTTCCGGCTCCTGATGGGTCGCCGCGACCGGTTCCGGACGGGCGGCCGCGACTGGTTCAGGCTGAGCCGGCTCAACCGGCGCGGTCATGGACGACCGCTGCGTCGACTTGGTCGTCGTTTGTTGCTGGCGTGCGCCCTTCGGATTCGCGCCCCGCCCCTGAACTTCATGAGTCACGTGATCCACATTTTTAGCGAGCCCATCGACACGGCGCTCTTGGTCCGTCATGCGCGCATCGAGCCGTGTCACAGTCTTATTGACTTCGCCGACCTGTTCATCGATACGGGCCGCGAGCTTCTGCGCCACCGCGGCGACACTCTTATTCACCTCGCTTAAGTGTCCCGACATCGTTTTCGTCGTCTCGTTGATGTGGGATGCCGAGGCCTTGGTGTCGGCGTCCATCTTGGCCGCAAGAGCCTTGTTGGCCTGCTCTTCCTGCCCCATGCGCTCACTCAGAGACGTCAAGGAGTCCCGGAAACCCGTCAAGGCCTGGTTGAACTGCGTAAATTTCGCCGACAACTGTTCGTTGCGGGCCTGAGTGTCCGCCAAGGCTTTGCGCTGCTCGTCCAGTTTGACGTCCAAGCTTTTCGCGAACGCGGTGTTGGTTTTCTGCACCGCGTCGATGATTTCCTTGCGCAGCACCTCCATTTGGCGGTTGACGTCATCGAGGCGCGTATTCACGTCCACCCGCAGCTGGTCGCGGTCCGCCTTGTTCTTGACGTCCTGGGCATTGAGGCTTTCGCGCACCTGCGTATAGCGATTGGCGCTTTCCGCTTCGAGCTTCGAGGACAGCTGCTCCAACTTTCGCGTTTGCTGTTCGAGCACCGCCGACCGTTGCCGGATGTCGTCCTGGGCTCGTTGAATTTCCTGGGCCTGGTGCTGTGCTTTTTCCAGTTCGCCGCGCAGCCTTGGAAGCTCGTGGCTCTTCAGCTCTTCGAGTTCCTGCCGTTGCTGAGCCCCCCGCTGAGCCAGCGCCTCGTTGGATTCTTTGAACCGGCGCTCTGCACTCTTCAAATCCGCCTGCTGGGCCACGCAACCGCTCAAGAGGCTCATTGAGAGCAGACACACCACCGTTCCGACGCTCCGCACATACCACGTGATACTCATGGTGCCACCTACACTTGACACGTTCTTACTTACCTGTCTTCACGACGAGATGCCCGCGACGGTTTTGCTGATAGCAGGATTCGGCGTGTTCAAGACAGGACGGACGCTCCTTTCCATAGGAGACGACGGACAACCGGTTGGCGCTGATGCCCAGTTCCACAAGATAGTTGCGCACGGCCTTGGCACGCTTTTCTCCGAGCACCAGGTTGTACGCCGACGTTCCACGCTCGTCGCAATGACCTTCAACCTTGATCATGGCGCCGGGGTTCGATTTCAGCCACTCGGCGTCGCGATTCAGCGACTGCCGCTGATCATCCGAAATCGTCCAGCTGTCATAGCCGAAAAACACGTCACGAAGCCCGGCGGCAGCCGAGGCTGCCTGTTCCGCCCGGATCTCCTCCAACTGGCGGCCTGACGTGTCGCCCGTATCGGCCTTGGCTAACAAGGAGCCGCCCATGCCGCTTTCCGCGCTGCTGCCCCCGCCGCCACTCCCCACACGTTCTTCCGAAGGATTCTTATCCAGCCCCCGAAGACCGGAGCTTCCGCCGGACTGCATGCTGGTGTCCGGGAAACTCCCGACGCCGCTCTTGGAACCTTCCATGCTCTCGCTCTTCGCTGTCTTATTTTGCTGCGACGATTGCGTATCGCCGCCGGATTGCACCGACTTTTTCGAACAACCGGAAACGCCCAACAGGGCGACGCTGGCCACGAGTGCCATGGCGATCCTAAACGGTGTTGTGCCCATACGTGTCTCCTCTCGCTAGATGTATGTCAGAACTTGCTGGTGGCTGGTGGTGCGGCTAAGACGCCGGAGACCAAGTTGGCGCACTATTATGAGTCCCCTCAAACGTCAGCCGTTCAAGGTCCTTTCCGTCCGCATCAATCATATAAATGTGACTTTTACCGTCTGCCGTCGAGCTGAAGACGAGATGACGTCCGTCCGGAGACCAGGAAGGTGAGTCATCGATGCCACCCCCTGTAGTCAATTGCATACGCTTTTGTCCGTCAGGGCTGGTGAGACACAGTTTATATTCTTTCCGGGGCGTGCGGCAGACGTAGGCAATCCAGTTCCCTCTGGGAGACCAGGCGGGCGCGGCGTTGTAATCGCCTTCAAAGGTCAACCGGCGCACGTTCGAGCCATCGGAACTCATTAAAAAGACCTGGGGCCCACCACCGCGGTCGGATACAAAAGCAAGTTCTCTACCAGTCGGAGACCAACTTGGCGACAGTTCCCCGGCCGGATTGGTGGTCAGCCGCTGGACGGCCTTGGTCCTCGTATCCAGGCGGTACAGCTCAGAGTTCCCCTCATGACTGGAAGCAAAGGCAAGAAAATTTCCGTCCGGGGACAAGGCTGGAGTAATGTTCAAACCTCCGTATGAGACCAGCGTCCACCGCTTACCCGTCGCGAGTTCGATCATATCGATATCCTGCGTATTGCGATTACGGTAGGCGGTAAACACCAAAAACCGGCGGTCCGGAGACCAGCGGGGCATCAGATTCAAGAACCCGTCTGCAGTCAGCTGACGCGCATCATAGCCGTCATAGTCCATGACGAATAGCTCCCGGGCCGCTCCGTGGGCCGAAACATACGCAATTTTTGTTCTGGCGATCCCCGGTTCGCCGGTGTAGCGAAACACCAGCTCGTCGGCAAACCGGTGGGCCATCAGACGTACGACCGACGGCGAACCGGCATATCGCTTGCCGCCGACCACCTCGTCGCTGCCGCTGTCGTAGACAAACCCCTCCATATTGATGTCGTCTTCTTTTTCTCCCTTTTTCAGCCCCGCCTTTCCCCATACCAAGACCGATACCCCGTTTTCCGATGCCTGCTTGAAGATGTCCTTTGAGCCGTTGCCCAGGCCATTGCCGACGTCGCGGACCTTGATCCCCAGACTCGGGAGGTCCATCAGCTCGAAGACGAGCGAACGCTTGACGTCCTTCTTCAACACCTCTTCGAGACGTCCGCCGAGCCAGTCCGGCCCTCCAGTGTTCTCGATGCTCACGACGCCGAGTGGAATTTTTTGAAAGTCCGGTCTTGTGGCCTCCAGAAACACGTCTGCCGCAAAGACCACTCCGGCCAATGCGCAGAGACTGCAGAGAATAAGCCCGATGAATGTTCGTTGGTTCATCCCACGCTCTCCCCGACTCGAAATACCATTTCCACGTCTTGATACGCCTCGGTCATATCGGCAGGGAAGACGGGAAACTGACGCGGTTTGAGGACTGCCCGCTGACCTGCCATGTCAAAGTAGCTGTTGCCGGATGTTTCTTGAATCGCCACATCCTTGACTGTCCCGTTTCGATAGTACCGGAATCGGATGACTGCACTATACGTTTGCCCCGTGACGTCGATCGGAGGGGGTTCCCACTGGCTTTTGATAATCGCCTCCACCCGACCCCAAAACGGATTCGTGCCTGAGGTGCCGGACGTTTTCAGTTGTGTCTGAGGCCCCTTCACTTGGGGTATGGCCGCTTCCTGCTGCGGAACCGGTTTCACCGGCGCCTCTTTGGGAATCTCCAGCTTCGCGGCTGGCTTGTACTCCTTAACCTTCTTGAGCTCTTCCTCGAGCTCCCGGTTGAGTTCCTCACTGATGGAGCTCCGCTGGGGAGTCTTCACCGCCTGATCAGGCATCACATCTGGGATACGCGGGAGGTCCGGAACCTGGACTTTGGCCGGCGCCTGAGGACGGGGCTGCGCCACGGCCTTCGCAGGTGTCAACTCTCCGAATTTCGGTGCGTCGGGCGGGAGTTCGAGATCTTTCAGAATATCCTTTGCCACGCTCGCGCGTGCAGGCACCGAGACCGGGGTCGCCGTAGGCGCAGCCGTTTTCACCGGCGGCGCGGGGGCGGGAGACGGTCTGGCTTCCGCACGCTTGACCGGTTCCACCGGCCTGGGATGTTCGATAGTTTTCACAGGGGTTGGCACATTGACGAGAGTCACTTCAACCGCTGCCAACGGCCGCTCGCCGTGGGGTGCCAGCCTGATTCCCATCATCACCAGCAGCGCAACCACATGCAGGGCAAGAGAAATGGAGAGCGTCCGTCCCAGGCAACGGAAAAACCGGTCCTGCTCATCCCGGTCGAACCAGAACGCCGCATACACCTGTGCGGGAGCAACCATCCCAACTCCCTCTCACGAGCAACCGTGTTAACTTTTTCGAGAGGGTGTGCGCGGAATCGGTGCCCCCCCGACCCGCTCCGGTCCCACCGGCTCGGTCACCATTCCGATCTTCTCAATCCCAGCCTTCTTCACTCCGTCCATCACCTGCACGACGACCCCGTAGGGGACTTCCCGGTCGGCACGGAGGTAGAGCGAAACATCTGCATGCTCATGCTTCAAATTTTTTAACTTTTGCTCAAGCTGCGCGACGCCGACGGGATCCTTGTCCAGATAGAGCCGTTGATCCTTCTCAATGGTCAGCACAGTTCGCATTTCCGGCTTAATCGTGTTCGTCGCAGATTTGGGCAGGTTGATGTCCATCCCGCGATACAGCATCGGCGCGGTCACCATAAAAATCACGAGCAGCACCAACACCACATCGACGAGCGGAATCACGTTGATTTCCGCCATAAAGCGCCGCTGGCGGGCTTCGTACATCATCGTTGTGCTCCGACCGGGACGGGTTTCGCCTTGACCACGGGCACGGAGAGGGACGTCATCAGCTCAATCGTGACAGTATCCATTCGGAAGGCCGTTCGCCGGATGCGGCTGAGAAAATAGTTGTAGGCAATGACTGCAGGAATGGCCGTAAACAGGCCCGCTGCCGTCGCGATCAGCGCTTCGGCGACGCCCGGCGCCACCGCCGCGATGCTCGCCGTCCCTTGGGCGCCAATCTCACGGAAGGCATCGATGATGCCCATGACGGTGCCCAGCAGCCCGATAAACGGAGTGATGTTCCCGGTCGTGGCTAGAAAAGGAAGGTATGACTCCAGCCTGGACAACTGGCTGTGCGACAGATGAGAGGCTGTGCGCTCGATGAGCTGCCGGTCGGCCGGTGCGGGGGCGCCGTCCTGGCCACGCAAGCCCGCGATCCGGTCCATGACGCCTTCGAAAAGCACCGCGGCAGGACTGGACTCCATTCGCCGTACCTGACGGCAGAGATCGTCCAAATCTTTGGCTTTCGCGAGCAGCGTCATGAACTGGTGATCCATCCGGTCCGCCGTCGCAAACGCGCGCCACTTGAAAATGATGATGGCCCACGACACGACGGAAAAGAGGAAGAGCAACAGCAGCACCGCCTTTGAGACGGCGCCCAACGATCCCAACAGGCCTGTCAAACCGATTTGGAACATTGGTCTATACCCTTTCCTGCTCGCATGAGCACTCCAGGCACCTGTTCGAGTCTAACAGACGCTGTAGAAAATGGTGCTCGGGGGATAGAGGCTTTCTGTGCCGCACTCCAGAAAGAGAGCTGGGCAATATCGGAACCAGCCGCAGCTCTCTTCTCTTGATCTGTCAATGCGAGACGAAAAACGTGGCGGGGCCGACGGGATTTGAACCCGCGACCTCCAGATTGACAATCTGGCGTCCTAAACCAGGCTGAACGACGGCCCCTCGTGGCTCTACCTATAGCGGATGATTCGATCGACAAGACTATATATAGCGGATGGTCCAGTCTAAACGATTTGCTTTCCCTGAATTCACGGCCTCGATCCACATTGCATCCGTGGTAGGCGGAACAGGGATCGAACCTGTGACCTCTGCCTTGTAAGGGCAGCGCTCTTCCAACTGAGCTATCCGCCCGATTTTCTTAGCAAGCTGGCGGATGCTACCAAGTCCATCTCCCCTTGTCAACCGAATCTCGCACTGTTCTTGCAGATTCTGCGGCTATTCCTGGGCTTGTTGTCACAGCGATTTTCGACTCCGGCGTGCCTGCCGAGGGAAAAACCTTGCATGCACTTGTTTCAGCCGCTCGCGTTCGACGTGCGTGTAGATTTGTGTGGTGGCGATGTCGGCGTGTCCCAGCATCGTTTGAACGGAACGCAGATCGGCCCCTCCTCCCAGCAGATGCGTGGCAAAGGAATGCCGCAGCATGTGAGGGGAAACGGCTTTGCTCACCCCGGCTCGCCGTGCTCGAGCACGCAACGACTTCCAGAACGCCTGTCTGGTCAGGGCGGTCCCGCGACGAGACACGAAGAGCACGCGCGAAGGGCCGTGCTTGAGCAATTGCGGCCTGGTGGCGTGAACATAGTCCAACAGAAGACACCGGGCCGGCTCACCCATCGGCACGATGCGCTGCTTGGATCCCTTGCCCGTCACGCGCAGATAGCCGACCTCCAGGTTCACGTGGGCAAGCTCCAAAGACACCAGCTCTGACACCCGCAGCCCTGTCGCGTAGAGCAATTCCAGCATCACGCGATCGCGCCGATCTTCCGCCGTTGCCTGCACCGGTACCTCCAGCAGGGCGGTCACCTCGCGCTCCGATAATGTTTTGGGTAATCGCGTCCCGCGACGCGCCGGCGTGATGTCGCGTGCCGGATGCCCCTCGATGACCTGCTGCTCATGCAGAAACCGCAGCCAGCCTCGAACGGCGGACAAACAACGCGCCGAAGATACTGCCGAGAGCCGCAGCGCGTGAAGGGATGAGAGAAAGGCGCGGACGGTGTCCGGCGTCACCAGCCCAAGCTGTCCGATCTTCCGCTGACGCAGGTAGCGTTGAAATTTCTCGAGGTCGCGCCGGTATGCCTCGATGGTATTTCGTGAGAGGCCGCCTTCGACGCGGACATGATTGAGATAGCGCTCGACCAGAGCGTCCGTGTCCATTGCGGCGATGATAGCCAATGATTCGAGGGAAGACAACGTGCCACGCAATGCGTCGAACCTTGACACCCCGGGGGGATTCCGATACTAGTCACCTTTGGCGATTTTCATGCGTACGAGCCACCAGCGTTATCCTGCCGACGGGTCCGTTTCGCCGTGCGGCTCCCCTCCTCGGTCGAGGCGATTCACCGCAGCCTGTGCGGCTCTCGCATTTGCGCTGCTGGCATTCTCCGTAGATGCCGCCTGGCATGCTGCGGTGGCCGCTGAAACGGCCAAGCGCGCGCCCGCAAACCATCCGACGCTCAATCAGGCCAAACGATTGATCGACGGAGGGCAGGCGGAAGAAGCCATCACGATCCTTCGCAGGTTTCTAGGGACCAACCCAAAACCGGACCTGCTTGACGATACCTATCTCCTGCTCGGCGCGGCATTGTATCGGGCTCAACAATATGCAGAAGCGTTGAAATACCTGCAGCAACTCCAGGCGGAATTTCCCTCCTCCGAGGTGGCCGATCGGGGAAAGTTGATGCTGGCACGTACCCACGCGGCGATGGGAAATCCGGATCTCGCGCTTCCGATTCTGACCGGCTTACGCGCCCTGTCGCAAGACGACGTCACCAAGCGCGAAGCAGTGCATTTGAGCGGTGAACTCTACGTTCAAAAAAAAGAACCTGCCCGCGCTATTCAGGCCTGGCTTGATGAGATGTCGTTGAGCTCAGAGGAACAAGCGGAGGAGATCCGCACGAATATCACGGAACTCATCAACGCAAGCTTCGACAAGAAAGTCCTCGAGCGGATCAGGGAGGCGTATCCGAGAAGCTTCCCCGGAGATCTGGCCGCTCTCCGGTTGATCGACCTTTATATGGGACGTGGCGAAGAGCACCAAGCCTCCCGACAGATTCAGCAATTCCTGGCTCACTTCCCGTCACATCCGCAGCGAAGCCGGCTGTCGGAAATGCTGGATGCGCTGCAGACCAAGCTGAAGTCCAGCCAGTTCTTGATCGCGACCGTGCTGCCGCTGTCCGGAAAAATGTCGTCGTTCGCGAATGACGTGCTGAGCGGCATCCAACTCGCCGTCGAGTCAACAGGCGATCGAGCCGGAGGGCCTTCGATCGGCCTGCTGGTTAAAGACATCGAATCCGCCCAGGCCTCGTTCCTCGACGACTTCTCCGGTCTCCTGGCGAACGATCGCCCCGTTGCGGTGATCGGCCCCCTGCTGTCGAAAAATCTGCCCGTCATGGCGGAACTGGCCGAACGTTCGCACACCCCCTTGATTACGCCGACCGCCATGCTGCCGAACGTCAGACGTCTTGGCAGTTTTGCCTTCAGCACGGCACTGACCTATCAGCTGCAGGCGCAGAAGATCGCGGCGTACGCCACGGGCGACCTCGGATTCCGCCGCTTTTGCATTCTCCATCCGGACACGGCCTATGGCCGCGAGATGGCCCGCTTGTTCGCGCAGGAAGCGCGGCAGCGGGACGGCGAGATCATCGCGATCGAATCCTATAAAGAAGGTGATTCCGACGTCGGGGCGCAGTTGAAACGCATGAAAACCGAAGACTTGAAAAAGTATGGGCTTGCGGTGCCCGTCGATCCAACAAAAATCGGCGGTAAGCTCACCAAGCTCGACAGGAAAGTCCTTTATACACCGGGGTTCGACGCCATCTTCATCCCGGGCCGGGCCGCGGATGTGGGGTTGATCGCCGCTCAACTGAACTTTCACGACATGAAAGTCCCCTTCCTTGGGAGCAACGGTTGGAATGCTCCTGACTTCGCCCGCACCGCGGATCAATCAATCGACGGCGCCGTCTTTGTCGACGGCTTTTTTGTCGATAGCCCCAATCCCACCGTGCAGGATTTCGTTGACCGCTATAAGAAGCGGTTTCAGAATTCCCCGACGCTGTTTGCCATGCAAGGCTATGAGGCGGCGAAATTTGTGATCGAGGCCATCAAGAAAGGGGCCACCTCAGGCGAGGCGATTCGCGAGTACCTCACGGTGCAGCAGGATTTGCCCGCACTGGCAGGCCCGGCCGCGTTCGCTCAGGACGGCACGCTGAACCGTCCTCTGTTTCTGATTCAGGTCAAGCGCGGACGGTTCACACAAGTCGATTGACGTCCATGAACGATCTATCCCAATTCCTCTACTCCATCTCCTATAAAGCGTTGCCCCTGCTCTTTGCCATAGTGCTGCATGAATTTGCTCACGGCTGGGTCGCCAATCAATGCGGCGATGCGACGGCGAAGAGGCAGGGACGCCTCACCCTGAATCCCCTGGCACATGTCGATCTGTTGGGCACCCTCATTGTCCCCTTCCTCTGCTTGATGCTGCCTGGTAGCTTTCTGCTGGGGTGGGCAAAGCCGGTGCCTGTGGATCCGCGGAACATGAGGCAGCCGCGGCGCGACATGGCCCTTGTTGCGGCGGCCGGACCGGGCATGAATTTTCTTCTGGCGGTTGGCAGTGCCGTGCTACTCGCGCTGCTTCTTTTCATCAATCCCTCTCTCCTGTCGTCAGACTCGCGCCCTGCCGCGCCGGACCACGACACCACCTGGGCTCCCGTGATTCTCCTGCCTCTCGCGGTCATGGCGTTCTATTCCGTCCTGGTCAATGTCTTTCTCGGCATCTTCAATCTGATGCCCATCCCGCCGCTCGACGGCGGCCGCATCATGGTGAGTGTGCTGCCGCCACGCCCCGCGCTGGCGCTTGCGCGAATGGAACCCTACGGCATGATGATCCTCGTGGGACTGCTCGTATTTGACCGCGAGCTGCGAATCATCCATACCTTTACCAGTACATTCGCTTCCGGCCTTTCGGGTACAATCCTTTCGGCGGTAGTGGGATTCAGTGCGGGAGCCTCGCCATGACGACCGAAGGCAAGAAACGGGTGCTGAGCGGTATGCAGCCCAGCGGCCTCCTGCACCTGGGAAACTATCTCGGGGCGCTTCAGAATTGGAAGCAGCTCCAGGCCGAGCATGAGTGTTACTTCTTTGTCGCAGATTGGCATGCGCTCTCGACAAACTACGCCGACACGAGCCGCATCCGAGAGTACGTGCGTGAGCTGCTCATTGACTGGCTGGCGGCGGGCATCGATCCGAATCGCTCGATCGTGTTCATTCAATCACGCATTCCGGAACACGCCGTGTTACATTTATTGTTTTCGATGATGATTCCGGTGTCGTGGTTGGAGCGCAACCCCACGTATAAAGAAAAACAGGAGGAGATCAAGGAGAAGGATCTCAGCACCTACGGCTTCCTCGGGTATCCTGTCCTTCAAGCGGCCGACATTCTCCTGTACAAACCGCATTTCGTCCCCGTGGGGAAGGATCAGCTGCCTCACCTGGAGCTGACCCGGGAAGTGGCACGGCGGTTCAACGACCTCTACAAGCAGGCGGTGTTTCCCGAGCCGAAGGAACATCTCACTAAATTTCCGAAGGTCCCTGGCACGGACGGCCGGAAGATGAGCAAGAGCTACGGCAATACGATCAACCTTTCCGATAGCGAGCCGGTGGTCCGCCAGAAACTCAAAACGATGGTCACGGACCCCGCACGGGTGAGACGCATGGATCCCGGCAACCCTGAGCTGTGCCCGGTGTTCGACTTCCACAAGATGTTCTCCCCGCTCCCGATTATCGAGCAGGTCAACCGCGAATGCCGCACGGCCGAAATCGGCTGCATCGACTGTAAGAAGCTGGTGGCCGACCGAGTGGTCGACACCTTGGCGCCGATCTGGGCGGCGCGGACGGCTCTCGTCAACCATCCTTCGCGCATCGATGAGATCGTGGAGGACGGCAGCCGGAAGGCCGGCGCGGTGGCGAAGGCGACGCTTCATGAAGTGACCGAGGCGATGCAGATCTAGCCGCAGCGCGGATGACCAGAGGGATATGAAACGGTTGGCGGTGATCCTCACGCTCGTGGGTCTCTCTGCAGAGCCGGCAAGGGCGGTTGATCCTCCCTGCGACGCCTTTCCTCCTGCCAAACAGGCACGCTGCATGGAGATCTGGAAGGAACTCTACAACGAAGACGGTCCGCTCATCGCGCAATTCGGCTTGAGTCAGCTGAAGCGCCGGGAAGAGGGCCGGATCACGGCCCAGCAGCACCTCGCCGAAAACATGGACTTCATCAGACAGTCGACCGAGAAACGTCTCGCCCGGTTGAACGAGCGAATGGCCAAGGAATAAAAGGACTCAGAGGTCCTCCGTCTTCGACTTTTCCTGCACCACGCCCGCGGAATTCAGCAGGTCACGCCCGACGATAATCGGCGCCTTGAAGTGAATCGCCAGTGCAATGGAGTCCGACGAGCGGCTGTCGAAGACTTTGACATCGCCGCCGAACGCCACGCTCAGCGCTCCATAATAGGTTCCGCCCTTGAGGGTAATGACCGATTGCGTGACTTTGGCGCCGAACGTTTTCAGAATCGTATGCATGAGGTCGTGGGACAAGGGCCGGTGCAGCTGCTCACCATTCAACGCCCCCTGGATGGATACGGCGACGGTGAGGTCGACGAAGATCGGGATGGTCTTCCCTTCCGCCTGCAGGAGCACGACCGGTCCATGGTCGGAGATGCGCACTTTCACGTCGGAAATCGTGACCTGATCGGGCTGCGAAGAGCCGGGTTCCGCATGCACGACGGGGGAGCCGCAGCCAAACGACAGCAGGAACAACATCAGCCATCGAGCGCTTGTCCTCATAATTACCTCCTGATCCGTTCATGCGCGGACGAATTGATTGCTCTCCTTCTCCCATCCAATTTCCGTCTCGGGGCCATGTCCCGTCACGACGAGCGTCGAGTCATCGAGACTGTACAAGCGGTCACGGATGGACCGCTCAATCGCATCAAAATCTCCACCCCAGAGATCCGTTCGCCCGATGCTCCCGCGAAAGAGAGTGTCGCCGGCCAGCACGATGCCGCCTGCGGGAAGATGGAAACTCATGGACCCCGGTGTATGCCCGGGAGTATGCAGAGCGATCGCCGTCACCTGGCCGACTGACACTTTTTCTTCGTCCAGGATCCAGTGATCCGGCGGGGGAACGGCCGTGTACGGCACCCCAAACGCCCGGCACTGAACGTCGAGCATGTCCCATAACTCAAGGTCGTCCTGATGCAGGCAGAGGACGGCCCCGGTGGCCTTCTTCATTTCGCCGGACGCCAGAAAGTGATCGAAGTGGGCGTGTGTGTGAAGAATCTTGGTCACGGTCAAACCGAGCTCCCGCACCTCACGAAGGATCCGTTCCGGCGCTCCTCCGGGGTCTACGACGATGGCCTGTTTGCTCACGGGATCGCCGATGATCGAGCAATTGCAGCCAAGCGGGGGCACTGAAAACGTTTTGCGGATCAGTCCAGCCATCCCAAGGCCATGATGAAACATGCTACGCCCGGTTCCTTCGGTCTGCAACCGACTGGAAGCCGGACACTGTACAGGCCGTGTTCGCCTTTATCGTGTCCGCGCCGCCCATACCAATTCGCTGTCAAAAATGCCCCAGCGAGGCCCGGTGGGGCGAAGCCAGACGGCGAATCCTCCTCCGCTGCCATCCGGCCGGTTGTATTCGACATAGACGAAGGCGTGGTCGCGCGCGAACGTATAAGCGACGCGGGAGAAGCTCAGCCGGTCGATGACCGCCGGCGGCTCATCGAGCGGCGCGTCCTGAAGAAGACGCGGCCCGCCGTGCGACACCGGCACCGGAGCCAGAGAGGTCTCCTGCTGCTCGGCGCCGTTGCCCGAGACGAAGCGATAACGGACGCCGAAGCCGAAATGTGCTTCCAGTTTGGAAGGCGTTTGGTTCTTGAAGAGAAAATCGCGCACCAGCTCGATCGGAAGACGGCCGTCGAAGATTTCATACTCTTGAAAGGTCTCCACACCGAGGGGTCCTTGCTGTTCGGGATGCAGCCGCGTGAGGGTCCCACGTTCGAGCAAGACCAGTTTGGTCTCAGGGGTGAGAAATTTTTCGTCGACGATGAGGTCATAGAGCGGATAGTCTTCGGTCGGCACGACAGGAGGTTCGTCAGGTTCCGCCGACAGCACAGGAGGAAGGCACGTGAACGATGCGAAGAGAAGGATCGCAATGAGGGCCGATACGCAGAGGATGCGCCGCATCGTCGGAGGATAGCGTGGCCGCGGCGGGGCGGTCAATGACGGCAAAAACAAAATCACGATGGACAAGCGGCTCTGAAGCATGGATAATCCGTCAACCCATGTGGCGGCTTCCTCGTACCTCCCTTACGCTTACCCTCGCATTGCCGGCCTTTCTCGTCCTCTCCGGATGCAAACCGGATGATTCCCCCTTTCGAGCCGAGAACGACACGCTCAAGAAGCAGCTCGCGAGACAGGAATCTCTCGTCACCTCACTGCAGGACGGCAACAAGGTGATGCAGCAACAGATCGATCTGCTCAACCAGGAGATCCGCGACGCAAAAAAAGCCGCCGAGAGCGCAAAGGCCGAAGCCAAGGCCGCCGCCGAGCAGCTCGACCACCAGCTAGTGCAGGCCCGCAAGTTGACGGCGGACATCAAGAAAACGGCCCTCGAGCAGGCAGCCCAGAATATCCATATTGAGCAAAAGGGCGCTCAATACGAAGACCTCCCACGGCCCTTGAATGCCGTCACCAAGTCCGTCGAGGAAGCGCTCGCCCGCAACGGCTACCAAGTCAGAGTCAGCATCAAAGCCGATCAAAAGGCCGTGATCGTGACGGACCGCAAGGTCTCGAATCCCGTCTCACTGGAAGTAGCCGGCTTCCGAAATCAATACGTGATCGCCGTCCAGGCGCAGCCGTTGAACGTGACGCGCCTCAGCGTGAAGGCTGAATTCGAGAAGCTGGCGCAGGGCGGTCGGATCTTGAGCGTCAGCGCGGAAGAAACCGCTGAAATTGAACGCCGTCTGATCGGTGAAGTGAGCAAAGCCCTCGCCGCCCCTAGTAAAACTTGATGTCCAGCGTCATCGTCGGGCTTGCGCTGTTCGCCCTTCTGTTCCTGGGGACAAGCAGGACGGAAGGGGCGAACGCACCCACGCCTTCGCCCGAACTGGCCCGTCATCTCACGCGCATCGCGGCCCTGGCGCAGGCGGCTCCAGCCGTCACGATTCCCGCCGGCGAGTTCACCCTTGGCAGCAAGCGGATCGACGATGATCCCTACGGTCTCTGGACCCAGTTCGATGACACGGAGCTCCCGCAACAGCGGGTCTGGCTGGACGAGTTCGCGATGGACCGGCACGAAGTCAGCCTGGGAGAGTACCTGGCCTATCTCGCCCGCCATAAGCAACATCCTCCCGAGGAATTGCAGAAACTGATCTGGCATGTGATCACCGTGCATTCGGTGTCCGATCAGACGCTGACGCGCTGGCCGGTCCTGTATGTCACGTGGCAGGAGGCAGTGGGATTCTGCGCGTCACACGGAAAGCGCTTGCCCACTGAGGCGGAATGGGAGAAAGCCGCTCGCGGGGCCGACGGCCTGCTGTTTCCGTGGGGCGACACGGCTCCGGACAGTGACCATGCCATGTTCGGTCAGCATCATGTCCATGAAATTCCGATTCTGGCTGCCGTCGATTCCCATCTTCCTGGCCGGAGCCCCTACGGCCTGCATCACATGGCTGGCAACGTGGCGGAATGGGTGCACGATTGGTTTGGACTCGACTACTACGCCTACATGCCAGGAAGAAATCCTCCTGGACCGACGAGCGGCCGGTACAAGGGCGTGCGTGGGGGCTCCTGGAAGAGCAAGATCATCATGCTCCGTACCGCAACCCGCAGCGGCTTCAGTCCCGACCAGCGGTCCGCCACGATCGGCTTCCGCTGCGCCCGATCGTCGGTCGTCACCGAAGGAACAGGCCGACCATGACCGACATCGATGACATTTCCAAAGTGCGGGATCGCTTGGATGGTCGCCACTCTCGTGGTACGTTGGCGTGGGACATTGCACATGCACGCCCCTTACGCCTCCCTCGGCCGAATGGTGTTTATCGGATTTATTGTCGCCCTCGCGACGCTGGTCGGCTGCGCCACATCCACAGGGGATCGTCCACACCGCGCCGCTCCAGAACTGTCCTGTTGCAAGTCGGTCCAGGCCTCCTCGCGTCGAGCAGCGATCGTGCGGACCGCATCCAAGCTGGTCGGGGCCGCGACCATCCAAGCCAATGGGAAACGCATTGCCTATGACTGCGCCGGCGTCACCCGCGCTATCTTTCTCGCACACGGCATCGATCTCTATGCCAGCGGTTCTCCAGATCCGAAAGCGAACGGAGTCAGGCTCATCCACCACCACATCAGCCAGCATGGCAAATTTCACCAGGGGCCGGTTGTCCGCCCAGGGGATCTAGTCTTTTTCGACAATACCTGGGATTACAACGGCGATGGACTCATCAACGACCCTCTCACCCATGTCGGGATCGTCGAACGCCAGGAGCGGGACGGGACGGTGGTGTTTATCAGCCGCGTGGCCGGCGCCATCGAGCGGTACCGGATGAACCTCGCGCTCCCGCACGTCCATCGTACAGCCGAAGGGCGCGTCCTCAATGACTATATCCGGCGGAAAGATTTCGACGATCCAGCTAATACTGCGTACCTGACCGGCCAGCTGTTTGCCGCCTTCGGCAGCCAGGCGGGCCTCTAGCCTCCCCGACCTCCAGCCCGCATCAAGCAATTTTGCGTAATCGCGCTATACTTGGATCATGACGTTATTGGACGTCGTGCGTCGGCCTTTACCTAAGGAGGAGATATGGGCAAGACAGCGACCTATTGCAGCGACTGCTATAACAAGGTGGGACGCGTCGAGGACGCGCAGGTCAAAGCAGCGGAAGCCTCGGGACAAACACCCATGACGGGTCAAGGCACCTGCTGCAAGTGCAGCAAGGCGACCATCGTCGTCTACTACGAGAATTGAGCGTGCGGGCGGGCTGGGAGATCGTGCGCCTCAGGCATGGCCGCCCTGCTCCGCCTCATCAAACTCGTTGATCAGCTCTTCCAACTCATCAAGGTCATCCGGCCGAACGTTCTGGAATTCGACGCCAAACGTTTGCTGATCCACCCATCGTACCCTTGCATCCTGGATGGACAACGGCGACTCGGCCCCCGGAACCACCAGACGCACCATGATCGTCTTGCCGGGAAACACGTCCAGATCGCTCTCGAACCTTGCTCCGCCCAAGGAGAGATCGAGTGTATGTCCTTCGATCTCATGCGAGTTACCCAACAACAAACCCTGAAGCTGGAGAGGCACGCGCCGGTGTTTCCGTCGCTCCATGTGACAGCCCTCGTCGATGGTAGTCCCAAGAATACCGCGGATACGCCGTAAATTCATCCTCGGGCTTTCATGACACACTCCGTGGAACTGCCTGCCCCGCTGGCCGATTCGCACAAGCCTGCTACACTTGAAGGTATGAGAGCGTCCGCGAACTCGACCGCGCTCATTCCGGTGGATCCCCGGAGACGCATCGTGCGCTCCATGCGGGAACATCTCGTCCAGCTGCACGGTGCCCTCATCATTGCCGAGCAACAGACCTATGAACGCTTGAGCGGGCCGGTTCCGTCGGTAGACGTCCTGATCGATCTCCTGCAGAAGGATCCGTGGTTCACCTGGCTCCATCCGATCGCCGATCTCCTCGTCCGCATGGATCACCTGCTCGAGGACGACACCTGCGACATCACGGATGAGAACGTCGACCATCTCCTGCGGGAGGTTGATGCCTTGCTGCATCCGTCGGTGGAAGGGGAAGGGTTCGAACGCGCGTATTATGAAGCGATGGATCGGGCTCCCGACGTCGTGCTCGCACACTTCCGCGTGAGAAAACTTCTGTCCAAGGCTGAGTAGCGGCGCTGACTTTGTTACAATAAGGGCAACCCCGCAAGGAAGCTGCCATGGGCGCGCGCGAACCCGCAGGAATCATCGGTGTCGTGGTGCTGCTGGCCGCCGGTCTCTCGCAGGCCGACAGCGCGACCCGGGTCGAGCCGTTTGACGGTACACAGAGCCTCACCGCTCCAGGGGGGATTCGCCCGGAGGACGATGCTCGAGTTCCAGCTCCTGCGGCTCCTCAAGGCCCCCTGCCTCCACGAACAACGACGCCATTCGGCGCGCCATCGCCGCCGAATCAACTCACGCCGGCCCCCGTGCTGCCTTTCCATCCCAATCGTCCGCTCATGCCGTCTCCATCAGCTCCCGCTCCATATTCCGGCGGCGGACATGGGGGCCGCTGACGTCATGGTGTCGAACGAGTTTTCATTGAAAGAGATCACATTTTTGCTTCGAGCTGGTACAATGAACTCATGATGCGATCGGCAGGATCATCAATAGAAACCCGGGAAGGCTGGAGACGCATGCTGACGGAGGTGCGCCGCGGCCTGCTGGGGTTGCACAAAGCGCTCATCGTCGCGGAGCAGCTGACCTACGAACGAATCAACGGTCGTGTGGGGTCAACCGGACAATTACTGCAGTTGGTGCTGAACGACCCGTGGTTTACCTGGCTGCATCCCTTGTCGCAACTGGTCATTCGCGTGGATGAATTGTTGGACGAGGGCGAGGAACTGACCACAGTCGAAGTAGAACATTTCCTGGCCGATGTGCGCGCCCTTATCAGGCCCTCGGAAGAGGGCGACGGATTCGAACGCAGCTATTACGAGGCGCTACAACGGGAACCCGACGTCATTTTTGCGCACGTGGAAGTGAAGAAACTCGTCACCAAAGCGGCTGCCTGATCAGCTCCGGGAAACAGGCGGCCATTGGCCGCCTGTCTTGTTCCCGACACTCCTCCCGATCTATTGATTCGCGCGAGCCCTCTCCCGGCCCTGCTTGCCATGCTGTCCGGCCGCCTCATCCGCGCGATCCAGTCCATGCTTCTTGTTTGCCTTCTTCGCGTGGCCTTTGGCTTTTCCTTTGCCCTTCCCGCGTTTCATCGGCTTGTCGGCCTTCTTCTCTTCTCCGATATTCGGCGGTGCAGCCTCAGTGGGCGGGGCAGTCATCATGTCTTGATTGGGAGCGGGTATTGGCGCAGGAACCGGTTCTGGAGCAGGGGCCTGGGCGAATGCCGTGGCACATGCGGCAAAGACTACAGCAGCGGTCAAAGCGGACATCGTCTTCATCATCCTATCCTCCTCGTGAAATTCCCAGTGCCAGGGACCAATTCCCCGTAATGGGCGCCACACTTTAGAGCAAACCCGGTGCCAGTTCCACCGCAATGACCAATCCCTGATTTCAAGTGCAGTTCACGCTTTCTGGGAATTCAAGGACGTTCCGGTGGCGTATCACTTGTGAAGCGGGAATACTACACACGTATCCCAATTTTCGCCTCAGTCACCTCCACTCGAATGCCGCCATTAGTCATCACCACCGGACGCATCATCATAGTATTTTTCCCGGAAGATCGGACAAAGTCCCTTTGCTTGAATAATGCGAGTGACGTCCGTAATCATGCCGCTATTGCCGCAGAGATAGACCGCGAACCGCTTGACATCGTGAACCTCTCGTTCGATCAGCGTCGTCACTCTTCCCGAGGGTCCCTGCCATCCAGGCTCGGGCCGTGAAAGCGTGATGACGTGCGAGCTTCCCGTCATTTCACGGCTCATGCGCGCCAGCTCGTCACCATAATACAGATCGCGTTGGCTTCGTAGCCCCCAAAACAACGTCGTGCGACTCGGCTGAGGACGATCCGCATTGGCCAATAACATCGATCGTAGCGGCGCAATGCCGGTGCCAGTGGCGACAAGCAACAAATCCCGTCCAGGATCCTCCCGCAGGTAAAAATTCCCCGCCGGCCCCGAAAAACGGGTCTCGTCCCCTTCACGCAAACCAAAGAGATAGGTGGATCCCGGCCCATGCGGCACCAGGTTGAGCAGCAGTGAAACCATGTGCAAAGAGCTCGGCGAGGACGCAATCGAATAGGGTCTGGTGACCGTCCGCCCCGTTCTGGCATCCGGAACCTCGAACGAGACGAATTGGCCGGCCTTGAACCGGATTTCAGGCGGCTCGATCAGTCCGAGGTCGATCTGTCGGACATCGTGCGTGAGTTGCCGCACACCGATGACCTTCGCGGTGAAGCGCTGAATAGACGTCACAGCTCAATCCTTACGAGAGACCATCTTAACAGGAGGGACGCGGTGAGAGGCGATGACGACGAGCTACCACCGCCGGGCCGAGGCCAGCAGTGCCTCGACCTCTTCCGGGTCAAGCGGTTTGGCGAAGAAATACCCTTGAGCATATTCGCAGCCCAGCGACCGCAAAATGACGAGGTGCTCAGCGGTCTCGACGCCTTCGGCAATGACCTGTCGTCCGAGTTGATGGGCCAGCGCAATGATGGTTTTCACGATCGCGAGGGCGTCGTCGTCTGTCCCTAAACGGCGCACAAACGACTGGTCGATTTTCAGAAACCGAATGGCCAGCTGCTGCAGATGGCTCAAGGAAGAATAGCCCGTCCCGAAATCGTCCAAACACGTGTCGATCTGTTGCGCTTTGATCTCGGCGAGCGCCTTCCTGACGACTTCCGGATTCTTCATCATCTCCGATTCGGTAATTTCAAGTTTGAGGCTGGAAGCCTTAATCCCAGTCCGTTCCCTGACCTTTTTGATCAGTTTCGTCAAATGGTCTTCGGCAAAGTGCTGAATGGAAAAATTGACGCTGACGGTCAGCGGCCCGATCCGGGGGAACTGCTCCTGCCAGACCGTGAGCTGACGGCAGGCCTCACCGAGACTCCATTCCCCGATGCCCTTCATCAGTCCGAGTTCCGTGGCGATATCCAAGAAGACATCCGGTCTCGTCAATCCATGCTCCGGATGTTGCCATCGTAGCAAGGATTCGAACCCCGCCACGCGTCCCTCCGCCAAGTCCACAATGGGTTGGTAGACGAGTCGAAATTCCTTGCGGTCCAGCGCCTGCCGAAGATCTCCTTCGAGCTTCAGACGAGCCATTGCCTGCTGATGCATGGCCTTGTCGAAGATCACGAAGCCGGCGCGGCCTGCCGCCTTGGCTTGCAGCATGGCCGTGGTGGCATCCCGCAACAAATGCTCTCCGCTTTCATATCCAGCATGACTGCACGCGATACCGATGCAAGGTGTCAGGAAGACCTCCCCCTGCTCCAGGACGAAGGGCGTCGCAAACTCCTGTTGGAGGCGCTCAGCGACCCGTGTGGCATTGCCCACCGCCTTGAGATTATCGACGAGCAGCGTGAAGGCATCTCCTTCCATTCTCGCCACGGTATCGGCGGAACGGACTCGACGCAGGATGCGCTGACTCACCTCAATCAGCAGGCGATCGGCGGGGGACGGGCCAAGCCCGCTATGCACCATGTTCAAGCCGTCCAAGTTCACGTGCAGCAGGGCAAACATATGACCGGGTTGGCGGCGGGTTTGCAGGAAGACACGCTCCAACCGGTCCATGAACAAGGCGCGATTCGGCAGACCCGTCAACGAATCGTGGAACGTCTCCAGAAACAAGCGCTGCTCAGCCTGGCGTTTCTCCTCGATCAGCCGTTTGCGTTCGAGTGCCTGAGTGACGGCGTGACCAAGCCGCCCCAGCCGGTCCTTCAAGAGATAGTCGGCGGCACCCGCTTTCATGCATTCCACCGCCATATCTTCGCCGATGCATCCTGAGACGATAATGAACGGCAAATCCAATCCCCGCTCTTTCATCAGCCGGAGCGCATCCGGGGCCGTAAACTGCGGCATGGAATAATCGGACAGAATGAAATCAGGAGGCTGGTCGAGTTCTCGAAGATAGTCGTCTTTCGTGTCGACACGGCGGCAGTTGGGGTCAAACCCCGACTCACGAAGCGCTTCGATCATCAACTCCGCATCGGCCGCGGAATCTTCCAGCAGTAGGAAGTTGAGGCTCGTGGACATGCCGTCTCTGCCCCCTTACCCGTTGTCTGTTTGCAGTATAGTGTGAGAGAAGCCCGAGGCAAACGAATTCCGCTGAATCTCATGTCCTTAGACAAGAAACTTGTACGAAATCCTCTGACGTAGATGTGCAGGAATCCAAACCGCACTCTCTACACAACTTGTTCGGTGGGCCATGAGAACACACGGAGAGCGGGTTTTTCCCAGCCGGGGTGCTTGGCAGCCTCTCCATACCACAGTCTGACCGCCCTGGTGACCCGTGCCACGTGATCCGGATCCAGAGCGACCAAGATGACGGAATTGGTCCCAGGGTAAAACGCCAGCCCTTCGGCTGGACCCGTCTGGCCGTAGCCGACCGTCTCGTTGACTTCAGTGAACGCTTTCACATCGCATCGATGGAGTAATTCGTGCACCCGTTCTTTGAGTGACTCTCGGAAGACGACCATGAGCATATGCATGCGGACTTCCCTCCTTCAACAGAACCTTACAGGCGATTTTCATCCAATTCGATCACGTCCGCCCACGTCGAAACGGCCGGCAACGAACTGACCGGTACCCCGCGTTTGGCGGCTATTTCTTGCAGCCGGCCCTGAAACCGATGACGAGCGGCGTCATCCTTCGGACGGGAGGACAGTAGCATGTGGTTCCATTGTGCCATCTCTTCCGGTGTCCTTGGCTCGCCGTGCGTCTGGACCCAGGCGAGGAAATCCTCGTCGGACCCGCCGGCCAACACCCGTGCTTCGAACGCCTTCGGATCGATGTTGAGAAAATCGATCAGATGCTTGTCGAATCCCACAGTGATGTAGTTGTAGTCCTGAATCAGTCCCGCGTTCCGCATTTGAATCTTGTCGATGAATCGGCCGAGGTGGGCAATGCCACCGAGGAGGGCTTTGGGGCTGCGCGGATAGGCGTGATCCGCCATTAGGCAACCTACCTCCGTGAACGGTGGGCACACCATACCGATGTGCCACGGAAAAGTACAGGAACAGGCTGAGCGCGGGAGCGCAACCGCGATCTTTTCTACAGAATTCTGAGGAAGTTTGCGAGATGGAACTATTCTTTGGCAAGAACCGACGCGGCCGCCGTGGCGAGAAAATCTACACCTCTTCTCTCCTGTGGCGTGAGCGATCGGTCATTTGGCGATTCAGCTTCTGCCAGTGGTGCCCTCTTTTTTCATGTTGACGACTTTACGACGTCCTAACAGACTCAACCGCGATGCTCAGCCTTCACAATGACCGACTTCTTCCAAGAATCATGTCAATCTACTTTTTGAATAGAACGTTCCAACGTGTCGGGTGAGAGGACGTCGTAGGAGCAGGGACAGGCGCCGGCGAAAGAGGAACGGGGACAGGCATCGGCAAGGCCGGAGCCAGTCCCTAGGCTGACTGCTTGGCGGACTTTCCGGCGTGCAGATACTTGTCGATCCCCGCGGCCATCTTCCGGCCTTCGGCGATCGCCCACACGATGAGGGAGGCGCCGCGTTTCGTGTCGCCGCCGGCAAAGACGCCATCGAGGTTGGTCATGAAGTTTTCATCGACCGCCACGCTGCCGCGCGCGTCGTATTTCACTCCAAGGTTGTCGAGCAAGCCGTTCTTGACGGGACCCGTAAAGCCCATGGCCAATAGCACTAGATCCACATCCATTTCGAATTCGGTACCGGGCATCGGCGTGAACTTCCCGCCTTCAAACTTCACCCGCTGCGCATGGAGCTTGGTGACGTGGCCATTGTGTCCGGTGAATTTCGTCGTCGACACGCTCCATTGACGGTCGCAGCCTTCCTCATGGGCATGGGAGGTCCGCAACTGCATCGGCCAGAGCGGCCAGGGCGTTGACTCTGCGCGTGTCGGCGGCGGCTCCGGCAGCAGCTCGAATTGATGAACTTCCACACAGCCTTGGCGATGAGTGGTCCCCAGGCAATCCGAACCAGTATCGCCTCCGCCGATAATGACCACTCGCTTGCCTTTGGCGGTAATTGGCTCGTCCATGACAGGAATGCCGGCCGTGCGCTTGTTCTGCTGCGTCAAATAATCCATCGCGAGGTGCACGCCCTTCAATTCGCGTCCAGGAATCGGCAACTCACGAGCTTGCTCGGCCCCCATCGTGAGGCCCACCGCATCAAACTGCGCCCTCAGCTGTTCACCGGGAATATCTTTCCCAACCGTCACGTTAGTCCTGAACTCCACGCCTTCCGCCTTCAATTGCTCCAGACGGCGATCGATCACCCATTTTTCCATCTTGAAATCGGGAATCCCGTACCGCAGGAGGCCGCCGATGCGATCGGCCTTCTCGAACAGCGTCACGCTGTGGCCCGCACGGGCCAGTTGCTGTGCGGCCGCGAGGCCGGCGGGGCCCGAACCCACGATCGCCACGGTCTTGCCGGTCTTGACGACGGGAAGAATAGGGAAGACCATCCCTTCGTTGAACCCGCGATCGATGATATTCCATTCGATCACACGGATGGACACCGGGTCATCGTTGATCCCGAGCACGCACGCGCCCTCGCAGGGAGCCGGACAGAGTCGTCCCGTAAATTCCGGAAAGTTATTCGTTGTGTGGAGCGCCTTTAGCGCATCGTTCCAACGCCCCCGATACACGAGATCGTTCCATTCGGGAATCAGATTCACGACCGGGCAGCCCGTATTCCCCTGACAAAACGGCACACCGCAATCCATGCAACGCGCACCCTGGA
>DASTQE010000297.1:0-7424 GCA_035761895.1 Nitrospira sp. | reverse complement strand
CTCCCTTTGACTCGAAGGGCGTTACGAATCTCTGTCAGCTGGGTCTCCTGACTCGCGGATCGCGGCATCCTTCCGCCTTCCCGGCTGTGCGTAGCACCTCGTGTTGGACACGAGTGAGTACGCGCAACACCAGTGGCATCTATGGAAGAATGCTCCCCGCTTACAGTGGCGGCACCGTGATGGCTTCGCACCATCTTCCCCGTCGCTGACAGCGTATGTGTGACTCCCTCTCTAGACCTCTGAGTATGCCCCCAACAACACAGGCGGGCAGGGCGGGCATGGCCCCAACCCGCAACGCTAAGACTGTCGTGAACGCACCTCTTCACGCGGCAGCGTAATGCGAGGAAGCCCTGATTCGGGATGAGCGTCAACTAACACGGCACACCCATAGACTGTCTGCAGCACTTCCTTGCGCATCACCTCTGTCGGACTTCCTATGGCGAACATCTCCCCGTCCTTAAGAATCACGATTCGATCGCAGTACTGGCTCGCGATATTCAAGTCGTGAGAGACGAGCACGACGGTGAGGCCGCGATCCTCCCTGAGCGAGCGCAACACCGAACAAATCTCAAGCTGATGCTGTAGATCGAGGAAGGCCGTCGGCTCATCGAGGAGCAAGACCTGGGGTGTTTGAGTCAGTGCGCGGGCAATGACCGTTCGTTGACGCTCCCCGCCGGAAAGATCCATGACGGACCGCTCGGCGAGATGCGCCACATCCATCGTGGTCATCGCCTGGCCGGCGATGGCCCAATCCTCGTGGCTGTCCCAGCCAAATCCGTAATCCCAGCGGGATCGATGTCGGTGAGGAAATCGCCCCATGAGCACGGTTTCCGCAACGGTGAACGCAAATGTCGGCTGATTGTCTTGGGGAACGAACGCGACATGACGCGCCACCTCATTTTGAGTAGCGACCTCCAGAGACTGGCCATATAAGGCGATCTCTCCCTTTTGTGGCCTCAGAATTTTCGCCAGTAGTTTCAACAGAGACGTCTTCCCCGATCCATTGGGACCAACAATTCCCAGCATCTCTCCCGCGTTGACGTGAAGGTCCACGTTGCACAGTGCCCAGGGATTGTCACCCCGGGCACGGCCATACCGGAAGAATACGGATCGGACTTCATAGACGGACTGCGACGGCATTTCGACACACCCTCTGAAATTGCTATGACAGTCGATCTTTTCTCCACATCAACAGGTAGATGAAAAACGGACCGCCGGCCAAGGCTGTCATGATCCCCACAGGAAGTTCTGAAGGAGCAAAGACCGTCCTGGCCAACGTATCGGCCGTCATGAGAAACATGCCTCCCGCAAGCGCTGAGGCCGGCAAGAGCAATCGATGGTCGGCGCCAAATAACAAGCGCGTGGCGTGTGGAACCACCATGCCGATGAATCCGATCATACCGCTGACCGATACGACTGCGCCGGTGACGAGAGCGGCAGTCATAAGGATTTTTCGTTTGGCTTGCTCGGTTTCGATGCCTAGCGAGCGCGCCGGCTCTTCTCCCAATGTGAGGATGTTGAGCACGCTGACCTGCGTGAACAGCAGCGCCAAACAGACTGCCAGATAGACCGATAAAGCCAACAGGATAGGATCGGCTGGGGATGCCAGCGAGCCCATCAGCCAGGCCATCGTGCTAAAGGCCCGGTTGGGCTCCATGACCGATGTGATGAACATGATGAGCGCTGAAAAGATGGCATTCAGGATTACACCTGCCAACAGGACGCTATGCACCGGCAGCCTCTCAGAGGTGGCAGACATGCGATAGAGCACGAATAGCGCGAGCAGTCCTCCGAGAAAACCGCAGATCGGTAAGATCGGAATCGCCCAGACCATGGTGCCGACGCCAAAGAGGATCGCCAACGACACTCCGAGAGCGGACCCGCTGGAAACGCCGAGGATATATGGATCGGCCAACGGATTTCGCAGTAACGCTTGCAGAATGACACCGACCGAGGCGAGCGAACTGCCGACGATAAATCCCAGAAACACGCGCGGCATCCGCAGGTGCAACAGAATCGTATCGGTCGTCATCTCCGTTTCGTTGCCGCTGACAGGGAGGACTCCGATTGTACGGCCGAGCGTCCGTAGGATCTCACCGACGCTCACATAGCGTGTGCCGACCTGCAGACACAGAAATGCCAGTGCGATAGACGCCATGAGAAGGATGGCCATGACACGGAGCCAGCGCGACGGTGTGAGCACCGCCATTCGCAAGGACGGCTCGCCGGCAGTTTCTCGGACTGGCATCGATGTGGACGATGAGGCATCGGAGGCTCGAGCGGATAATGGAGATGTAGGGGGCGGAGATAATGTCATGGCTGAGACAGTGGCATGCCGGAGCGGAACGCCTCGGGATGAATCGCACGGGCCAGTAGTTCCAACCCTTCGACGACACGGGGACCGGGACGGTTCAGCGCGTCCGATGACACGACATGCAGCCGTCGATGTTGCACCGCCGAAAGTCCCTTCCATCGGCTCCATGATTGCCGTTCACTTTCTGGAACACCCTCCGTGGACCCGACTGGAAAGATCAGAACCTCCGGGTTTTCCTCCAAGACGGTTTCCATATTCAGTCGAGGATAGGCTCCCGATGTTGCAGTTGCGATGTTGATGCCATGAGCCAGTCCGATCATCTGGTGGATATAGCTGTCGGGACCGACCGTGATCAGCGGTTGGCTGCTCAGGACATAGAGCACGCGTATGTTCGGCGTCGTCTCGAGCTGACGAGTAATGTGTCCGAGACGCTCGCGCATTTGGCGTGTCACCGCGTCGGCGGCAGGGGACTGGTCAAAAATACGCCCCAGAAGGTGAATATGCGAGAACACATCCTCCAGCGATTTCGCACGGAGAATGAAGACCGGTATCTTCAATTCATCGAGTTTCGCCAGCACATCAGCCCGCAGAAACTCGCTGGGCGCTGCCACCATATCGGGCCGAAGCGCCAACAGCGACTCGAGGTTGGGATGTGTGTAGCCGATCTTGGACTTTGTGACGGCGGCCGGAGGATAGTTGCAAAAATTCGTGACGCCGACGATTTGTTCATCGAGACCGAGAGCAAACAACATTTCCGTAATGCTTGGTGCAAGAGACACGACGCGCTGAGGGGGTTTGGCAAAATAGAGTTTCCGTCCGGCATCATCGATGAACGTCCGAGACGCAATGTTCGCCATGAACGGCATGCCGGTCACAATGCCTTGCTGCCGTCGTTTCATGGGCCTTGCTTCCTCCTGAGCAAATGCAGAATCAACACTGATCAAGATGAAGAAGAAGCAGAATCCAAGGATGCAATAGAAGTTGTTAGCACCTTCAAAACCCCCGGCGATTCTTCCGCACCCGCCCAACCCACCGGTTGCTGCGCAATCGATCTCTCGGAACGCGCCGTTCCGCGAGGAGGCCGCAGGGAGACCGCCTCTGGAACCCGTTTTCAACGTGCTAAAAATAAAAAATCCCCAAGGCCTCGATAGACCCTGAGGATTGCACCCGCTTCTTCATCCTCGCCTGTTCCCCAGCCCTCGAGGGAACGATGGTCTTAGGAACCTACCGAATCCTCCGGCAGGCTCCTGTTCCGGGCAGGTCTTCTGGCTTATGGTTCGCCCTACTCCCCGCCCCTTCCCATCCTACACAGTGAGGAGTGAAGTGTGAGTGATGATGAGCCAAGAGCGCACTCTTTTGAACTCATCACTTGTCACTGGTCACTCGTCACTGTCCTTCAGACAGTGGCGTTGGCGGGTTTCGTCCCCATTCACAGCGGCGGGACCGCGAGGGAGTTGCACCCTCTTCCCTTACCCGGAAATCATAATGTGAGCGGCACTCTAGGAGACACTGTCAATTCTTGTCAAGTTCATTAATGTGCGTGGCGTCCTATCCCTCTAGAAACGGCTGCACAGTGACTGCGAGCAACCGGCTGAAAGATCACGGCTTTTCTCGACCCTTGTCGGCACGCCGTTTGCGTGGTTCATCGCTAAGGGAAAATCAACAAGGGCGTCCCCCGGGGAACCGACCGTGGGGAGACGCTCGCAGATTCTACGTAGGCCTTCATGAAACACCTGGCCATTGCGGCAGTCATCCTCTGGGCCGCCTTTCACTTCGGAGGCGTATTCTTCTCTTCAGACGAGCGTGCGACGGAGGGCGCGTTCGGCCGGCTGATCGAAGCGCCACAACGGTCCATCGAGAACCCTTATTACAACGGATACTTTTATCTCTTCGGATTGACGGCAGCAGCGTCGTTGGATCCGGCAAAAACCGGCTATGAAATCTGGATAGAAGAGACAAAAGACGCACGGCGCGCCGAATTCATCGAGCGGAAGGCCACCAGGGCCGATCTGGTCTTTTCACTGCCGCCCGAGACCATAGGCGCGTCTTGGGATGCCGACGACCCGCTCAATGAGTTCCGCAAGCCAGATGCGCCATTCCGCGCCGCGGCAAGTCAATACCGCATTCTTCTCTCGCGATATGAGCGGTGGGTCGGCATGCCGTTCGATGACTGGGGATTCGGGCGCCGGGTCACACCCCTCGGACCGGATCTCCTGGCGGTGCACCGTTTGTACGTAGCGGAAGGGTTTTCCAACAGCACACTCGAAGGAGTGGAGCGGCTCCGCAAAGATTTTCACTTGTGGCGCACCGTGCTTCGCGAGGCAAAAACCATCGGCACCAAAGTCCTTGCTCAGATCATCATTAGCGACGATCTTCAACTGTTGTCACGGATGTTGGCCAAACCCACCGTCGACAAAGCCATGCTGACGATGGGTCTGCACTTCACCTTGCCGTTATCCGCTCCGGAATATTCTCTCCGCTGGCCGGTCAGGCATCAACTGGCGTTGGGCATGAAAGACCGCTCCTCGGCGGGAAGGCAGGACAGCGACGACGAACGGCGACGTCGCTATGAAGAGTGGCTGGTCCGGACAGGACATCTTCCTGTCGATGCACTCGACGGCATCGTGCATCCGGCCGCTCGATCGGCAACCGGCACGTTCCAGTGGGGGCAATCGACCAGCGCCTACGCGGCCTATTACGAGGCCATCATCACGGCCTCCGAAAGTCACGTGAAGCGCTTGCCGGGCATGCAGGAAGTGGCGGGAACGCAACATCGCGGCATGTTCGAAAGCGTGCTGAACTCGCGCCCCCTCGAACCTGATTGGGAGATTTTCTACACTCAGTTGATGGAGACCGACACACGATTGCGGCTCGCCTCGCTGCAAATTCAACTTCGACACCCCGGCCCGCACTCCTCGGTGCCGACCAGGCTTGCAGGAGTCGGCTCTCAATACTTTGATCCATTCACGGGACTGCCGATGCTCTGGAGTCCGACTCAACAGAAACTCTATAGTGTGGGAAAAGACCGATTGGATGATGGTGGCGATCCGACGTTCGACATCAGTGTGCCCGCCGTTGTTGGACAGACACACGCCAGACCCGCTGCACCGGTCCACGCCGTCACTCGCTCGACGCGCCGCCGCTAATCAGCACTGCATGGCTCGGACAATGCCGCCCGCCACTTGTTATGGCCGGACGCCCTATGATACAGTCACTTCGCGCTTGTGCTGTCAAAATCCGAGTGAAGGAGTACGCCGTGGCATTCGCATGTGACATCTGCTCAAAGAAACATCAGTCAGGTCATAACGTCAGTCACGCCAACAATAAGACGAAACGAACCTTTAATCCCAACCTCCAGCGTGTCCGCGCGGTGGTCGACGGATCGACGAAGCGCATCCGTGTTTGCACCCGTTGCCTTCGTAGCGGTAAGGTCACGAAAGCCCTCTAATCGCCCACGGTTACGGCGCCGACCATAACACCCGTCCCGATCGATCAGTCAGCTTGATGGCCACCGGCCCATCGGGAGTCAAGGCCAGCGTGCGATTGCCGTCCCGGCTGGTCAGGACCAGGCCGACTTCTCCATTGGAGTCCAAACCCAATCCCGCCCGGGCTTTCCCCGTTTGATCCAACAGCAAAAACTCTTCGGCATGTATCCCATTCGGCTTCTGTGCGTGCACCACGCCGGAGGCCCATAGCCGCTCGCCCAACATGCCGCCAATCACACTTCCGACACACGTGATGGCCAGCAGGAGACCCCACGAAGGTTTTCTCATGACGCATCCTTTCTTGCGTGTTCCTTCATTCGACGCAGATACAATATAGGACTTAAAGTTGCGCAAGCTCACAAGTCCCCTTTTCAGAGAACATTGCACATCCGACATTCAGTACGGATGAACACATGAGAGGTTTTCTCGCGGCGATAATGAAGAGAGGCTTCACCTGAAGAGCCGCAGGTACGCACGAAGTGCGGCGATGGGGTTTCAACCAAAACCAAGAAAAAACACTTGAGGTGTTTATCCGCTCGCCACCACTACGATACGACGAAAAAGAAGCTCGCGGTCGGGTCAAGCATGGTATGGAGCGGGCGATGGGATTTGAACCCACGACAACTAGCTTGGGAAGCTAGGACTCTACCACTGAGCTACGCCCGCTCGCGCTTTGTTTGCAGTGAGTTACGTTTTCAGCATAGGCTGCCACAGCGTCAGGTGTTATTACAGTGTTAGCTCTGTAGACATGAAGTTTGGCTGCGGCCTTGTGGAGGTCTTCCGGCTCGATCGTATTGTACCGCCGATGCATCCGGTCTGACTTGTGGCCTACGATCTTCATCGCGGTAGCTGTATCCACTCCTGCCCGCCTCAAATTCGTACTTGCCGTATGGCGGAAATCGTGAATTCTCAGGTTCGTGATTCCGGCACGACGACACGCTGCCCTGTATGCTGTTCCAATTCGCTGGATAGGCTTATCTTTATACAGGAACACCCGATTAGTGTCTAGCCGCCGTTGGTGCCAAAGCTCTGTGAATACTTGATGAACCGCAGGCGTCATAGGTACGACCCGAACCTCTCCGTTCTTTGTCTGTCGTAACGTGAACTCCTTTCGTCGCATGTCCACGTCAGACCATTCAAGGTTCAGGAGCTCTCCCCGACGAGGTCCCACATCATAGGCAATAGTCAAGAGCCTTAGCAGGTGTGGGGCGAGTGTGACCTTGAGCCGTTCCCATTCCTCCGGCGTTGCGATTCTGTCCCGTTCGTTCTGAGGGTTGGGCTTCGGTACGTGAGAGGCAGGGTTATCGGTCATGAGCCGGAATTGAGGACTCCTTGCAACGTTGAACATGTGGGTCAAGGTCATGTGATCATGGTTCAGCGTCTGAATCGAGACAGCTACGCCAGCGTCTATACGTTCCCATCCACAATGCTTACATACTCGCCGTGTAAGAATGTCCCCGCAGGTCACGCATCTTATCCGTTTGTATTGGACTCGTTGTGCTCGATACCGTGCAACATCCTCTGATGTGATGGAACCGAGAGCTCTATCCCCGAAATACGCGACAAGATTCTCAACGTAGAGTTTGCGGATTTCATATCCTTTGAGTCTTTTGACAGTTTCAATG
>DASTQE010000296.1:0-2171 GCA_035761895.1 Nitrospira sp. | reverse complement strand
TTCAAACGAATCAGGGGAGCTGGTTCCCGACCGTGTTCTGCCAGATGCCTCATGAGATGTGCCACGTCGATTCCCATGTAGAGGCCGGGGAGGTGTTTCAACCGCGCGACGGCTCTGCACGTCAGGTTGTCCGCCGCTGATCCATAGCCGACGAAGCGTTTAAGGTTGGCAGCCGCCAATTGGATCAGAGCCCGGAAAAAATTTGCTTGCTCCGTCTTCTTTCCCGCTGCCAGCCAGAGCCCTTCGAGTAATTCGTGGCATTCCCACCAGTAGGCGTAGTTATAGAGATCGATTGCATACAGGTAGGCGTCCATATACTGCCACTGCCCAGGACGGTACAGGACCGGTTCAGGGGGGGGCTGCCGATAGGAATGGCCTCCTGGGCTCCGACGCGGATGAGGTGAACGGCCAGGAAGGAATCGATACGAGGGAAACGGCCGATCAGAGTAGCGAGGCCAGGAAGGGTTGGGAGGCTGCGGTTCAATTGCGCCGGTCGGCATACTCGACCTGGTAAATCATCCGGTCTTCCAGACGAACGGCCGTGAGTTGCCGACCCCACACGCAGCCGCTGTCAATGGCCAGCACGTTCGACTCAATGTGGAGACCCAATGCCGCCCAGTGGCCTGTGATGACCGTCGCGTCACTGCTGCGCCGAGTGGGAATACGAAACCAGGGAAGAAAGCCGGCCGGGGCCTCCTCAGGCGGGCCGGAAAAACTTGACGTTTCGCCGTCGCGAGTGGTGGTCCTGAGGCGTGTCAACACCCTCGCGATACTGACCAGGCGTTCAGTACCTTTGAGCGCCGGATCCCACTGAGGCGTCGCACCTTGAAAGAGCTCGCGCAAGAACGTGGTGTAGTCAGGTCCGGCCAGCGCCGTCTCCACTTCTCGCGCCAGGGTAGCCGCGTCGTCGATGGACCATTGGGGGAGCAGGCCGGCATGCACCATGAAGAATTGACCTTCGCGCTGGTGCAGGGGTTGTCGTCTGAGCCAGCTGGTCAACTCGGAGCGATCGTTCGCGGCAAGGACGTCTTGAATCGTGTCTTTCGGGCGGAGCGTGACGATGTTCTCGGCCGCGGCCAGCAAATACAGATCATGATTGCCCAAGACGGGAAACACCGATGCACCGAGCGATTTGATGAAACGCAGTGTCGCCAACGAGTCGGGTCCCCGGTTGACGAGATCCCCCACGAGCCAAAGCCGATCGGTTTGTGGATCAAATGAGACGCGGTCGAGCAAGCGGCGAAGAGACTTAAAGCAGCCTTGAATGTCACCGACGGCGTAAGTGGCCATGAATACTGGGGTGCCGGAGCGAACGCCTGATCCCGCGATCGGCAGGACGGTTACCGGATCCTTCGGTCATGCGATATCGACGCTCTTTCGGTCACGGGTAGCGGGCTTCAATGACGCTGCGCAGCCCACCGCGGGCGGCGAACGTGCCGGTGACTCTGGCCCAGACTGGCCGGCAGGCCGCCGCAATATCTTGGAGGATTCTATTGACGGCGTTCTCATAGAAAATGCCGATGTTACGGTATGCATGGATGTACATTTTCAGGCTCTTGAGTTCCAGGCATTCCCGGTCCGGCATATAGTGCACCATGACGGTTCCAAAGTCGGGGAGTCCGGTTTTGGGGCAAATCGCGGTGTATTCCGGAATCTCGATCGTAATCTCGTAGCCTTTGTACTGATTCGGGAAGGTCTCAATCGTAGGCAGCGAGGCGGTGAGGCCGCTCTTGGCATGCCGTTCGTTGTAGCCCAGTCGTGTTGAACGACGCGTTCGCTTCATCCGTCCTCTTCTCTTATTTTCTATACCAGTAGGTCGGCGGGAATGCCTCAAAGTGCGCGCTTCAACGAACGCCGCCCTTAATCTAAAGATTCAATGACCTTGTGCTCCCGTTGGGCGAGCACCTGAGGCGTCCCCGTTCATACCTGCTTCATCCAGTCGGTGTGACCGATTTTTTCCAACTCGATGAACATCGTAATCCACGGACAGGTCATCTCGGGATAGACCTCGCAGAATCCGCCCTTGCGCACCCCGCCGCAGGGACCATGGGCCATGAATTTGGGACATTCCGCTTTGATGGAGTTATCCGGGATCGGCGGCCGCTTGTGGACCCCTCCCACGTAATGGGCGTCCTCGTCTTCGCCGGCGATAACCACGCGTATGGCCATAA
>DASTQE010000295.1:0-3556 GCA_035761895.1 Nitrospira sp. | reverse complement strand
TCGGGGGAGAAGACCTTGCCGAAAATGCGGCCGTGCCGGCCCCGCTCGACCACCTCGCAGCGAACCTTCACCCCGGCGATGAGGGCCTCGAGGGCGGCCAAAGACATCGTGCCACACGCTACCGGCTCGCCCCGCCACCAGAACGTCTGGTCCAGTTCGGGGGGTAATGCCATGCATCCTGACCAGCTCCCCGGCCAAGCTATTTGCTGAGGATCTGCCTTGATCCGGACGAATTGCCTCGTCGACAGCCTGCTCCGGGACTGATGCCCTCGGCGACTATGCGATTTGTTGCTTTCTGGCAGAGGTACCCCTGCTCGATCAGGACATGCCGCCAGTTATTCGACGCGACGACTTAATTATGCGCCAGCGGTCGCGAGCTGACCTGCGTCACCCCCGATCCGACATCGTTTGGTCAGTGTATGAGGCTCAAGAGGTTAGGCCGTCGTGTTGCACGCGCAAGGCTTCTCGGAGAAACCGGCGCCACGCGACATCGCCTCCTGATATCGATTGGGTGTAGTTTTCGGGGCCGCATCGGCCTGCTTGGCTTCCCGCGACCGGAAGACTCGGCTCCCTAATGATGAGCCGGTCAGATTGGCGATCCTGCTGATTGTGGCCGCGTCACGGCCGTGGTTCTCGGGCCGTCTGTCCCATCTCCGATCGATCCACGCACGCACGCGGCTTCGCGACCAACCATCCCGACGCCCGGCATACCGGGACAATCGTCTGGGGTCCCTCTCGAGGCAGTCATTAACACCTCATCAAGGAGAACCCTTTCTACTGACGGCGTGAGGGGTCGCCGGCGGCCCGCAGCGGATGAACGTGTCGGATGCGCGTCCTAGCACGTCGGCAAGAACTGGCAGTTACTGCGCGCGGTGCCGATCCGCTCCTCGCCCCGATTCGCCATGTCGAGGTAAAGTCGGCTCTTCGTCGCGGGGCGGCCGCCCTTCGACGCCGCTTGAAGCAATACCGTAGAGTGACGCTTCTGCTGCTACTCATGTCCATATGCATCGGGGCCGTTCTATTTATGGCTCCCACGATTCTATGGCGATATGCGCCAAACTCGGTTCGGGCGATACCTCAAGAACAGGTTTCTCATGAGTTTTTTTGGCGTCTCAGATTGTACCTCAGGAAAGCCACCGGTGGAGTGCCTGATCTTTCATGGCTCGAAGTCATTCAGGGAACGTGGCCCGGCACGGTGCTGAAAGGAAGCTGGCCAGGCAGTGGTTTCATCAGGGGCGAAATGATCAGGGGTAACCGCAGTCTGTATGCTGGCGTGAGAAACCCTCTTACCAGTCCAGAGGACGCGTCAAGGGGGCAAGAAATCTTCTTGGATAAATGTGCATCCTGTCATGGCAAGGACGGCAGGGGCGCGCATGGTCCTTCCCTGGCCAAGGCCAACTTCGATGTCGGCGCGAGTGATTTCGCGCTTTATAAAGTGTTGCGCGACGGCATTCCCGGCACAGCGATGGCCGCCATAGACCTCTCGATAGCAGAACGTTGGCAGGTGATCACTTTCCTGCGCAGCCTCCACGATGATGCGGTGAGCGAGGCCAATACGAGGATGCCAAGGAGGCTGGTCGACATCACTCCGGAGGCACTGTTGACCGCGAGGAGCCGGACTGACGAATGGCTCACGTACTCCGGAGCTCTGGACGGCTGGCGACATTCCCCGCTGCGGGATATCACCGCGGCGAACGTGTCGGGACTGAAGCTTCGCTGGGCCCATCAGTTCGCGAC
This sequence comes from Nitrospira sp., assembly GCA_035761895.1. Taxonomy (GTDB): domain Bacteria; phylum Nitrospirota; class Nitrospiria; order Nitrospirales; family Nitrospiraceae; genus Nitrospira_C. The sequence goes on along the minus strand of DASTQE010000295.1, from coordinate 1,819 downwards.
CGCAGAGGGGACAATACAGGCGACGCCGCTGGTCGCGAACCAGACGATCTTCCTTTCCGAGCCGCCCAACAATGTGGTCGCCCTGGAGGCCGCAAGCGGACGCGAGATCTGGCGGTACGTGCGGCGTCTTCCCCAAGAGTTGCCCGTCTGTTGCGGTCGCGTCAACCGAGGGCTCGCGATTCTCGGCAGCCGTCTGTACATGGGCACTTTGGACGCCATGCTGGTGGCCCTGGACGCCAACACCGGCGACGTCCAATGGGAGGTCGCCGTCGCCGATCCGAGCGACGGGTTCACGATCACCGGCGCGCCGCTGATCGCCAACGGCGCGGTGATCGTCGGAGTCTCCGGCGGCGAGTTCGGGATTCGCGGTTTCCTCGCCGCCTATGATCCCGCCACAGGCCAACAGCGCTGGCGCTTTCACACCATCCCCGGCCCTGGCGAGCATGGGCACGGCACCTGGGAAACCGACGCGTGGCGAACCGGTGGCGGCGCCACTTGGATCACGGGAAGCTTCGACCCCGACCTCAACCTGATTTACTGGGGCGTGGGCAACCCTGCGCCCGTCTATGCCGGCGAGCTGCGACCGGGCGACAACCTGTTCACCAACAGCGTGATCGCGCTGAACGCCACGACCGGGAAGTTGGCCTGGCACTTCCAGTTCACGCCGCACGACGAGCATGATTGGGACTCGAACCAGACCCCGATCCTTGCCGAACTCACGATCGAAGGGGTCGCGCGCAAAGTTATCTGCTGGGCGAACCGCAACGGCTTCTACTATGTACTTGATCGGGAGAGCGGAGAGTTTTTGCGTGGCGTCCCCTTTGTCAACGTCAACTGGGCCAGCGGTCTTGACGCCGAGGGACGGCCGATACTGACCGAAGCGGCGAACGTCACGACGACCGGCATACTCACGAGGCCCGGCGTCGGCGGCGGAACGAACTGGCTGCCGCCGTCGTATGATCCGCAGAGTCAGACGTTCTTGGTGCATGCGACCGAAGGCGCTTCGGTCTACACGAGGGCACCGACCGACCAGGTGCGCCGCGGCCAGAGCGGCTTGTACGTCGGGAGCGGCTCGTTGGGCGCCGGGCCTTACGCCAACCTGGTGAAGGCCCTCGACGCGGCTACCGGCGCCACGAAGTGGCAGTATGTGGCACCGAGGCAGCAGACGGACCTCGACGGCACCTACAGTGGCGTGTTGTCGACCGCCGGTGGCCTCGCTTTCTCAGCGTCTTCCGGCATCCTGTTTGCCTTGGATCTTGCGACGGGCAAGGAGCTGTGGAGGGCTGGTCTGGGGGGGCGCACGCAGGCGACACCCATCTCCTTTCTGGTAGACGGCAGCCAGGTGGTGGCCGTCGCTGCAGGTCGCACCTTATTCGTGTTCGGGCTATAGAAGGTGCTGGGAAAAGTGATGGGGATTCCCCTCCGTGGCTGCGGCAGGTGGATTGCCTGCCAGATCCGCATGCCTCTGGGATCGAATCCCTCCAGGGCGACCAAAGAGCGCAACCCCAGTCTGTTGTCTCCGGCCCGGCGCTCTGCCGGCGCGGACAGCAGGCGGGTAAGCCGGATTGACCTCAACTTCGGCTCCGGGTCACGAGCTGCCTGTCGAGTCCTACCGTGGCAGGTCCGCTCTGCGTCCAGGAACGCCCGTCGGTACGGACGGGTCCACGCCATGAATGTTGGGTATAGGTGGTTGCGAGCCCCCGCGACCACCGTCCCGGGCAAACGCGCATCATCGGCGAACCGGCGGTCGTTCGCGGGCGAGGGTGGAAGACTCAGGAGAGATTGCCCTTCCGGGATCGGCCTCTGCCGCCGGGCCCTC
>DASTQE010000294.1:0-7466 GCA_035761895.1 Nitrospira sp. | reverse complement strand
CCTGCCCCGGTGCGGGGTCATGATTGCACGAGGGGATCTCGCGGTTGAAGTCGGTTTCGAACGGCTGGCGATGGTTCAAGAAGACATTCTCTGTCTCTGCGAGGCCGCCCATGTCCCGGTCATTTGGGCCACCCAAGTCTTGGAGACGCTGGCAAAGAAAGGACTGCCGGCCCGCGCCGAAATCACCGATGCAGCCATGGGGCAACGAGCGGAGTGCGTCATGCTCAACAAGGGAGAGCATGTGTTGGAGGCCGTGAAAACTCTGGCCGCGTTGCTGCGGACAGCTGAGCGCCACCACCTCAAGAAACGGGACGTGTTTCGAGAAATCACCGAGCAGCGCGGCGTCTTCGGCGACATTTCCACCACAGCTACCGCGCAAGCCACAGAACACTGCACGAGTCAAGCCTAGAGCGCACGAGCTGGGCGTGTGGCCTTGTAGTTGACTATCCCCCTGAGCCATCGGTGCGCTCCGCCAATTCGGCGATGACCTGATGTAACCCCGAAACAACGCGGGCCATCCGAGCAAAGTCCACTTTATCCGGGGTATCCGCTGCGGTGTGGTAGTAAGGATAGCGGTTCGGCGCGGTATCCGTCACCATCACGGCGGGGTAGCCTTCCTTCCAGAAGGACCAATGGTCGGACCATGCCACACCGGGAATCCATCCCCATAGAGCGCCACCTTCGGAGGGAAATTGCGCGTGCCGGCGGAACGCGGTCAGGAGTCGCTTGACCCATGGCGCCTGTCCCATATTGCCGACGAAGGCGATGAAATTTGCCGTAGACGGATAAAAGAAGCTGAATGGGAACGGATAGTTCTGACTGTTTGGCTCATCGGAATAGTAGCCGATCGTCTCTAGACTGAGCATCAGGACGATGCGCTCGCCATTGATACGGCATCGCTCGGCATAAACCCGGCTCCCCATGTGCGGGCCCTGAAAAAATGGCGGTTCTTCATTGGCGAAGGCGACAAATCGCACGGTGCACGAAGGCCGCGTGTTGGTCATCCTGCGTGCCAGTGCGAGCAGAGCGGCAACGCCCGTCGCGTTGTCGTTGGCACCAGGACTGCCTTGAACCGAATCGTAATGTGCGCCTACTAAAAGAATATCATGAGGCTTCTCTGCCCCCAGTATCTGCGCTTCAAGGTTTTCACACGTCTGACCGGCTACTTGGTATGAGTGTCGCCGAACGTCATAACCCGAGCTCGCAAGGGCGGACCGGATATACACCGCTGCCTCTACGAGTTTCTTGTAGCGGAACAGATTGCGTTCTCCAATGATGCCGGCTAACTCTCGAACGATGGAGCGAAGCTCTCGCTCAAGAGCCCGTTGCTCGTCCGTTAGAGGAGGTAACGGGCCTTTGAAGTTGTCACCCGGCATGCGGATCATCATCAGGCCTCCCACCACTGCCTCATGCTGAAACGGCGCATTTTGGCGTCATGGGTTTGAGCGATGTTTCTGGTGTCCCCGATCGTCCTACGCCCTCTCGGCCTCGATCCATAGCATGGTGTGTCGCATTTCACCACGGTGCGTAAGAAGAAACGGCGCAAATAGCCACTATCCCTCGATGTTTCCACTGGATTTCAGGGGCTTCATGAGGCATATCTCGTGCTCAACATCGGTAGCGGGAGAGTCTGGCTTATAGGGAGTGATTCGTTGAAGAGGCCGACCATCAGTGTCTGGACACCCGTCCTGCTAGGCATCGTCGCAGCAGTGTTAGGCTTGGGCGCCTGCGGGAACAATCCGCAAGAGAGTTCATCTGCGACAACGCCACCGAGCCGTGTTCCCTCCGGGTTGTTACGTCTGACAAGCGAAGAGCTTTCACGGACGCCAATTGAGATTGTGCCGGTCGGACGCGGACAATTTCAGCTCATCCGCGAGTTTCCGGCAACCATTCACCCGAACGAAAACGAACTCGCGGAAGTCACGACATTAATTCGTGGCCGTGTCGTGAAAGTGCAGGTCGATGTGGGGGCCGATGTGAAAAAAGGCGATCTCCTTGCCCTCCTGCACAGCACCGACCTGGGATTGGCTGAAGGGGCCTACCTCAAGGCCAGCGCCAGGCTCTACGAAGCAGACTTGTCGTACAAGCGGGCGAAGGATTTGTATGAGCACCGGGCGGTGAGCTTGGCCGAGTTCCAACGACGGGAAGCGGCAATGAGAACCGCACGGGCGGAGACACGTGAAATGGAGAACCAGCTCGAACTTCTTGGGGTGCCTCGCCACGAAATCGACCGGCTGGATCGCGAGCATACGATCAAGGCAGACGTCGTGCTCAGCGCACCGTTTGACGGCCGGGTGATCATGCGCAACATCACGCGCGGAGAGGTCCTCGAGACCAACCACAAGTGTTTTACGGTTGCCGACCTTTCCGACGTGTGGGTAATCGCAGCCGTGCCTGAAAAGGATGTCGAGTACATTCAAAGAGGCCACACCGTGGACATCGTGGCCGCCGCCTATCCTCATGCCATCTTCAACGGCACCATTACCTACGTCGGTGACGTGTTGGACCCTGCCACCCGCACGTTGCCGGTCAGAGTCACGGCCCGCAATCCCGACAAACGCTTGAAGCCTGAGATGTTTGCGCTCGTTCGCATTCAGGCGACGCCGGATCCGAACACGCTCACCGTGCCGCTCGCGGCCATTCAAAATGGACCGACGGGTCACATCGTCTTCATCCAACGCGCCCCTTCCGAATTCGAGGTAAGGACCGTGCGGCTTGGCGCCGAATATGGCGATGTCGCGGCTGTGCTCGACGGCGTTCAAGCTGGTGAGCCGGTGGTCACCAAGGGCTCGTTTGTGCTCAAGTCCGAAATGGAGCGGCACAAGATCGAACCGGCGCCATGATCGCCTCGCTTCTGGAATTTGCTCTCCGTCAGCGGATCCTGATTCTCGGTGTCGCGTGTGCTGTGTCCATTGCCGGCATCCTTGCCTTTCAATCTCTTCCCATCGATGCGTATCCGGACGTGACAAATATTCAGGTTCAAGTCCTGACGGAAGCGCCAGGACTGTCACCGGTCGAGGTGGAACGGTTCATCACCTATCCGCTCGAGCTTCAGATGACTGGATTGCCTGGTCTCGCCGAGATCCGGTCACTGTCAAAATTCGCGCTCGCACAAGTGACGGTCGTGTTTCAGGACGACGTCGATATCTATTTTGCACGCCAGCTCGTGCTCGAGCGGATGATGGCAGCGAAAGAGCGCCTGCCCGAGGGCGTCGAACCCGTGATGGCCCCGGTGAGCACCGGACTCGGTGAAGTCTATCAATACTATCTGGAAGGACCGCACGCGAAAGACTTTGATGAGGCCGTCGTGCATGCCGAGTTGACAGAGCAACGGACTCTTCAAGACTGGGTGCTGCGACCGCTGTTCAAGGGCATTCCCGGCGTGATCGACGTGAATGTGTTGGGCGGATTCGTGAAGCAATACCAGGTGCTCGTCGACCCGTCAAAACTGAGAAAGTACGATCTGACGCTGCATGAGATTTACGATGCCGTTGCGAAGAACAATGCGAATGCTGGCGGGAATGTCCTCGAACGTCATGCGGAACGGTCCATTGTTCGCGGGTTGGGCCTGATCAAAACGCTCACCGATATTGAGGCCATCATTGTGAAGGAGGTGGAGGGCACGCCTATTTTTGTCCGTGACGTGGCGGAAGTCCGTATCGGCCATGCCGTTCGGCACGGCGCCGCAGTCCTCAACGGAGAGCGCGAGGTGGTTGCCGGGACTATTCTCATGCTGCGCGGCGGGAATGCGCGCCGCGTGGTGGACGCGGTGTCAGCCAAGGTGAAAGAACTGCACCAGATGAATGTGCTGCCGCCGGGCACAACAATCGTGCCCTTTTACGACCGGATCGAGCTGGTCCGGGCGGCTGTCCATACGGTCCGGGACGCCTTGATCGAAGGCGTTGTGCTGGTGGTTCTCGTCTTCTTTTTCTTCCTCGGTCACGTGCGTAGCGCGATCATCGTCACCGTGACGCTGATCGTGACCCCCTTGGTCGCATTCCTCGTCATGGAGCGGCTGGGACTCTCGGCCAATCTGATGACGCTTGGCGGCCTCGCCATCGCCATTGGCGAGATCGCTGATGGATCGCTGGTGGTTGTCGAAAATGTGTATCGTCACCTTGGGAATCACCGCGCGGCGCCACAGGGCAATCTCGAGGTCATTCTTCGGGCGACGAAAGAAGTCGGGCGTCCGATCCTGTTCGGCATTCTGATCATCAGCGTGGTGTTCTTGCCGCTCATGACACTCCAGGGCATGGAAGGAAAAATGTTCGCACCGTTGGCCTACACCCTCGTCATTGCTCTCCTGGCATCGGTACTGGTGACACTGACTCTCTCGCCGGTGCTGGCCTCGCTTCTGCTCCGCGGCGATCATCCGGAGGAAACCCGGCTGACTCGGTTGATGAAACAGTCGTACGCGCCGTTGCTGCACTGGACCCTCGGGCATCGTCGTCACGTGCTCATCGGCTCGACCGTATTGGTACTCGCAAGCCTGTTCCTCCTGCCACGGATCGGGCGCGAATTCATTCCCATACTGGAAGAAGGGGCCTTGACCCCTCAAATTGTCCGCCTCCCCAGCGTATCCCTTTCCGAGTCGATCGAAATGGAAAAACAGACCCACAAGGTCATGCTGGAGTTTCCGGAGGTGCGCATGGCCGTGAGCAAGATCGGACGTCCCGACATCGCATTCGGCCCCGAGGAGCCCAACGAGAGTGATCCCATCGTGTCCTTGCATGATCGGAAGGGGTGGACCACGGCGCAGACGCAATCGCAGTTGACGGATGCCATCAGACGAAAACTGGCGGAAATCCCGGGGATCTCCGTGCTCATGAGTCAGCCGATCCAGGAACGAGTGGATGAGTTGATTTCCGGCATTCGGACAGAATGCGCCATCAAGCTGTTTGGACCGGATCTCGACGTGCTGCATGACAAGGCGGAAGAAATCGCGAGGGCCATGCAGGACATTGAAGGCGTCAAGGACATCAAGGTCGAACAAATCGCCGGGCAACCGTATCTGACGATCGACATCGACCGGCAGAAGATCGCCCGCTATGGCATCAATGTGGCCGACGTGCAGGAGCTCATTGTGACGGCGATCGGCGGGAAACCCGCCACCTATGTGTACGAGGGGGAAAGAAGGTTCCAGTTGGTCCTGCGTTTTCCGGAGGCGGCCCGAAACAGCGTGGGGACCATCGCAGAGATCCGCGTGAAAGCGGCATCCGGCGCCCTGATTCCGATGCACGATCTGGCCACGATAGAAATGCGGCAAGGCCCGCTTCGCATCAGCCGTGAGGATGTGAAGCGCCGCATCTATATCGGTTTCAACGTCGTGGGCCGTGATATCGGCGGCGTCGTCGATGAGGGAAGAAAGAAGCTCGCCGCTCAAATACGGTTGCCGCAGGGATACACCATCTCGTGGGGCGGCGCCTTCGAAAACATGGAACGTGCGAACGCGCGGCTCTTGGTCGTGGTGCCAATCACCCTGGGGCTCGTCTTCTTCCTCCTGTTCTGGGCGTTCCATTCGTTGCGATACGCGACGCTGATCATCCTCAACCTGCCGTTTGCCTTGGTTGGCGGGGTCGTGTCACTCTGGCTGAGCGGGCAGTACTTAAGCGTCCCGGCCTCCATCGGCTTCATCGAACTATTCGGCCTTGCCGTGGGGAACGGGATTGTGCTGGTGTCCTACATCAATCAACTGCGGCGGGACGGGATGGCGAGCGACAAGGCGATCGCGAGCGGTTGCAGCCTGCGACTGCGTCCCGTCGTCATGACGATGATGACGACCTTGCTCGGTCTTCTGCCGCTCGCGCTGGCTCAGGGAATTGGAGCGGAAGTGCAGCGGCCGCTCGCCACTGTGGTCATCGGGGGCATCTTCAGTTCAACCGCGCTGACCCTGATCGTACTGCCGGCGCTCTACCAGCTCTTTGCAGAGAAAGCCGAGGCGACGTTGGCACCCGAATGGGTGTGAGAAAGCGGGGGTGTGGCGTTTATGGCTCAGATAACCACGACACCCTCACCTTCATGGCACGCGCTGTCACCACAGGAAGTGGCGGCAGCACTCTCCACCGACCTCAAGGACGGCCTCAGCGGTGACGAGGCGCAACGCCGCCAAACGCATGACGGATTCAACGAACTCCCCGAAGCTCCGCCGCCTTCCCTCGTGAAGTTGTTTCTGTCCCAATTCACCAGCGTCATCATCTGGGTGTTGTTGGGGGCCGCCATCGTGTCGGGCTTGCTGGAGGACTGGCTCGACGCCGCGGCCATCGTGGCCATTGTCTTTCTCAACGGTGTGCTTGGGTTTATTCAAGAGTTCCGGGCCGAACGGTCTCTCGCTGCCCTGCGCAAGATGTCGGTGGCGATGGCGCGGGTGATCCGAGGGGGGAACCTCGAGTCAATTCCGGCTCGCGAGTTGGTGCCCGGCGATCTGCTTTTGCTCGAATCCGGGGATCGCATCGCCGCCGATGCCCGCCTGATCTATACCGTTGGATTCCAGACGCAGGAAGCCTCCCTGACCGGCGAATCCACCCCGGTACTGAAAGACGCACGGGAAGTCGTGCCCGCGAACGCGCCACTGGCGGACCGGACAAATATGGCATTCATGGCCACCATTGCGGTGTCGGGGAAGTCCCACGCGCTCGTGGTCGCGACCGGGCTGAACACCGAACTGGGTCGGATCGCCGGCATGATTCAGCAGGCGACGGCGGCGGAGAAGATGGAAACTCCACTGCAGCGCCGTCTGGAGCAGTTCGGCTATACGCTGCTGTGGCTGGCGTTAGCCGTTGTGGCGATCGTGTTCGGCTTGGGCTATTGGCGGGGCGAGCCGTTGCTGGAGATGTTTCTGACCTCTGTCAGCCTGGCGGTCGCCGCGGTGCCGGAAGGCCTTCCCGCGGTGGTCACCATCACGCTGGCCCTAGGGGTTACCCGTATGGCGAAGCGCCATGCGCTGATCCGGAAACTGCCGGCCGTGGAGACGCTCGGTTCCGCCACGGTGATCTGCACGGATAAGACCGGAACCTTAACGAAAAACGAAATGACGGTCACGACACTTGTCGTCGGAGAGGAAACGTTTGGGGTTGACGGTGAAGGATCTCCACTTCCAAGCCATGCTCCTGGGACGAAACAACTGCTTACCGCCGCTGTGCTGTGCAACGGAGCGGAGCTGCATGAACAGAACGGAGTTCGGCGGGTCATCGGTGATCCGACCGAAGGAGCGCTGCTCGTATTGGCCGAAAGATTCGGCATGGCCAAACAGGCGCTGGAGCGGGAGGCGCCGTTCGAGAGCGAAATTCCCTTCGATGCCGAGCGGAAAATGATGACCATCATTCGGCGGTCGCCGGCCGGGAATATGGCGTATGTCAAGGGCGCGCCGGATGTCCTGCTTCCTCGTTGCACCCATCGCCTCGGGCTCGACGGTCACGTTGAGCCCTTGGACGAACGGCATCGACAGGAGATACTTGCGACCAACGGGG
>DASTQE010000293.1:0-2930 GCA_035761895.1 Nitrospira sp. | reverse complement strand
CAACCGACGGAGGCCCTGACGCTGGTCGCGAACCGGTTCGTGACCAAAACACGGCACTGGTCGTCGCGAGGGGGTCAACAGGTCCAATTGGGCGCCTACCTGTTTCCCGAGGACGCACAGCTGGCGGACGAATATCTGGATGCGACCGCCCGCTATCTCGAGACGTACATCGCGCTCCTCGGTCCCTATCCGTTTGACACCTTCGCCGTCGTGGAGAACTTTTTTGCAAGCGGTCTCGGCATGCCCTCCTTTACGCTGCTCGGAAGCGGTGTGATCAAGCGGCATTATGTGCAACCCTATGCCTTGGGCCATGAAATCGTACATTCGTGGATCGGGAACGCCGTGTTCAACCGGATGGACCAGGGGAATTGGGTTGAAGGGCTCACGACGTACCTGGCCAACTACTATTGGCACGAATGGTCCGGCGATCATGAGCAGGCGCGGGATCAACGACGCCTGATGTTGCGGGGATACAATCTGCATGTGCCGCCCGAACGCGATTACCCGCTGAGGCAATTCACGCAGAAACATGATGAGCGCGACAATGCCATCGGGTATCAAAAGTCCGCCATGGTCTTTCATCTCCTCAGACAGGAGGTCGGCGACGAGCCGTTTTGGCGGTCGCTCAAGCAACTCGTCGTCCGGTACCGGGGCCGTCGGGCCGGGTGGCAGGACGTGGAACGGGTATTCGGTGACACGTCGGGGACAGATCTCAGATGGTTCTTCGCGCAATGGGTCGAACAGAGCGGCGCCCCTCACGTGAGCGTGAAGAATGCCGCTGCTCGTCCTGTGACCGGCGGGAACTTCCAGTTGCAAGGCAGCGTCGTACAAACAGACGCGATCTTTCAATCGCCGTTACCGCTTCGCATTGGGATGTCGGGTGGGGGGGAGCAGACGGTTGCGACCCGAGTGAAGGACGCCGAAACCGGCTTCAGTAGCCTTCTGCCCTCCCGGCCGCTCACGATAGAAATCGACCCTGATGCGACCGTCATGCGTCGGGTGGCGCGCCAGGACCTGCCTCCTGTCTTAAACCACTACGTCACAGACCGGCATCGTGCGGTGATTTCGTCCTTTCCGGAATCTGACGGCGCTGCCCATCCCTTCCAGGATGTCATCCAGCGGATCGAGGCTCTAGAGCGTCAACAGCCGATGTCGCAGCGGACGGCCATCATCCCGCTTGCTCAGGACCTGCTGTTGCCTCCTGAAGGGTCGGTGCTAGTATTGGGAACCCCGGCCTTCCGCGCGGCCCTTCAGCCGGTGCTGGAGTCCCATTGTGGCTCCCGAGTCCAGCTCCGTGAAGGGGGCGTGACTATTGAGGGGAAAGTGTATGACGGCCCGGGCGTTGCGGCGCTGGTCAGCTGTCATCGACGGGATCACCCGGGCAGCGTGGTGACATGGCTCTATGCCACTTCGCCACAGGCTGCTACGACGGTCGCGCGGCTGTTATTCTTTTACGGGTGGAGCAGCGTGGTGGTCTTCCAGGACGGCAAGGCGATCGCACGCAGCGAATGGGAGGTTCCACAGGCTCGAATGGAGGTATTGATCGATGAGGCTGTGTCCGTCCGTTAGGGTTTTGGTGAGCATGGCGGTGATGGCATCTGCATGGTGTTTCCAGCCGGGGTATGCCGGTGGACCGACAGGCTCATCGACATCCGCTTCAGGGAATGCCGAACGCCACTTGAAGAACATTCGACAACTGACCTTTGGCCGTAAAAACGCGGAGGCCTATTTTTCCTTCGACGGCACCAAACTGATTTTTCAGTCGACAAATAACTGGATGAAGGATTCGTTTGCCGCCACTCTCAAGCCTGCCGAGGAAGGCCTCGGCTGCTACCAGATGTATGTCATGGACCTCGAGAGTGGGACCATTCGCTTGGTCAGCACCGGGACCGGGGCCACGACGTGCGGTTATTTTTTCCCCGGAGACCGCCGGGTGCTGTATTCGTCGACCTATGCGTCGAGCCCCAATTGTCCACCGAAGCCCAAACGCGATGGAGCCTACCGCTGGGCACTCGACGACTACGATCTATATGCGGTGCGCATCGACGGGCAGGAGATGCAGCGACTCACCTCGACAGCGGGTTACGACGCGGAGGCAACGATTTCGCCGGATGGAAAAACGATCGTCTGGACTTCCGTCAAGGATGGCGATCTCGATCTCTATGCCATGAATCTCGACGGCACGAAACCGCGCCGGTTGACCGACGAGGTCGGGTATGACGGAGGAGCGTTTTTCTCGCCTGATAGCACACGCATCGTCTACCGGGCCTCTCATCCTGTTGATCCCGCTGAGGTCTCCCGGTATAAAGAATTGCTCAATCAACGGCTTGTGGAACCCATACAGCTCGAAATTTTTGTCATGAACGCTGATGGAAGCGGAAAGCGTCAGGTCACGGCGAACGGAGCCTCGAATTTCTCTCCATTCTTTCATCCGGACGGCAAGCGGATCATCTTCTCCTCCAACGTCGAGACCAAAGGGGAGGGTGGGCGCCCGAGTTTCCATCTCTTCCTGATCGGGGACGACGGGAAGCGGCTGGAGCGGCTGACATTCGAAGGCCATTTCAACAGCTTCCCGATGTTTTCGCCCGACGGCAAGCGCCTGGTGTGGGTCTCCGACCGGTCATCGAAAGCGCCCGATGAATTCAATGTGTTTCTGGCGGACTGGGTGCCGTAATGGGGACGACCGAGGACCAGCGTGCGGGCCGCCTCCGTATGTACCTGTCTCTCGTCTGTTGCGGCGCAGCGCTGGTGCTCATCTTTCTCCGATTCATCGAATTCGATGCTCCCTTGACACGCTACGTGCGGTCCCTCAACGATTTCTACATCGATAATCTCCATAATCCATGGCTCCGGTGGCTCAGCGACAGCGGCGATCAACTGGGCAGAGGTGAGTCGCTTCTGCTCGTGAGCGCCGTGCTTCTCGCTGTCGG
>DASTQE010000292.1:0-62081 GCA_035761895.1 Nitrospira sp. | reverse complement strand
TGCTCGCTGGAGGTGATAAAGCTGGCGTCTGGAATGCATTTCAATGAGGCGGAAATGGCGAACCCACTGGCCCACACTCCATCGAAACCGGCTTGCTCGATGAGACGGGCGCTCAACGCATCATGTGCGCCGACGATCTTGAGCGCTCTGGGTTTTTTGAGGGCTTCTCGTAACTTAGAGGCGTTATGCATGGTGATCGACCATGATGCGAAAGCCCGCGGGCGTTGTCAATGGGGAGTTTGGAGCCGCTTCCGTGACGCAGCGGACTAACCTAATAGGTGGCGCCGCCTAAATCCTGCTCCGGCGCCATCGCGCCTTCGATGCGGCTCGCCAGCGAAGGATTTTCAAAGAAGATGATGCCCCGGTCGGTGCGAGTCTCATAGCGCAGACTCACGGCGGTCTCCAGGCCTTGCCACGCAAAGATCTTGACCGATCCTCCCGTGTATTGACCCGGAGTGCGATCGAGGGGACCGTAGCGGGACTGAAGAAAGGCCAGCAGCTGATCGTGCGTATCTTTGCCTTGGTATCGGACGGTGACGCGCGCGAATCTGTCATCGACCGTGATGAATTTCATTGACTCGACTTTCGCCGGTCCGAAGGAGGGTGGCCCGCCCTTCAGTTCATACGTTTTGAGCCGACCTGCATCCTCGATTTTGCCGAACGTTTCCGATTCCGAAAGGGTGGCTCCCCAGGGGATTCCCTCGAACCCCTTGGGATCCTCTTTCATCGGTACAGCGAACGCCGCACTGCTCAAGCAGAGAAGAGAACAGGCTACCGCCACAAGACACACACGGCTTCGGAAAATCGGCCTTGGGAACATGCGGTTACTCCGCGGTATCGGCGAGCAGATCGTTGAATCGAGGCGCCAGCGACCGGCTGTCCAGGAAGAGGTACCCACGCTCGGTGCCGGCCTGATACGTGAGATTGAGCTCCGATTCACTACCTCGCCAGGTGTACTGCTGATTGAGGCCACGCAACATTTGACCGGGCAGGCGTTCCATCCGGCCGAACTCTTCCTCGAGGTAGGCGAGAATCCTTTTATGGGTTTCTTCACCGCGATAACGGACGGTGACGCGGGCAAATTGATCGTCGATTGTCGACAGATGAAGACTTTCGACAGGGATGTCGGCGAAAGCAGGTGGCGTGTTCTTAAACCGATATTCAATGATGTTGCGGCCTTTCCGGGTCGGCTCCAGATCAGCGCGCGCGTTCAACGCCGTTCCCCAGACGATGTTGCGAAATCCCTTCGGATCGTTCGTCATTGACACGGCGCCGGCGAGCGCGGGTGTGCATAACATCCAGGTCGCAAGCAGCGCAGAAACGAGTCGCATATCGTAACGCTACCATGCTGTGCCGAGACGCGCAACGGGTTCGTTTTCTTGAGAAAGCGTCGCGGCATGGCTTATAATGCTCCGAATTTTTTACCTCGCGAAGGAATCACGTCAACCATGATGGACAGCGATCTCTTTGTTCAAGCCATGCAGGACATGGGGGTGAATTTCTTCACGGGAGTGCCTGATTCCATTCTTGGGGGGATCATTGCCGAGTTGATGGATAGGCGTCTCTACACGCCTGCGGTCCGCGAGGATGAAGCGGTGGCCCTGGCTGCTGGGGCCTATATGGGAGGAAAGATCCCCGCCGTCCTGATGCAGAACTCGGGTCTGGGCACGTCCCTCAACACCCTGATTTCATTGAACATGATCTATCGTCAGCCTTGTATCCTCATTCTGTCGTGGCGGGGCCAAGGTGGCAAGGATGCGCCGGAGCATCTCGTCATGGGCGAGGTTATGCCGCAGTTCCTGGACACGATGAAAATTCCCCACCGGACCTTGACCGAAAAGACGGCGATCGAGGATTTTAAGTGGGTGGCGGACACGTTTATGAAGCAGCGCATCCCGCTGGCGTTGTTCATTACGAAAGGCGTTGTGAAGGGGCTGCATCCATGAGACCGGAACAAGGGACATTGATCAGCCGTGCCCAGGCGATGACGGTGCTGCTCGAATTGCTGACCGACCAGCCGCTGATCATCTGCAACGGATTTCCATCGCGCGAGGTCCAGAAAATTGCCGATCGACCGACGCATTTCTATATGATCGGCTCCATGGGCAATGCGCCCGCCATTGCGTTGGGGGTGGCGCTGGCCAAGCCTCACAAACAAGTCGTCACCTTCGACGGCGACGGCAATGTGCTGATGGGCATGGGCACGCTGGCGACGGTTGGCGCGTTAAGGCCGAAAAACTTCATCCATGTCGTCTTCGACAATGAGGTGTACGGCACGACCGGGAATCAGCCGACGATCTCGAACGCCGTGCCTCTCGACAAAGTGGCCAAGGCCGCAGGCTATGTGAATGTGGAGCGGGTGTTGGATCGCGACGATCTCGTCTACGAGTTTAAGGACATGCTGAAGAAGGACGGGCCGAGCATGCTGCTCGTCAAGGTCAATGAGTTTGCCGAAGACGCCGGACGCATCGTGCTCGATCCCCCGGAGATTACGAAGCGGTTTATGAAGGCGATAGAATAAACATCCGAACGGAGCCAACGGTCGCGCACATGATGTTGTTGAATCCAGGGCCCGTCAATGTGTCGGAGCGAGTGCGGCAGGCGTTACTGCGTCCCGACATCTGCCATCGGGAATCGGACTTCGCTGAATTACAACACGGGATTCAGTCCAAGTTGTTGAAGGCGTTCGTGCCGGGGGCAGAGGCGGACTACGCCGCGGTCCTGATCACCGGATCCGGCACCGCCGCCGTTGAATCGGCCTTGATGTCCTCCATTCCGCACGGCAAGCGCACCTTGATCATCAACAACGGCGTCTATGGCGACCGGATGTCGCAGATGGTCGGCCTGCATCGACTGGGGGTTTCGGAACTTAAGCATGACTGGACCGAGCGGCCGGATCCCGAACGATTACGTCTTGCTCTCCGGCAGCACCCCGAGGTGCATGCCGTCGGCATGGTCCATCATGAAACGACGACCGGGCTCCTCAATCCGGGAAAAGCCATCGCCGAAGTCGTAGACGGCTTGAACCGTGTGTTCGTGTTGGACGCCGTGAGTGCATTGGGAGGCGAACGTATCGACATTGCCGGCTCGAAAATCTACATGGTGGCGGGAACCGCGGGGAAATGCATTCAAGGATTTCCCGGCGTCTCTTTCGTCCTCGTGCGCAAGGGATTTCTGGAGCGGATGCGGGCCTATCCCAAACGGTCCTGGTACCTGCACCTGACGCACTACGTTGACGATCAGGGGCGAGGGATCATGCCTTTCACACCCGCCGTTCAGATCTATTACGCCTTCGACGAGGCGCTCAACGAACTGCTGGAGGAGGGCGTGGCCAAGCGCATTCAACGCTACAAACGGATGGCGACCGTGATCCGCGAGCGGATGGCAAAAATCGGCGTCAAACCCGTTCTTCCACCCGAGCGGCAATCAAACAGCATCACCGCCTATTACCTGCCGGAAGGACTCTCGTATCAGACGCTGCATGATCGGCTGAAGGCGCGAGGCTATGTGATTTACGCCGGCCAAGGGAATCTCGAGAAGAAAATATTCCGCATTGCCAACATGGGCGCGCTCACCGAAGCGCAGTTTGTCGCCTTCCTCGATGCCTTCGAAGAGCTCGGCAAGCCCTGATGAAAGCCGTCATTCTGGCCGCCGGGGTCGGCAAACGTCTCTGGCAGGTCACGCAACATCGACCCAAATGCCTCATTGAGATCGGCGGGCAGACGTTGCTGTCCCGTTATCTGGCTTCGCTCGCGAGCGTGGGTGTTCAGCGTGCCGATATCGTCGTGGGCTACAAGCAGGAAATGATTCGGGCGGCAGCAGCGCCCAATTCATTCGGCGTTCGTGTTCAGTACCTGGTGAACGAACAGTTCCATCGCGGCAGCATTTCCTCCCTATGGGTGGCGCGCACTGCACTGGATGACGACGTGTTGATCATGGATGCGGACGTGCTTTTTCACCGGGAGATTCTGCGTCGGCTGGTGCACTCGGCCTATCCCAACGCGTTGCTGATGGACGATTCGGTTAAGCAGACGGGCGAGGAATGCATGGTCGTGGCCGAAGGAGGGCGCGTCATCGCCCTTACCAAGAAGATGCCGGCACGGTATGATCAAGCCGGCGAAGGCGTCGGATTTCTCAAAGTCCGTCATGCGGACACTCCCCATGTCGTGGCTTCCTTGAGAACGTTTGTGGATCGCGACGCCTGGCACATGGAATACGAAGACGCGCTCATCGATTTCTTCAGCGCAGTCAAGGTGGGCTATGAGGTCATCGGGGGGCTCCCCTGGACCGAAATTGATTTTCCCGAGGATGTTGAGAAAGCGGAAAGGGACATTCTGCCCAAGCTCTAACCGGAATTGCTGTGCAAACGGCGTTACGCGATGAATGAACCGATATTAGACAAGGGGACGGAACTCCAAGGGCTTTCGACGGCCGTGTTGTTCCCCTCCGTCGATCTTTTCGGCGGCCGAGTGCGAAAGGCGGTCGGACCGCTGACTCCGATCGTCGGCGTGAGCCTCTTTCAACGCACCGTCTTAACGCTTCAGCGCGCGGGGATCAGGCAGCTGATCGTCCTTTCCGGACCGGAAGAGGAGCAACTCAAACAGGCGTTGCTCAGAGGGCCACGGGTCACCATTCCCGTTCGATGGATGCCGATTCGGGAATTCCCGCTGGATGATCCTCGAACCTGGGAATCGCTTGCCGCTGAAGTACGCGGGTTTTGCTTATTGTCGGGCGTCGGCACGGTCTTTCCCCGGCCGCTGATCGAACAGTTGCGAAGCGACGTCCGCGCTGGGCAGGCGATCGTGGTGGGACCGGCGTTGCCCGACGGCGGCGACGCCGTAGCACGCGCATGGAGGTCAGGCCAGGGCGGCGGGATGGCAGACTTCATGGTGATGCCGGCATCGGAGCTGAGCGCGGCGGGACGATTGGCCGCAGAGTTTGACACCATGCCGATCGCGCGGTGGTTGGAGCGCGCTGCCGTGGATGGTCGTGTGCGCCTCTTGGCCGGAGCCGACGATCCGTCCCTCTGGTATCAGCCGGTCCTCACGGAAAGCGATCTGCTTCGGGCCGAGCGCCGCTTGTATACGTCGTTGAAAGGGGAATTCGAAGGCTTCGTCGATCGTTTCTTCAATCGCAAACTGTCGCGGTGGTGCACACGAGCGTTTGTGGCCATAGGGTGGTCCCCGAACGCCATTACCTTCCTCGCAACGGTTATCGGTCTTCTCGCGGCGGCGGGATTTGCTGTCGGAACTTACGCCGCAGGTGTCGCCGCCGCCCTTTTGTTCCAACTGGCGGCGGTCATTGACTGCAGCGATGGGGAGGTCGCCCGCCTGACGTTCACCGAGTCGCCTTTTGGAGCTTGGTTGGACATCGCCCTCGACAATCTCGTACACATGGCGATCTTTGGGGGGATTGCCCTTGGGGCCTATGGTAACGCGGCCGGCACTGATCACGCCTGGGTGCCGCTTGCGCTGGGCACGGCTGCCATTGCCGGCAACGCGGTTTCATTTGCATTGGTCAACCGGGCTCAGAACATCAAAGCAGCGAGTAAATGGAAAACGCCTTTGCACGCCGCTTGGTCCGATTTCATGCTGAGGAACCTGGCGAGCAGGGACTTTTCCGTGGTTGTGCTGCTGTTTGCGGTGTTCGGAAGACTGGAAATATTTCTCTGGCTCGCCGCAGTCGGTTCAGTGGCATTTGCCGGCGTCATGGCCTGGATTATTCGACCGGGCGCCGTCACAACCAAATCATCCCCGTGATCCGCCGGGCCGAAGAAATGCGCTGCCACATCACCACATGGTCACCCAAGGTCCTGATCGTCTTCCAAGGGGCTGTCATGTTCGACGCCCTGCACGGGACTCGAGCGGCCGGCCCGACGGCACGAAGCTGCTGCAGAAGCGACTCGCTGCTACCGGCGCGATTTCGCAATGGGCGGCCGTCAGTCCTCCTTTCCTAGCGTGTGGCGCTACCTCCTATTGACGCTCGGCCTCCTCACGCTTGGTTTCCTCGTGTGGCATATCGGTCCTGAAAGAATTTTTGAGGCGGCCGCTCAATTGGGTCCGGGAGCGCTCCTAGTCATCTTGATACCTTCATTGCTGATGTACCTGCTCGAAGCCTACGGGTGGAGGATCACCTTGAGTTCGGCGGCGGACGGGATTCCATTCTGGAAAATCTTTGCGATCAGGACGGCCGGCGAAGTGGTCAATATGACTACACCCACCGCCTATGTCGGTGGCGAGCCGCTCAAGGCCTATCTGCTCAAGCGACATGACATCCCGATGGTCGAGGGGCTCGCATCGGTGGTGATCGCCAAGACTATTATGACGCTCGCCCAGGTCCTATTCATTCTGGTCGGGATTGCCTTGGCGTTCTGGATGCTGGGCGCGGGCGGATCATCGGGCCACATCGCCGCCGCCGGACTGCTCACCGCCGCTTTGCTGTTGTTCGGTGTCGGCGCCTTCATCTTTGTGCAGAAGCGCGGATTGTTTATGTGGATCCTCCAGGCGGTCCGACGGCTCGGGCTGCACATTCCCTTTCTGGAAGCGCGCGAAGAAAAATTGCGATCTTTGGACTTCACCATTCTCAATTTCTATACCCAACATCGGTCGGCATTCTATGGGGCGACGGGTTTGTACCTTCTGGGATGGCTCGCAGAGGCCTTGGAAGTGTACCTGATTGTTTTTTATCTCGGAGGGCCGGCGAATTTGATGTCTGCGATTTCCATCGGAGCCTTGTCGGTGTTTATAAAAGGCGGGACCTTCTTCATCCCGGGAAGCTTGGGCGCTCAGGACGGAGGCAATTTGCTGTTGCTCAAAGCCTTCGGATACTCGGACGTCACCGGCATGACCTTCGCACTCTTGCGGCGTTTCCGGGAATTGGTGTGGATTGGCATCGGGCTACTCTGCTTGGCGACTCTGGGAAGAGGCCGGACGCGAGGTCCGCACGAACTACGATAGGGCAGTGCGCTGTTGCTGAAGAGATTGAATCCGCTCGATCATCTTGTCCCAGACGAACGCATGGAGGCGCAGGTTGGCTTTCCGCTCGACCTGAAGGAACTCGATGCCGGCGCGTGTGCCTTGGACCCATTTCACCGCAGCGGCGTCAATCGGCAATGAGTCTGGTTTATCGGGAAGCAGCAGGCGAAGAGCCACTTCCTGATTTTCAGCGAGCGGCTCATCGGTTTCGATCGAGCATCCCGTAGCCGAAAGATTGGTGATTTTGCCTTCTCCGACCGTCGAGGTGATGCAGTACATGGCTGGATACATTAACGGCAGGCGATACAGACCTCGATGGTAGGGCCTGATGTCATCCATGGCGTCAGTCTACTGTAGGGCAGCCGATTAATTGTATCCCCCCTTCGAGGGGCGAAACGGGATACGTGTAGACTCGGCACTGCGACTCTTAGGTGAAGGACTCTCCGTTTCGCAGAACAAGCGGCCCACAACGGCTTTCGACGCACGAGTTCAGTGCCGAACAGGATGGATAGCGCTCCAATAATTGTCTGGACGGTGAGCGGCTCGCCCAGCGACACGTGCGCAATGCCGATCGCCCAGACCGGGATCAAATTGGAGGCACCGAGCACCGGGACGATTTGTGATGAGGAGTCTTGTGGCTGGGCTGGATCAGATTCTGACCAAAAGAGCCGTTACAATTCCGCCATGCTGGAGGCGATCATGCGCTGAATGAACACTGCCAGTTGTTGCTGGTGCTCAGGCAACAACTGGGTAATGCGCCCGCCGAAGCGAGGAGGCTCTGCATGCGTCACGACCAATTCGCATTGGATGATGCAGTCGGCATCCAACTGACACTCGATACGCACGGTCTCATTCCTGAAAAGGCGCAGGTCTGTGGAGAAATGCAGGCCTTGCTCAGTGATGTCCGAGATCTCGCAGAGGGTGGTCGTGCGATCTTTCGTCACGAGGCCACACCGTGAAACCGGCATCCGGAAGTGTTGGCGTTGGGTCGTCATCAATCCATCTTTCTGATTGGGTGTCATCGACGGTCAAAAATCGACCGTCACGAGGCCGCCTTGTTGGCCTGCTTTATCCAGCGGTCGGCCAGGATTGCAACGGCGAGGATGGGAAAGGGAACCAGGCTCAGAAGCACCATCAACATGAGAGGGGACATGTTGAATCTCCCTTTCAATAGCCTGAGCATGCCTTCGGGTTCTGCAATGGCAGGGCCAGAGGAATACCTACAAAGCGGGGCGTCCGAAGTGGTTGATTCACAACATGGTTTTTCTCAGGTTCCTGGTCATTGAGAAAAAAAGATAAGGCAGAGGACCGAACGGCAGGAAAACGGACGGAAAATTTTCGCCTCCTGCCGAAAATTTCCTCCCGCCTTGGAGGGATATGGCAATTGCCACACCAAAGCGGAAAGCCTCCGATAACCATTGCTGCCTCGCCTGCAGGGCGCAGCCTTCCCGCTCGTACAGTTCGACCCACTTGACTTGTGGAAGGAGAAAATTATCTGTCGCTCGTTGCTGATTGGGACCAGGTTTCATAGGAGTGGCCATCGGCGGCACTTGCCACGCATCGGCGACCCGGGCCTGAGTTCCAGCCCAATCAACCTTTAACCCATAACCAGACCTCTCGTGGAGAGGAGGAGGAATAGTTATGAGCACCTATTTGCCTGCTATGTTTTCAAACGTTCGCCCGGACACTTTCGATCATCAGATCGACCGGATGTTTGAAGATGCGTTGCGCGCCTTCGGCACGTCCGAAGCGGCCTGGGTTCCGGCCTGCAACGCTTGGGAAGATGCGAATGGTTTCTACGTACAGATGGCGTTGCCCGGCTGGGAGCCAAAGGACGTGGCGCTGGAGGTGAACAACCAGATGCTGTCCGTCAAGGGAGAGAGGCCCGAGGAGCCGAGTGGTTCCAGAAAGCATCTGATCCGCGAAATTGCGGATGGTCGGTTCGTGCGGATCTTCAAGTTGCCGACGACTGTGGATCATGACAGAGCATCGGCAAACTACAAGAACGGCCTCTTGACGATTTCATTCCCCAAACGCGAAGAGGCCAAAGCGCGACGCATTGTCATAGAAGGCTAAGCTGCCCGCTGAGCACGCCTCGCCGGCCGCTGAGTCGGCCGTGCGAGGTATCCACTCAAGAGACCGTTTCCAGTCTTCACACGCATATCTTGCAGGTCTCTGACGGTCCCGTGGTTTATGCTAGGATGCACGGCATGTCCGGGCTCAAGCTGGTGCTGTGGGGATTGGTGGCGCTTCTAGGTGCCGCCGCGCTCGCCTTCGTGACCGGTCTTGTGTCTCCCCATGAAAAGGTAAATGCGCTCTGGCTGGTAGTCGCTGCGGCCTGCCTCTATGTCCTGGCCTACCGCTTCTATGCGCGGTGGCTCGCGCGGAGTGTGGTCGAGCTGAATAATCAGCGCGTCACTCCCGCGGTCCGATTGAACGACGGCGTCAATTTTCATCCCACCAATAGTGTCGTCCTCTTCGGCCATCACTTTGCGGCCATCGCGGGAGCCGGTCCCCTCCTGGGACCTGTCCTCGCGGCGCAATTTGGATTTCTCCCCGGATTTCTCTGGCTGGTGATTGGAGCAGTGCTCGCCGGAGCGGTGCAGGATTTTATTATCCTGGTCGCGTCAATGCGACGCAATGGGAGATCCCTTCCAGAAATCGCCCACGACGAATTGGGGATGGTGACCGGCACGGCGACGGCGTTGGCCGTGCTCTTCATTGTGGTCGTGGCGCTGGCTGGCCTCGGTTTTGCGGTGGTGAATGCGCTGTATCACAATGCCTGGGGGACGTTCACCATCGCGATGACAGTGCCCATCGGGTTCATCATGGGCTTCTATCTTCAGAAATTCCGCCCTGGCGCAGTCGCAGAGGTATCTTTCCTTGGCGTGGCCCTGCTCGTCATAGCAGTGCTGGTGGGCCGGGTTGTGGCCCAATCCTCCTTGGCGTCTTCGTTCGAATACGAGAGATCCACGCTCGTTTGGTTGTTGGCCGGTTACGGGTTTCTCGCTTCGGTGTTGCCTGGCTGGATGCTCTTGGTGCCGCGCGGATACCTTTCGACGTTTATGAAGCTTGGCGTGGTCTGCCTCCTCGGCGTTGGCGTGATTCTCTTGGCGCCGACTCTCCAAATGCCGCGCATGACCGTATTTTCCGACGGAGGCGGGCCCATTATTCCCGGCACAGTATTTCCATTCCTGTTTATCACCATCGCCTGCGGAGCCGTTTCAGGGTTCCATGCATTGGTCTCCTCCGGCACGACACCCAAGATGATTGAACAGGAGTCACAAGCGTTGGTGGGCTATGGGGCCATGCTACTGGAAAGCTTCGTCGGCGTGATGGCATTGGTTGCAGCCACGGTGCTGATGCCGGGCGACTATTTCGCCATCAACACGACGCTCTCCTCTGACGCGCTTGCCGCCATGGGCTTTCCACCGGTGCGAATTTCCGAATTGTCGAGGCTGGTCGAGGTGGAGGTCGCCGGCCGTCCCGGTGGCGCGGTCTCACTGGCGGTGGGAATGGCCTCGATCTTTTCAGGATTGCCTGGGATGGCCGGACTGATGGCCTATTGGTATCAGTTTGCCCTGCTGTTCGAGGCGTTGTTCATTTTGACTACGATCGACACGGGGACCCGAGTCGCACGCTATCTCATTCAGGAAATGGCGGGCCGCATCTCTCCATCGTTCAAGCAATTGAATTGGCTGCCGGGCGTGCTGATGAGCAGCGGTGTAGTCGTCGGAGCATGGGCCTGCCTGATCGCCACAGGCAGCATATCAACGATTTGGCCCATGTTCGGTGCGGCAAACCAATTGCTGGGAACACTTGCGCTGTGTATCGGCACCACGGTGCTGATCAAGATGCGCAAATCACATTACCTGTGGATCGCCGCGCTGCCGATGCTGTTCGTGGCGTTGATCACGCTCACCGGATCCTATGAGATGTTCAGAATGTTCGTGACTGCAGCTGGGACGTCAGCCGCCGGAAAGGCTCTCACGCTGTACGTCGACGCCGCGCTGGTGGCGACCGTTGCAATCTTGGGATTGGTGGTGATGAGCGACAGTGCGAGGCAATGGTACGGATATCTCGTGCAGAAACGGCCGTTCACCAGCAGTGAGATCGTCGTCATGGCCGGGGGCGGCTCGGGTGGAAACCTGCGTGCGACGGTCAAACAGGATGACGAGGGCTTCCGGCTACCGCACGGCACGGGCTGTTGTTGAGCGGAACACAGAGTGGAGGCAGAGGTGGCTGATCAATTTTCTTTTGATGTGGTCTCGGAAGTGAACATGCAGGAGTTGAAAAACGCGCTTGATCAGGCAACGAAGGAAATCAAGCAGCGATTTGATTTCAAAGATTCAAAGACCGACATCACTCTCAAGGAGAAAGAGAAGGAACTGGTCGTCGTGTCGGACGATGAGTACAAAATGAAGGCGGTGCAAGATATCATCAAGACGAAATGTGTGAAACGCGGCGTGTCCTTGAAAGCTTTTAATTATGGTACCCTCGAACCGGCCCTGAGCGGCACCGTCCGTCAGGTGGCCAAAATTCAGAGCGGGCTGGCCTCTGAAAAGGCTAAGGAGATTTCGAAGGCGATCAAGGATTCCAAGTGCAAGGTGCAGGCTCAAATCCAGGGTGAACAGGTGAGGATTTCGAGCAAGAGTAAGGACGATCTGCAATCGGTGATCGCCTTTCTGCGAGGAAAGGATTTTGGCATTGACCTGCAGTTTACCAATTATCGATGAAGACGAGTCCCGCACAACGCCACGATCAGCGGATGCCGAGAGCGGCTGCCCTGGGACTGCTGCTTCTTTGTCTGGGTCTCCTCGGCTGCAATCGCAGCGAACCGATCGTTGTGATCCAACTCCATCCCAAGAATCCGGATATCCTGTACGTCACCACGAACGATTACATCTATAAGTCGCGGGATGGCGGGCAGACTTGGGCCAATATTTCAAAGGGCATGAGCCACTCCCGTGTCATTGCGATGGCCGTGGACCCGTCCTATCCCGCCACCGTGTACGCGGGGACGAAGGGCGATGCGGTCTATAAGAGCTATGACGGCGGACAGCGCTGGGCATCTATGCGTTCGGGATTGGACGATGCGACGATATCCTCGGTCGTCAATCAGTTTGTCTTCGATCCCTACGACAGTAATCATCTATTTGTGGCGACAACGATGGGCATCTTTGAGACCAAGAGCGGCGGCGGAAATTGGACCAAGAAAATGGAGGGCATGAAGGAGGTGCTGATGGTCGTGACACTCGCGATGGATCCGACCAGGCCGGCGATTCTGTATGCGGGGACCAGCGGAGGAGTCTATAAGACCGTCAATGAAGGCGGGCATTGGGAGAAAGTCAACAACGGACTGGTGCCGCCGGAGATGATCAAGAGCTCCCGGGCGTTGAACGTGACCGCCATCCATGTGGATCCGTTCGAGCCTGACACCGTGTATGCGGCGACGCTGGCAGGTCTTTTCAGAACTAGTGATGGGGCGAATTCATGGGTCCGGATCGGCGAAACGCTCCCCGATCAGATGATCATTGCGATGATTTTGGACCGGAGTAAAAAGGGCGTCATCTATATTACGGGGCGAGACGGGGTGCACCGGAGTGCAGACGGAGGGATGACGTGGAAGACGCTCAATAAAGGATTGGCCAGTACAAATGTCCGGTCCATTGCTCAGAGTGCGACAGATCCGGAAGTGTTCTATGCGGGCACGAACGGCAGCGGGCTGTATCGCAGCCGGGATGGCGGAGAAATCTGGGAACCGATGCCTTCACTCACGCACAACACGGGAGCCTGATGACCATTAGCGGTTTTGTAAGCTGGAGCCCACCGACGAGCTTCCGAAAGACGACCCAACCGAGGTGTCCTGCAGGCTGGAACCGACGGCGGAGGGATTGATGCTGGACCCGACGGTCGAATCGGGAAGGTTTGACCCGATCGTCGATCGCTGCAGCGTTGACCCTACGCTGGACGACGTTTCCTGATTGAGCGTGGACTCACCGATGCCTGGCCCTGCCCGGCCTGTTGCACCGATCTCAAACCCGGACGGTCCGCTGTTGCCGATATCGCGGCTACTCTTCGGTGTGGCACCGATCTCGTGACCCGTGACCCCCTCTTGCCCGATCTCCGTTCCCGTCTTGGGACTGCGGCCAATGGCGGGGCCGGCAGCAGGGGCCACCCCGATGCTGGCTCCCGTTTTCGCACTGCCCGGTAACTTGGGAGCACGGATATCACGTTCGATTGATTCCTCCAGCTCACGGATTTTTTGCGATTCCCGTCCCTCGGTCTCGAAGTCGAGTTGGTCACGCCGGCTCGACAAGTCATTAATTTTTTCCAGACGAGCGCGCAAGGTTTTGAGATCGCTTCTGGCCTTGGCGACTCGCGGAAGGAGTTCTCGAAACATGATTCCTCTCGATGCGAGGGAATAGTTTGACAGGTTTGCCTGCGTAGAAGCCAGCAATTGGTTGAGCTCGTCGGCCATTAGCTCGACCTCGCGCAGTTCGTTCAGATCGGTCTTGCAGCACTCGAGAAATTTCTGATAACGGACCAGGAACGCCGAGACGTCCTGCTCGAGATTTTCCACCTGAAAATGCCGTTGGGGCGTGCCTTTCGGCATGTCCTGTGTCTTGTCCACGAGCGGCAGGCAGCCGGGGCCTGGCTGCGCCGAATACTGCTGGTCGCCGTGTCGATCAGGACAATAATAGATGGTGGATGCCGCCCAGGCTGTGAGGCCTGACAAAGCGCCGCCGCCGACGACACCAGCCAAAAAGATGATCAGCACTTCCCAGCGTAGCGGCGTGTGGTTCTCCATAGCTTGATTGTTATCTCACTGGGGCACCATGTCAACAAACCTGCAACTTCGTGTTCTTGAACGGTGAGTGACAATCCGCTAGGCTCAATCGGTTGAGGTCGCAGGGGGATGTCTTGATGGCGCTGATAACTATTGATGCCGCCGGACAGCATGTTGGACAAGAAGTGACCATACGGGGATGGCTGCGAAGCCGGCGTGACAGCGGGAAACTCCATTTCTTGACCGTGCGCGATGGCACCGGCGACCTGCAGGCGGTGGTGAGTAAGAAAGCGGTCGGAGACGACCAGTTTGCGGTCTCTGCCAGTTTGACACAGGAATCCTCGTTGGTCCTCACCGGGCAATTGCGACGAGACGATCGCGCGCCAGGAGGCTACGAACTAGACGTCAGTCGCATCGAAGCGCTTCAGATTGCCCAACCCTTCCCGATTCAGCCCAAAGAACATGGCGTGGGTTTCCTGATGGAACACCGGCATCTGTGGCTACGCTCACACCGACAGCATGCCATTCTGCGTATTCGCCACGAGATCATTCGCGCCTGTCGGAACTTCTTCGACGAGCGGGGATTCATCCTTGTCGATGCACCGATTTTTACTCCCAACGCGTGTGAAGGCACGACGACGTTGTTTCAGACGCAGTACTTTGATGAAACGGCGTATCTGACGCAAAGCGGCCAACTCTATAGCGAGGCCACCGCGGCGGCATTCGGGAAGGTCTATTGTTTTGGCCCGACGTTTCGCGCTGAGAAATCAAAGACGCGCCGGCATTTGATGGAATTTTGGATGGTGGAACCGGAAGTAGCCTTTGCCCAGCTCGCGGATATGATGGAACTGGCGGAACAGTTTTTGACTTATGTCGTCCAGCGAGTCCTTGAAACGAGACGACGCGAGCTTTCTGTGTTGGAGCGCGACGTGGCCAAACTTGAAGCTATCAAACCTCCGTTCCCGCGTCTGACGTATGAAGAGGCAATCGAAGTATTGCGGAAGAGAAACAATCCCACTCAGCTTGGAGATGATTTTGGAGGGGACGAAGAAACCATCATCTCCCAAGAATTCGATCGACCGGTCATCGTTCATCGCTATCCGGCTGCGCTCAAGGCCTTCTACATGCAACCGGATCAGGCACGGCCTGACCTTGCACTTTGCATGGATGTCTTAGCCCCTGAAGGCTATGGAGAGATTATAGGTGGCGGACAGCGTATTCACGATCTGCAGTTGCTGCGTGCGCGCCTAAAGGAACATCAACTTCCCGAAGATGCGTTCAAATGGTACTTGGATCTCCGCCAATTTGGTTCAGTTCCGCATGCCGGCTTTGGGATGGGTATTGAACGCGCCGTTGCCTGGATCTGCGGTCTCGAGCACGTACGTGAAACGATTCCATTTCCCAGGATGCTGTACAAGTTGTACCCCTGAAATAAGAAAACTCTCCCTCTGCACTGGTCAAAGACTGCAGTCATAACGAATGACAGTTTTCTTCGGGCCTGCATTCAATATCTGAGCAGATTCTTTGCTTCCATCCCGTCTATCACAATCTCCTAATGGGCCGCTTTCGTGTCGTTCTGGACCTCCATTGCGGTGAAAAAGGGCAGGACTGTTAGGGCTACAAATGAGGCATTTTCGACTGCTCTAATAAACTTGTAAGTACATGAATATTTTATTGACAATGTCTTAACGAGGAGTATACTCCGCCGTGGCGTGGGAGATTGTGGGTGAATTTGGGTCCAATAAGAACAGTAATAGTCCTGCGCACTTGCCCGTTATGCCGTCCGAAGTGCTGTCGTGGCTACGACCGCACTCAGGGGGCATCTATGTTGATTGCACGGTGGGATATTGTGGGCATGCAAGAGAAATCCTTCTGGCCAGTCAACCAACCGGAATTGTCGTGGGTATTGACCGCGATGCCGACGCCATCAACGCCGGTCGGCAGTCCCTACAGTCCTTCGGCGACCGGGGAATTCTCATCAAGGCGCATTTTATGGATCTGAAGGCGATTCTGGCGGAACGAGGCATCTCCCGGGTTCACGGCGTGTTGTTTGATCTGGGTGTGTCTTCGCCTCAGTTTGATGAACCATCCCGTGGCTTCAGCTTCCGGTTCGAGGGGCCGCTCGACATGCGAATGGACCAAGGCAGCGGCCGGACAGCGGCTGATATTGTAAATGGGCTCGACGAAGCGGATCTGGCGGACATGATCTACCGCTTGGGTGAAGAACGGTATTCGCGTCGCATTGCCCGGGCCATCGTGGGCGCCCGCCGCCACCAGGCATTGACCACCACTCATCAGCTGGCTTCGTTGGTCGAGTCGGCGGTGCCCATTCATTATCGACGCAACCGGATCCATTGCGCGACGAGAACATTCCAGGCGCTGCGCATCGCCGTCAATCAAGAACTCGAGCATTTGGAAGCGTCGCTCCGCGATGCAGCCGATATATTGGCGCCTGGGGCGCGCCTGTGCGTCATCTCGTTCCATTCCCTCGAGGATCGCATTGTGAAACAGACCTTCAAAGCGCTTTCGGCTCGGAGCGGGAGTGAGCTGGAGATCTTGACGAAACGACCGCAGGTTCCATCCGACGAGGAGATGGACCGTAACCCCAGATCCCGAAGCGCCAAACTGCGAGTCATCCAGCGGATCGCCAAGGAGGGACACGCATGAAAGCGGTTGCCGTCGTCGCGGGCATGTGTCTCGTATTTGTCTTCGTCTGGGAGCGGGTTGATGTCGTGCGGTTGGGATATTCCATTGAGCGCCTGAAAGCACAGAAGACGCTGCTCGAACGGGAGCGTGATCAGCTGCAGGTCAAGTTTTCTGCACTCACGGCTCCCGAACGGATAGCCAGAGTGGCGACGGATAAATTGGGGCTGTTTCCGCCGCAGCAGGGACAGGTCTTCATCATCCATCCACAACCAGACATGCCGCTCCTGGCAACACCGCCGACGGAGCAGTTGCGGATTGCTCGAACGATGCCGGCGTCGGGAGGTGCGAAGTAGTCATGGGTCCGTCTCGCGGCCGTCGCTACTTTCTGCTGCTGGTGCTCCTGGCCGGATTCGGCGTCATATTATTCCGGCTGGTCAACCTTCAGGTGTTGCAAGCGGCGGAACTCACAGCTCGAGCGGATCGGCAGCATCAAAAAAGCGTGCTCCTTGAAGGAGCCAGAGGGACAGTGACTGATCGTCACGGGAAGGTGTTGGCGATGAACGTGGAAGTACCTTCCATTTTCGGCGTCCCGACATCGCTCGACAACCCAGGAAATGCCGCCAGATCACTTTCGCCTGTGCTGCGTCTCCGCCGCGAGGAAATCGAAAAGAAGCTTCGTCAGGACAAGCATTTTGTGTGGCTGGCACGAAAGGTCGAGCCGGAGCAGGGGCGCAGGTTGGAACAGTTGTCGATTGACGGCATCGGCATGGTGATGGAGGGACGTAGGTTTTATCCGAAGGGCCCGCTACTCGCCCATGTGCTGGGGTTTGTGGGGATGGACGGAATCGGGCTTGAAGGATTAGAGCGCCGGTACGAATCGCAGTTGCATGGGGAAAAGCGACTGACGATTCTTCAACGCGATGCGTTGGGTCGGACGGTATTTCCCAAAGGGCTTCGCGAACAGGCCCCCTCCGCAGGACATACCCTCACATTAACGATCGACGAGGTGATCCAGTACATCGCCGAAAAGGAATTGGAGGAAGCCGTCGACCATGCCCGCGCGAAATCCGGCGCTATCATTGTGATGGAGCCCCAAAGCGGCGCAATTCTCGCGATGGCGGTAAGCCCGCGATTCGACCCCAATGCCGTTGCGACCCTTACGGCGGACCGCTGGCGGAATCGGGCGCTGACGGACACCTACGAACCGGGCTCGACCATGAAGGTCGTGGTGGCAGCTGCCGCGCTCGAGGAACGAGTCATGATGCCGGGCTCAATGCTGTTTGGGGAGAACGGCCGGATGACAGTGGCCAACACGACCATCCATGACCATGAAAAGCTCGGATGGATGACGTTTGCGCAAATGATCCAAAAGTCGAGCAACATCGGAGCGGCAAAAACCGGCATGCTGCTGGGAGAGCAACGGCTGTATCGCTACTTGCAGGCCTTTGGATTTGGCCAACGCACGGACATCGACCTCCCGGGAGAAGTCGGAGGATTACTGAAGTCACCCCGAGAGTGGGGCCGTCGCTCGCTGGCATCGATTTCAATGGGTCAGGAAGTGGGGGTGACCCCCCTGCAGATGCTCTCGGCCGTGGCGGCGATCGCCAATGACGGTGTCCTCATGAGGCCTCATGTTGTCTCCGACGTCAGAGACCAAAAGGGTCAGCCCGTGAAGGAAATCCTTCCTCATGTCAGGCGCCGCGTGGTGTCTCCCGCGACGGCGCGAACCCTGACGACCATTCTGGAAGGTGTCGTCACCAGTGGGACGGGAACGAAAGCGGCCATTCCAGGGTTTCGTGTTGCCGGCAAAACCGGAACAGCACAAAAGGTTGATCCGCGCACCGGAGCCTACTCCAGCGCACTGTCGATCGGGTCCTTCGTCGGCTTCGTGCCGGCTGACAGTCCACGGCTCGCGATGATCGTGGTGATCGATGAACCGCAGGGTGAAGCGTGGGGTGGGGTCGTGGCAGCCCCTGTCTTTCGTCGGGTCGGCGAGCAGGCGCTGACATACATGGGCGTGCCCCGGGATGATCAAGTAAAGATTGCCATGGCAGTGCGATAGTCGAACCGACGATGGATTCCCGATCGATGACGGTCATGCAGTTGATCGCGGCGCTCAACGGCCAAGTGGCGATTGTCGAACGCCATGGCGTCTTGGACCAACCGGTCACCTCGGTGACCGACGATTCGAGGGCTGTGGCCTCGGGCAGCCTGTTTGTCGCCGTGAAAGGCGAGCGTGTCGACGGCCACCGGTACGTGGCTCAGGCCATTGAAGCGGGAGCGGCCGCAATTGTCGGACAGGAATCCGTTGAGCGGGGATCGCTTCCTTTTGTGAAGGTTGCGGATTCACGCAAAGCCCTGGGTTTGATCGGGAGCCGATTCCATGGTGATCCCTCGGCGCGGTTGACCATGATTGGTGTGACCGGGACCAACGGCAAGACCACCACTACATATCTCTGCAAATCCCTATTGGAAGGCACGGCCCGTCAGGTCGGCTTGATCGGAACGGTCGCCTATCAAATCGGAGCCGATTCGACCCCGGCTTCTCACACGACCCCTGGCGCCCTCGAATTGCAAGGGCTGCTGGCAAAGATGAGTCATGCCCACATGGACAGCGTCGTCATGGAGGTGTCATCGCATGCCCTCGCGATGGACCGGACAGCCGGGTGCGACTATGACGTCGCGGTCTTCACGAATCTTACACAGGATCACCTCGATTATCATCGGACGATGGAAGAGTACTTCCAAGCAAAGCTGCGGCTGTTTACATCGCTCGGCCAGGGGAAGAAAACGGGTCAACGCGCCATCATCAATATGGATGATCCTCGAGGTGCCCAGGTACGCGCCGCCTGTCGGGTGCCGGTGTGGGGATTTGCGCTAAAAGGCCGGGCTGATTTGCAGGCGGAGAAGCTGCATCTTTCCATGAACGGCTCTACCTTTACCGCTGCGACACCAGCCGGGGTCTTTCCGGTCGAAAGTCGGCTCGTCGGCGAACACAACGTGTACAACCTGCTTGGGGCCATCGGCGTCGCATTACACCTGGGAGCGACCTGTG
Organism: Nitrospira sp.; assembly: GCA_035761895.1. Taxonomy (GTDB): domain Bacteria; phylum Nitrospirota; class Nitrospiria; order Nitrospirales; family Nitrospiraceae; genus Nitrospira_C. Next base: position 42,616 of record DASTQE010000292.1, on the reverse strand, counting down.
ATCAGGTGCGGGAAGCGGTGGCCGCGTTGACCAATGTGCCGGGCCGCTTTGAGCGCGTGTCCGCCGGTCAGGATTTTACGGTCGTGGTCGATTATGCCCATACCGAAGACGCGCTGGTGCGCTTGCTAACTGCCGCGCACACTGTGAAGACACACCGGATCATCACGGTCTTCGGCTGCGGGGGGGATCGGGATCGCGGCAAGCGTCCGAAGATGGGCCGTGCTGCCGTCGAATATAGTGATGTGGTCGTCCTGACCTCCGACAACCCGCGAACAGAAGATCCGCAGGCTATCCTCACGGAAGTGGAAGCCGGTGTCCGTGAAGCGCTGCAGGCCCATCCTCAGGTTGAATACCACCTCATTGCCGACCGGCGGGAAGCCATTGTGGCGGCCGTGCGCCTGGCTCGAGCGGGTGACATCGTTCTGATTGCGGGCAAAGGGCATGAAGATTACCAGATTCTGGGTACGAAGAAAGTGCACTTCGACGATCGGGAAGTAGCGCGCGAGGCAATCCAGCAGTTGAGGAATTGCGCGTGACTGTGCATCCGGGAGGGAGCTCAGAGCGAGGCGAGGAGGGCATGGCGCTCTTTACGGTGGCTGAACTGCGTGAAGTTATCAGCGTCAAGGTGCTCGCCGGCGATCCTTCGCCATCCGTAAAGCGTCGCATCCGGGGCATCAGCACCGACTCGCGGTCGATCCGCCGTGGCGATCTCTTTGTGGCGCTGCGAGGAGAACGGTTCGACGGCCATCAATTTGTCCCGGACGTGCTGGCCAAGGGAGCGACCGGCGCCATCGTCCATGACAGTTATCGGTGGGATAGCAAGCACGCCAAAGCCATCGACAGCCGGCACGAGCCGTTTCTTTTCGGCGTCGAAGATCCTCTCTTCGCTTATCAGCAACTGGCGACGCATCATCGGAGCCGTTTTGCGATTCCGGTCGTCGCCGTCACAGGGAGCAACGGCAAAACCACGACAAAGGATATGGTGGCGAGCGTCCTGGCTCAACGCTGGCGGACCCTGAAGACGGAAGGGAACTACAACAACCGCATCGGCGTTCCCCACACACTGTTCCGGCTCACCGCCAGGCACCAGGCGGCTGTGATCGAAATGGGCGTCGACCATCGGGGACAGACTACGCGCCTCTGTGAAATCGTCCATCCGAACGTCGGTCTCATTACCAACATCGGCCCTGATCATTTGGAATTTTTCGGCGGCATGGAGGGCTCGGCGCAGGCGAAGGCCGAGCTGCTGGATATGCTCCCGCCGGACGGGACGGCGGTCTTGAATGCGGACGACCCCTACTTTGACTATCTCGCGGCCCGTGCGCGCTGCAGTGTCGTCTCGTTCGGATTGTCCGAGAAGGCACACGTTCGTGCAATTCGTGTCGCCTCCGATGCCCGTAAGGGCACCACCTTCGAGCTGCTGCTTCCCGGCAAGAGCCGATCCACTGCCGTCGTCATCAAGGTGCCCGGTACGCACAATGTCACAAATGCGTTGGCCGCGGCAGCCGTTGGGTTCTCGCTGAATCTGCCCGGCAATATGATCGCGGATGGCTTGGCGAAATTCCGCCCGGCTGCCATGCGATCGCAGGTCCTCACTCATCATGGCGTGCAGATCATCAACGACTGTTACAACGCCAACCCGGCTTCCATGAAAGCGGCCTTGCAGCTCCTGGGCGAATGGACTCCGGCTCGTGAACGAGTGGCGGTCCTCGGAGACATGTTGGAGCTTGGACGAGAAGCCCAACACATGCACCGCGAGATCGGACGGTTTGTGGCCGGACTGCCACTTTCCCGGTTGGTCGTGTGTGGAGATTTAGGAAGAGAGATCGCCGCAGGCGCCAAACAGGCGGGGATGTCGCATCAGGCCATCGTCGAAGTAGCCGATGCGGCGGCGGCTGCCGACGTTCTCAAGAAGTCTGTCCGCCGCGGAGACGTCGTTCTCGTCAAGGCCTCACGCGGCATGCGGATGGAACAAATCGTGCAGGGATTGACCGGAATGAAAGCCGTCACGAAGCAGGCATCGTAGCGACGCGAGAGATTAAAGACCGAAGGCCAGCATGCTGTACAACTGGTTGTATCCCCTCCATACGGAATACGGGTTCCTCAACGTCTTCCGATATCTGAGTTTTCGCATCATCTATGCTGCCGTGACGGCCTTCCTGATTGCGTTCGTGCTCACGCCATGGCTCATCAGGAAGTTGCAGGAGATCAAGCTCGGCCAGCAAATCCGTGACGACGGCCCCAAGCATCACCTCGCAAAAAGCGGGACGCCGACGATGGGAGGGCTGCTCATCATCTTTGCCGTATTGCTTTCGACGCTGTTGTGGGCGGACCTCACAAAACCATACGTGTGGCTGGTCATCATTGCCACGCTTGGGTTCGGTGCCATTGGATTTGCGGACGATTACCTGAAATTCATCAAAGCTCGGTCCAAGGGACTATCTCCCACCCAAAAATTCACCGCTCAGATCGCCGTCGCTCTGCTGATCGCCCTCGCCCTCTATTCCCTTTCCAGCTATTCGACGAAGCTGAACGTACCGTTTTTTAAAAATTTCACGCCGGATCTTGGGTGGTTCTATGTGGTTTTCGTGGTTTTGGTCATCGTGGGCAGTTCTAATGCCGTCAACTTGACGGACGGTCTCGATGGGCTGGCGATCGGACCCATCATGATTGCCGCGCTCGCCTATACGATAGTGGCGTACGTTGCCGGCCATCGGATCATGTCGGATTACCTGCTCATCCCACACATCGAAGGCGCCGGAGAGATCGCCGTGTTCACCGCCTCGATTCTGGGCGCGAGTCTTGGGTTTCTCTGGTTCAACACCTATCCTGCGTCCGTATTCATGGGGGATGTCGGTTCGCTGCCGCTCGGCGCAGCCCTGGGCACGGTGGCCGTCATCAGCAAGCACGAACTGTTGCTTCTGATGGTCGGCGGTGTGTTCGTCATCGAAGCAGTCTCGGTCATCTTCCAGGTGGCTTCGTTCAAGTCCCGTGGGAAGCGGATTTTTCTGATGGCACCCATCCATCATCATTTTGAAATGAAGGGCTGGGAAGAGCCCAAGGTTGTCGTGCGGCTGTGGATCATTGCGATTCTTCTGGCTCTTTTGAGCCTTAGCACCTTGAAGCTGCGGTGATGGATATGGTGGAGGTCGATGAAGTGGAGTTGTCTGGCGCGCAAGTCACGGTGCTGGGACTCGCACGAAGCGGGATTGCCGCCTGTCACTTGCTAAAAGAAGCTGGCGCCCGCGTGACGGTGGCCGACCGAAAAGGCGAGGACGAGTTGTCCGCCGTGCTCAAGACCGTCGACCGCACAGGGATTCGGGTGTCTGTGGGAACGGAGTATGAGCGCTCGCTCGAGCATGCCGATCTGGTGGTCATCAGTCCGGGCGTCCCCTATCGCCTCGAGGCCCTGGAGCGCGTGCGGCGGCGCGGGGTGAAGGTGATCAGCGAACTTGAGCTGGCTTCCCGGTTCCTATCCGCTCCCATTCTCGCGGTGACCGGCACCAATGGCAAAAGCACGACGGTGACCTTGATTGGAAAGATGCTGGCCGAGCAGGGGAAACGGGCTTTCGTCGGCGGCAATCTGGGGACAGCGCTCAGCGAAGCTGCCTGGATGGCGCTGCAAGCAAAAAAGCAGGGGAATCCGGAGCCCTACGATTACCTCGCGGTGGAGGTCTCCAGCTTCCAATTGGAAACGATTGATCGTTTTCGGCCTTGGATGGCGGCGATTCTGAATGTGACTGTGGATCATCAAGATCGGTATGACTCAATCGACGAATACCTCGCTGCTAAACGCCGGATTTTTGAAAACCAGACCGGCGAAGACTTTGCGCTCTTCAATCTTGATGACCCTCGAGTGGCGACCTTGCCGAACACGGTGCGTGCCAAGAGGCTCGGCTTCTCCAGACGACAGGAAGTCGGGCGCGGCTTCGACGGAGGCACCTACCTCGATGGCGATCAGATTGTCACGACCGTCGCCGGCAGGCGCCAGGAAATCTGCCACAAGACCGAGCTGAGAATCCTCGGTCATCACAACGTCGAAAATGTCATGGCCGCAGCAACCTATGCCGTGCTCTGGGGCTGTCCGCCGGACACGATTCGCCGCGTCGTCACCACGTTTCCCGGGCTCGAGCATGCATTGGAGTTGGTCAGAGAGCGGCGCGGGGTTCGTTTTGTGAACGATTCCAAAGGGACGAACGTCGATGCGACCTTGAAGGCCCTGGAGGGAATTGATCGTCCGATTTGGCTGATTGCGGGTGGCCGGGACAAGGGCGGGGATTTTTCCCGCCTGACGGAGATGGTCCGACATCGCGTGAAGCACGCCATTTTGATCGGAGAAGCGGCGCCCTTGTTGAAAGCGGCCTGGGCTGGGGCAACGGCCATGAGTGAAGCGAAGTCCTTGCGGGAAGCAGTTGAGTGGGCAGCTCGCGAGGCGGCAGCCGGCGATGTCGTGTTGATGTCGCCGGCCTGCGCAAGCTTCGACATGTTCCGGGATTATCAGGACCGTGGGCGTCAATTTAAATCGGCGGTGCAGTCGTTGCCGGAATAGGGTCGTCGTTCCAGGAGGAGTGTTGCTGAGCAATGGCCTCACGATCCGCAGGAACCTTGTCGTTGCCATGGCCAACGAGCGGGCAACGCTCGGGTCCCTCACGGGTGGCGATGGACCATGTGCTGCTCTTCGTGGCGTTGACGCTCGCGTTGATGGGGTTGGTGATGGTCTTCAGCGCCAGCGCCATCGTCGCCGGGAATCGGTTTCAAGACCCCGAGTTTTTCCTGAAACGACAGATCGCCTGGCTGGGATTCGGTGTGTTGCTGATGCATCTCACGTCGCGCATCGACTATCAGCTGTGGAAGAGGCTTTCGATTCCCATCCTCATCGGCATGGTGGTACTGCTCGTGATGGTGCTGGTCCCCTCGTTGGGAGTCGCCGCGAAGGGCGCGCGGCGGTGGTTGAGATGGGGCCTCATTTCGATTCAACCGGCCGAGATGGTCAAGCTCGTCCTCGTCATCTACCTCGCCGCCTACCTGGCCAAGAAGGCGGACAAGCTCACCTCGTTTCGAACCGGCCTTCTGCCCGTGTTGATCGTCGTCGGCGTGCTCAGCGGGCTCGTGTTGCTCGAGCCGGATCTTGGCACCGTCGTCGTCATGGGTTTGGTGACCGTGTGTCTGCTGTTTTTGGGCGGGGGGCGGATTCATCATCTTCTGGGGCTTGGACTCTGCGCGATTCCCGTGGTCCTCATCCTCGTTCTCGGTTCCAGCTACCGTCGTCAGCGGCTCATGACGTTTCTTGCCCCCTGGAAAGACGCAGCAGATGCGGGATTTCAGATTACGCAGTCGTTTCTCGCGTTCGGCAGTGGCGGCCCATTTGGAGGGGGATTGGGAGAGGGCAAGCAGAAATTGTTCTTTCTTCCGGAAGCCCACACCGATTTCGTACTGGCGCTCATAGGGGAGGAACTCGGTTTGGCCGGCACGGCCTCCGTGATTGTTCTGTTTGCCCTGTTTGTCTGGCGAGGGTTTCAGATTGCCTCGCGCGCACGGATGCCGTTCGGCAAGTACCTCGGCCTTGGCATTACGCTTCTGATCGGCATCCAGGCGCTCGTCAACGCCGCGGTGGTCACCGGTTTGTTGCCTACCAAGGGGTTGACGCTGCCCTTCGTCAGCTATGGCGGCTCGTCCCTGGTCGTGAGCTTCGTGGGCGTCGGGATGCTGTTGAGCATTTCACGAGATCGCCATGGGGGCGCATCCAAAGGCGGACGTGGTGAGCCGGATCACTGATGACGATCGTCATTGCAGCGGGAGGAACCGGGGGGCATTTGTATCCGGCGATCGCGCTGGCGCGGGAGTTTCTGCGGCGAGACCCGACGACCAAAGTCCTGTTTGTCGGCACGACACGAGGCCTCGAGTCTAAAGTCCTGGCACACGAGGGATTTGAGTTGGCCTTGATTCACGCGAAACCGGTCATGGGCAGAGGAGTCGTCGACGTCATCAGAGGGTTGTGCGCCATGCCCGTCGGTCTCTGGCAATGCCGGAGGATCCTGCGAGAGAGAGGCCCCGGTCTGGTGATCGGCGTTGGAGGCTATACCAGTCCGATGTTGGTCATAGCGGCCGCGTTGACAAGGGTTCCACGAGTCATCCTGGAACCGAATGCTCATCCCGGGCTTGCCAATAAAGCGGTGGGTCCCTTCGTCCAGCGCGTGTTCTTGGCATTTTCCTCCGCGGCCGGATCGTTCAACCGGGACAAGGTTCGTGTCGTCGGCACGCCCATCCGAAAAGACTTCCTGGCGCAAACCTCTGCTCCCTCGGCCCAGAAGTCAGCGGGCCGTCATCATGTACTAGTGTTCGGCGGAAGCCAAGGAGCCACAGCCATCAATAGCGCCGTCGTCGAAGGGCTACCGGCGCTACTGAGGCAACGTCCCGGGATCACCGTCATGCATCAGACGGGGGAAAAGGATCATGCGCGTGTCAAGGAGGCGTACGATCGAGCCGGGGTTTCTGTCGACGTGGTTCCATATGTCTATGACATGCCGGCGGCGATCAACGCCGCGGATCTGGTCGTCGCCCGGGCCGGAGCGATGACGGTCGCGGAACTGACGGCCTGCGGCAAGCCGGCCATCCTGATTCCGTTGCCGACCGCCATCTATGACCACCAGGCAAAGAACGCCAAAGTCATGGAAGACGCCGGCGCGGCCGTCGTCATCCCCCAGGCCCAATTAAGCGGAGGGAGATTGGTGCAAGTCCTGACGGGCATGCTCGATGCGCCTGAAAAGATACGAGCAATGGGCGCTGCAAGTTTGAGCTTGAGACGAATGGACGCGGCCGAGGCGATCGTTCGTGAATGCTATGCACTCATAGGAGACCAGCATGATGTCAACCATTCTCTTGGAGCAGCAGGGATCTGATGGCGCCGGGCAACGCAACGGCGTCACCCCAACACAGCCGGCTGCAGGACTGAGGCGTACATCGATGTTTCGCAAGACTCAACACATTCATCTGGTCGGCATCGGCGGCGCCGGCATGAGCGGGATTGCCGAGGTGCTGCTGACACTCGGCTACAAAGTCAGCGGCTCCGATCTGCATGCCTCCGATACGACTCGTCGGCTGGAGGAGTTGGGAGGCCGCATCTTCATCGGTCACCAAGACACGAATATTGGAGAGGCGCAGGTGGTGGTCATTTCTTCGGCCGTGTCGACTCAAAACCCCGAAGTGCTTGCCGCAAAGGCCAAACAGATCCCCGTGATCCCTCGTGCAGAAATGTTGGCCGAGTTGATGCGGTTGAAATTCGGTGTGGCAATTGCCGGCGCGCATGGAAAGACCACGACGACGTCGATGGTTGCGAATATTCTGGCCCAAGGCGGATTGGATCCTACGATGGTGATCGGCGGCAAAGTGAATGCTCTGGGAAGCCATGCCCGTTTGGGACGGGGAGAACTGCTGGTGGCGGAAGCCGACGAGAGCGATGGGTCGTTCTTGCGACTGTCTCCGACAATCGTCGCCGTGACCAATCTCGATCGCGAACACTTGGATCATTACGGCAGCATGGATCGTATCTATGAAAGCTTCCTGGAATTCATCAACAAGGTGCCATTCTACGGCCTGGCGGTGCTTTGCGCCGATGATGACCGGCTTCGGGCGCTGTTCCCCAAGATCGTGAAGCGATACTACACGTACGGCCTGTCTGAGCCCGACGGGGTGACTCCGGATTTTCGGGCGACAGAAATCGTGGCAAAGCAGGGCGGCTCGGAGTTTCGCGCCTTCTTCCGCACGCGGAATCTGGGTCCCTTCAGGCTGTCTGTCCCCGGTATCCATAACGTGTCGAACGCTCTGGCGGCAATTGCCATCGGCGTGGAACTGGATGTGCCGGTGGATCTGATTCGCAAGGCGCTGGCGGCCTTCACAGGCGTGGAACGGCGGTTTCATTTTCGCGGGGAAACAAACGGCATCATGGTTGTCGACGACTATGGCCACCATCCCACGGAAATCAGGGCAACCTTGGCGGCAGCTAAACAAGGCTGGCCCGACCGGCGGCTGATCGTGCTGTTTCAGCCTCACCGATACACGAGAACAAGGGATCTGCTCGAGGAATTTTCCACAGCCTTTCGCGATGCGGATCATCTCTTTCTGACCGAGATCTACGCGGCCGGCGAATCGCCGATTCCGGGGGTGTCCGGTGTCAAGGTAGTGGAAGCGATTCGCGCTGCAGGTCATCCGCCGGTCACCTTCGTCGAACACAAGGACCGCCTGGTCGAAGAGGTGTTCCCTCAATTGAAAGCCGGCGACCTGGTGATGACCTTGGGCGCGGGGGACATTTGGAAGACAGGACCAGCATTGCTCGCGAAGCTTGCGCCAGGCACATGAGGCAATGAAGGCTGGGAAACGCCGAACGGGTGACACGCGTGCCCGATTGCAATTTGATAGAAAGCGCTTGGAAAACGCCGTGGCAGGGCTCCGCGGCAAGGTTACGTTCGGTGCTGCATTGCGAGCCTACACCTCCTTCAAGATCGGTGGGCCTGCGGATGCGCTCGTGGAACCGGCAGACGTGGACGATGTCCGCCGGCTGGTCGTGCAGGCTCGAGCCGCAAGAGTTCCGCTGTTTGTGGTCGGGGGAACGAATCTGCTCATCAGGGACGGGGGAATCCGCGGCATCGTGGTCAATCTCTCGAAGCTCCGCGCGATTCGTGAGGAAGCCGGCGCTGTGCTGTATGCCGAAGGAGGCGTCGGGATGCCGACGTTGATTGGACACGCCATACGCCGGTCACTGGCCGGCTTGGAATGGGCGGCCGGCATTCCGGGAACGGTCGGAGGATGTCTGGTCATGAATGCCGGGACGCGGCTCGGTGAAATGAAGGAGGCAGTGAAGGGCGTGCGCCTCGTCACCATGAACGGTGAGGTTCGTGATCTGCCGGGGACGTCGATCACGTTTCAATATCGGCGCGCCTGCCTTCCGAAAGGCATCGTAGTCGGTGTCTGGCTTCAGTTGCGGCCAGGCGTGCGGGCGGAGATTGCCCGAGTTGTCAAAGACTACCTCCATTATCGGAAGGACAGTCAGCCGCTGGCGATGCCGAGTGCCGGTTGCGTGTTCAAGAATCCCCCTCAGGACTCCGCCGGCCGGATGCTCGAGGCTGCCGGATTGAAGGGTATGCGCATCGGCGATGCCGAAGTCTCGACCAAGCATGGAAATTTCATCGTCAATCGCGGACATGCCAGTGCCGCCGACGTGATCGCCTTGATTCAAAAAATCCGACGGATGATCAAGCAAAAGGCCGGCGTCCGGCTGGACCTCGAGCTCAAGATCGTCGGTGAGGCGTAGCAGGATGACAGGGAGACCGTTGCTGACTCAGGCCCGAATCGGCGTGCTGATGGGCGGACAGTCCTCCGAGCGCGACGTATCATTGCGCACTGGCGCTGCGGTGCATCGGGCGCTGTGCCGGCGTGGATATGATGCGGTCACCATCGATGTCGGGCCGACGTTGAGCCGGGATTTGCAGGACCAGAAGATCGCTGTCGCATTTCTGGCATTGCACGGACCCGGCGGAGAAGACGGCTCCATTCAAGGTTTTCTGGAAACACTGGGTATCCCCTACACCGGATCCGGTGTTCAGACGAGTGCGGTCGGCATCCACAAGGTCACCACGAAAACGGTCCTCGCGGCTCACGGGATTCCTGTACCTGCAGGCCTCGTCATCAAGCGGGGCGAAAAGATGTCACGTGCGCAGGCTTTGCGGTCAGCCAAGCTCCGGTGGCCGGTCGTGGTGAAGCCGGCATCCGAAGGATCAACCATCGGCATCACCATCGTGAAGAAACCGGCTCAATGGGACCAGGCGTTGGCGTTGGCTCATCAATACGATCGTGACGCGTTGGTCGAAGCCTACATTCCGGGTCATGAGGTCACCGTCTCCCTGCTGGGCCGGAAGGACGAGGTCCCTCTGGTTCTCCCGGCCGTCGAGATTGTGGCTCCCGGCGGTTTCTACGACTTCTCTGCGAAGTACGAAAAGGGGAAGACGCGCTATTTGTGCCCGGCGCCACTCTCGTCCGCCATTACGAAGCTGATTCGGCATCTTGCCCTTCGGACCTATGAGGTCTTGGGGTGCGCCGGGGCTGCCCGAGTGGATTTTCGCATCACTCCACGCGGACGTCCCTACGTGCTCGAGATCAATACGGTTCCGGGCATGACGGAGACGAGCCTCTTGCCGATGGCGGCCGCTCAGGCGGGCATCGACTATGAGGAACTGACCGAGCGAATTCTCGAATCCGCGGTGGCCAGAATGCGAAATACGGGGCAGGCCGCATGAGAAATCCATTTCGCCGCCGACCTGCAAAAGCGGTCGGCTATCGCAGTAACCAGTGGAAGGGAGTGCGCGCGGTCCAGTCCAGGGAACGAAGACTGCATACCCATCGATCACAACTGGCGGCGCGATGCCGCAGCCTGTTGCGTCTCTCTGGATGGCTGATCCTGGCGACTGTGGTGTGCTGGACGGCAGTGCTGTTGATGCATCAGCTGGGTCCGCTTCTTCAACGGGGCCTTGAGATCCGAGACGTCTCCGTCGAAGGGATGCACCAGGTGAGCAAACAGGAAGTGCTCGACCGTCTGGCGCTCAGAAAAGGATTGGCCCAGCACCAAGTCGGTCTGGCTTATCTTGCGGAGCGGGTGCGGAGCCATCCATGGATCAAAGAAGCGATGGTGGAACGGTTGCCGCTGCATGCCCTGCGAGTGACGATTGTGGAAAGGAAACCAGCGGCCATCGCACGGATCGGTTCGGAACAGCTCTTGATCGATGAGGAAGGCGTTGTGCTGTCCCGCCTCGGCATCCAAGACCAGACGACCTTGCCTTTGTTGCTGGGCGTGGACGGCAAACTCCTCATGCAAGGCGATCTCCGAATAAAGCAGCGGGTTCAATCCTCGATCGAGTTGGCCAAATCCATGGCTGAAACCCTGGACGGCCGTATTGAGATCGATCTTCACCACCCCGCGAATCTCGTCATATCGGCCAGGGGCGTTCGATTTCACTTTGGAAGCGATGCGCTCAAGGAGCAATGGGAGCGATTCATGACAGTCAAAGCGGCGTTCAGGATGCCTGCGTTCGACGGCCGAAAGCACGAAGGGCAGGAGGTGGATCTGCGATACGACAGCCGGGTGATCGTCCGGGAAAGGGGGTGAGGCGGTGGCGAAACGAGAACAAATTCTCGTCGGGTTGGATATCGGCACCACAAAGATCTGCGCCATCGTGTCGGAGGTCACGGAGGAAGGGGCGCTGAACATCATCGGCGTAGGCTCAAGCCCGTCTCGGGGTCTTCGCAAAGGCGTGGTCGTCGATATCGAGAGCACAGTCGAATCGATCAAGAAGGCGGTCGAAGAAGCGGAGTTGATGGCAGCGGTGCAGATCAATTCCGTCTACACCGGAATCGCCGGCAGTCACATCTCAGCCGAGAATTGCAAAGGGGTCGTGGCGCTCAAAAAATCCGAGGTGACCCGCGACGACATCCATCGGGCCATCGAAAGTGCCAGAACGCTCGCCGTCATCCCTCATGAACGCCGCATTCTCCATGTTCTGCCCCGGGAGTTCATGGTGGACGGACAGGAGGGAGTCAGGGAGCCGTTGGGCCTCTCAGGCAACCGCCTCGAAGTGAACGTGCACGTGATTACCGGCGCCGTCACCTCCGCCCAGAACATCATCAAGAGCGTCAATCGCGCCGGCCTCGACGTGGTCGACATTATCTTGCAGCCCCTCGCCTCCAGCGAGGCGGTCCTTAGCCAGGAGGAACGCGATCTCGGTGTGGCGATGGTGGACCTGGGAGGCGGCACCACCGACTTGGCCATCTATCTGGACGGAAGCATCCGGCATTCGGCCGTTCTGCCGATCGGCGGCCAGAATTTGACGAAAGATCTCGCGATCGGGTTGCTGACCTCGCAGACGGAAGCGGAAAAAATCAAAGTTCAGCATGGCGTGACCAGGACCGACCTGGTGCAGGGCCACGAGACCGTCGAGGTTCCGTCGGTGGGGGATCGTCCCGCACGAACGTTTTCTCGGCGCGACATTGCCGAAATTCTGGAACCGCGAGTGGAAGAGATGTTCGAGCTGGTTCGGCGGGAGATTACCCGCGCCGGCTATGAAGGCATGTTGGGAGCCGGAGTCGTCGTTACCGGAGGCACATCATTGCTCCAAGGGATGCCGGACGCGGCTGAGCACGTCCTCAACCTTCCAGCCCGCAGAGGAGTACCCAGCGGCATCGGCGGTCTCCGGGACATCGTCAGTAATCCCATGCATGCGACTGGAGTCGGATTGCTGCTTCATGCTCGGCGTCATACGGAGGAAACCGCCGCTGCCGGACTCAGAAGCGGGAGGCCTATCGGCCGAATGTTGGATCGAATGAAGTCCTGGATGTTTGAGTTTTTCTAACTTAACCGGCGCGCGGCACGGCTTCGCGCCAAGGGAGGTGTCCTGATGTTCTCATTCCAAGAAGATTGTCTGTCGCCCGTCCGCATCAAAGTCATCGGTGTGGGTGGCGCGGGATGCAATGCCGTCAACACGATGATCACGTCGGGCCTGGCCCGCGTTGATCTCATCGCGGCGAACACGGACTTGCAGGCCTTGGATCGCTCTCGCGCGGCGTACAAGGTCCAACTTGGCCCTGAGCGAACGAGGGGATTGGGAGCGGGAGCGAAGCCGGAAATCGGAAAGGAATCGGCGCTGGAAAGCAAGGATCAAATCCGGGAATGCCTCGAAGGCGCCGACATGGTTTTCGTCACAGCGGGGATGGGAGGCGGCACTGGAACCGGCGCGGCGCCGATCGTGGCAAGCATTGCACGCGAACTGGGGATTCTGACAGTGGGAGTGGTCACCAAACCGTTTTCATATGAGGGGCATCGGCGCATGACCCATGCCGACGAAGGGATCCGGGATCTCAGGCGGCATGTGGATACGCTACTGGTGATTCCCAATCAGCGCTTGCTCGGCATCGTGGACAAGGCCACGCCGTTGCTCGAGGCCTTCAAAGTCGCCGACGACGTGTTGCGCCAGGCGATTCAAGGCATCGCGGATGTGATTACGACCACAGGACATGTCAACGTGGACTTCGCGGACGTGCGCACCGTGATGTCCCACACGGGCCGGGCCGTGATGGGCATGGGCGTCTCGCGGGGGACCAATCGTGCAATCGAGGCTGCGCAAAAAGCTATCTGCAGCCCGTTGCTCGAAGAGGGGAGCGTTGAAGGCGCGCGCGGTGTGCTGCTCAACATCACGGGCGGTCCGAACATGTCATTGCATGAGATTGAAGAGGCGGCTTCCATTATCCAGCAGGCGGCGGACCCCGAAGCCAATATTATCGTGGGGCAGGTCATCAATCCTGACATGGGTGACGATCTCGTCGTCACCGTCATCGCCACCGGTTTCGAGCGGGACGATCAACCCACGCCGGTGGGCGCGGCGGCTCGAACGGGTCGGGCTGCCCAGCCGGGCATGAACGCCGTCGGAGCGGCGGTAGCCGACCGGCCGCACAAGGACCTGGACCGGCCGACCTACTTGCGACGGATGGGTGATCAGCGCGAGTCGATGCAACGCCTGGCGGTCATTGCCGACGACGAGTGGGACGTGCCGACGTTCTTGAGAAAGCAAACCGACTAATTCGGCAGGCAGGCGAAAGGATGCTATGACGGCAGCGGTCATTACCGTGCCTGCATTCGGGTCGACGCGCGAGGGCGTGAGGCATTTCTTCGGCACCAGACATCATGCTCCGGTCGCCTATGAAACCGGTGTGCCGGCTTCCGATGTCCGGAACCGGAGCTGGATGCTGTCGGTGAAGCAGGTGCACGGGACAGACGCTCTGATCGTCGATCGACCTGTCACAGAAGCGGATCGTTTCGAAGGTGGATGGGACGCGTTGGTCACCGATCAGCCGGGAGTGACGGTGGTCGTGCGAACGGCCGATTGTGTGCCTGTGCTCATCTACGATCGGCGACGCAAGGCCGTCGCGGCAGTCCATGCGGGCTGGCGCGGGGCATTGGCCGGCATCGTGCCCAAGACGATCGAATTGATGGTTGCGAGGTTTGCGATTCGGGCAGGCGATCTCCGGGTGAGCATCGGCCCGTCGGCCGGGCCTTGTTGCTATGAGGTCGATCAGGCCGTGCTCGAACCGCTCCGCGGTGGCAGGCCGGACTGGTCTTCGCTGCTTCGTGAAGACCATGGCACGAAAGCGCGCTTGGATTTGAAATCCCTCGTGCGACGGCAGACCGTGGAGACCGGTATTCCTCCGGAACAGATCACTGTCGTCAATGTCTGCACGATCTGTCATCCTGCTCTCTTTTATTCGTACCGTCGAGAGGGACGGGTCAACGGGACGATGCTGAATGGGATCACCTTGGTGTCTCGCCGCTAGCCGCGCCTCCCGAGCTTTGGGTACAATATGCGATTCGCGGGGGGACGGGGCGTTGGTGCGGGTGAAGATGGATGCCGGTGACTCAGTCAAGGATCGTGTCGCATTCGTGTTCGATCAAATCCGCCGCGCGACGCAGGAGTCCGAGCGGGAGAAAAATGGAGTGCGGTTGGTGGCGGCAACCAAGGCCGTCACGGTTGACCGCATTCGCGAAGCCATCACCGCAGGGGTGCAAATTGCCGGTGAGAACCGCCTGCAAGAAGCGCTTCCCAAGATCGCCGCGTTGAAGCAAGAGCGTATCGTCTGGCACTTCATCGGCCAGCTTCAACGGCGGAAAGTTCGCGCGGTGGTCGGAGTCTTCGAACTGATTCATTCCGTTGACAGCCTCGAATTGGCTTCAGAGATCGATCAACGGGCTGCTGCCGCAGGGCTTCGTCAAAAGATATTGCTGGAAGTCAATCTCGGGGCGGAACAGAGCAAAGCCGGGTTCCTGGCGGACGAGGTCGAGGAGGCGCTCCCAGGGTTGGCCTCGCTGAACCATGTGACGATTCAAGGGCTGATGGCCATTCCTCCGCCTGTCCGTGATGCAGAGCAATCGCGGCCGCATTTTCGCCGTCTTCGGGAACTGGCGGCGCGATTGACGCAGCGGGGAATCCCTGGAGTACAGTTGACGGAGCTTTCTATGGGCATGTCGAACGATTATATGGTGGCCATCCAGGAGGGGGCCACTCTGATTCGTCTGGGAACTGCGATTTTTGGAGGGCGACGTGGCTAGTGCATTGACGAAGAAGATCGCGTTCGTTGGGGGTGGCCAAATGGCCGAGGCGATCATCGGCGGCCTGCTTGCAGGGGACGTGTGCTCCCCAGAATTCCTATGGGCGACCGACCCGGTTCACGCCCGGTGCGATCGATTGAAAAGCCAGTATGCGGTGCGCGTCGGATCGGACAACCGTCAGGCTGTGGCCTGGGCGGACGTCGTGATACTGGCGGTGAAACCGCAAGTCTTGGCGCCCGTGCTCGAAGAAATCGGTGGAGATCTGCACCGCGTGCTTGTCATCTCGATCGCAGCGGGCGTGACGATTCAGGCCATGATGAACCGGGCGCCTGGTGCAAGGCGCGTCATCCGTGCCATGCCGAACATGCCCGCACTGGTGAGGGAAGGCATCACCGCGCTGGCATGGACCGGCGCGCTCGCCGAAGAGGACAAGGAGATCGCCCGCGCGGTCTTCCAAGCGGTGGGCCGGGTGATCCCTATCGAGGAGCGTCTCATGGATGCGGTGACCGGACTCAGCGGCAGCGGACCCGCCTACGTCTTTCAAGCGATCGAGGCGCTGGCCGACGGTGGCGTGAAGATGGGACTGCCCCGTCAGACGGCGGAAGTCCTGGCGGCGCAAACCGTCTTGGGCGCCGCGAAAATGGTGCTAGAGTCAGGCGACCATCCGGCAAAGCTCAAGGACCGTGTTGCGTCGCCCGGCGGCACCACGATCGCAGGCCTGCATCGGCTTGAAGAGGGTCGGTTCCGTGCTACACTCATGGGGGCCGTCGAAGCAGCCACCAAGCGCTCACAGGAGCTTTCGCGCTGATGTTTGTGATGAGTAATATGCTGCAGGGATTGGCCACGGTCCTCGATACCGTCTTGTGGCTGTACATGTGGGTCATCATTGCCCGGGCCCTGATCTCATGGGTCAATCCCGATCCTTGGAATCCGATTGTGCAGTTCCTGGAACGAGTCACGGAGCCGGTGCTCGCGCCGATTCGCCGGTGGATCGGATGGAGAATGGGCATCGATCTCTCGCCGATCATTGCCATTCTCATCATCAGTTTTCTGCAGATTGCTGTCGTCAAAACGCTGAGCGATCTCGCACATCAGATGAATTGACTTGAAGGGGGACGCCATGAAAATCACACCGCTGGACATCCAACAAATGGTGTTCAAGACCGGCTTCCGAGGCTACGACAAGGAAGAAGTCAATCGCTTCCTGGAAGAGATCGCTGAGACGGTCGAAGAGTTAAATCGCGAAAGTGCGGTGCAGCGCGAGAAAATTGTTTTTCTCGAGCAGCAATTGATGGAACTGAAACGCACCGAGGCGACGCTGTCCAATACGCTCGTTTCCGCCCAGTCGCTTGCCGAGGATGTGAAGCGCAGTGCCCAGCGTGAATCAGAACTCGTGATCAAGGAAGCTGAGCTGAAGGCGGGTGAGATGATCCGTCAAGCTCGTGTGGAACTTTCCAATACCCAGCGCGATCTCTCGACACTCCAGAAGCAACGGCTATTAATGGTGGAACGGTTGCGCGCCACGTTGCGCACGTTCGAGCGCATGCTTGAAGTTGAGGAGCAAGAGGCCTTCCATGATGGGGCAACCCACTCTGAGCACAAGCTGGAAGGAGAGTCGAGTCCCGCATTGTAGGCAGATGTCGGACCTTGCCTCTCTGCCTATCCTCATTAACTGCCGCTGCCTATGCCGGCTGTAGGCGTGATCCACCGATTCCCTTACATGGCGCTGTTTCCAAATGATTGATACGGGCGCCATCCAAGCCGCCATGGATCGAGCCGTGCAGGACGGCGTCTTTCCCGGGGGGGTGTTGGCGGCGAGATCGGATGGCGATGTTCGGGTGCTCGTAGCCGCGGGAACACTTTCTTTGGAACCCGCTTCCGTTCCCGTGCAAGCGTCAACGGTCTATGATTTGGCATCGTTGACGAAACCGCTTGCCACCGCCACGTCTGTTCTCTTGTTAGTACAAGCGGGAAAACTCCAGCTCGATGTCGCTGTGGGAAACATACTCATCGAGCTGAAGGGGACGCCTATCGGCTCAGCGACTCTTCGCGATCTGCTGACCCATCGGTCCGGGCTGCCCGGATGGCGCCCTCTGTATGAACGGCTGGTTGTTGAAGGCCTGGCATGGGGCCGCGCGGAGCCGAGCGTCGTGCGGCAGGCAGTCCTGCGCCTCATCAAAGATGAACCGCTCGTATCTAGAATCGGAGAGCAAACCCTGTACAGCGATCTCGGATTCATCCTGCTGGGGTTTGCGGTTGAGCGGGCAAGCGGTCTGTTGCTGGATGAGTATTTCGCACAGGCGGTGGCGCACCCGCTTGGCGCACGACCGCTCTTCTTCAGCCGTGCGGCGTCCACATCTCCTTCTTCGGTCAATCAACCGGGCGTCATGATCGCGCCGACGGAATGGGATGAGTGGAGAAAACGCCTGTTGAAAGGAGAAGTGCACGATGAGAATGCGGCGGCAATGGGCGGTGTGGCCGGCCATGCCGGCTTGTTCGGCACTGCGGAAGCCGTCCTGGCGGTCTCCGGTGCGTGGCTCGCTTCCTACCATGGAGACCGATCCCTTCTTGACCGGGAGCTTGTTCGGCAGTTCACGACCAGGCAATCACAGACTCCGCGGTCGAGTTGGGCTTTGGGTTGGGACACGCCGAGCGTCCCATCTTCCTCCGGGACGCATTGTTCTCCGGAGGCGTTCGGTCATCTTGGATTTACCGGCACGTCGCTCTGGATCGATCCCCAGCGGAGGCTGGAGGTGGTGCTGCTGACCAACCGCGTCCATCCAAGTCGAAAGAATGACACGATACGAGCCTTCCGGCCGATGATCCATGATCTCGTCTATCGGGAATTGGCGCGTGCGTAGCGTCAGGATTGGTCGGGATATTCTATCCAGGTTTCTTTTTCGGCGAGGTATTTGCTGCCTTTGAAATTGGCCCGGCTTCTGAGCCGGGTGAAGCCAAACGCCTGAAGCTTTTGGACCAGTTCGGCGACGGCGGCGGCGATCGTTGGATGCGATTGCCCTTCCACGGTCAGGGCCTCATACATGACTTTAGCCGCGTAGCCGGATGGTGTGCGATTGACGAGAACGGCCCGGTTGAAATACCGGTCGCTCGGATCGACTCCTTCCAATTGATGCTTCTCGACGAGTCCGTCTCTTTTGAACAGCGACGCCAAAGCATTCATCGACCCCTCCCTGTACCACGCGGAGAGCGCAGTATAGGCACATCGGGAACGGACTGCAAGCCGTTGACTTCATTGCGGGTCATCCCTATTATTCCGTGCTCATCGCGGTGCCGCATCTGTCCAAGACGGCATGAATATCCCCAACAGCCTGACCATCCTCCGTATTTTATTGATTCCGGTCTATGTAGGCTTATTGGTTTACGAGCGGTTCGATGCTGCGATGGGAGTGTTACTGCTAGCCGGGGTGACCGATGCACTGGATGGGACTATTGCGCGAGCCGCCAATCAGCGGACACCTCTGGGCGCCTTTCTCGACCCGCTGGCTGATAAGCTGCTCCTGACGTCCGGCTTCATCACCCTGTCAGCGATCCATCTCATTCCCTCATGGGTGACCATCGTCGTGGTGAGCCGGGATGTGATGCTGTTGCTGGGGACCGCGGTTGCCCAGTTTACCGGATCGAATATCAACATCGCCCCAACCTTTCTGGGAAAAGGCGCGACGTTTCTGCAACTCTCCTACGTCCTGCTCGTGATTTTTCTGAGCTCCCGCCAAATGGATTTGTCACTGCTCAGCCCGCTCCTGATCGCCATGGTAGCGGCTACGGTCTCTTCCGGCTGCCACTACCTGTATCGTGGCTATCGGTCTGTCGGGTCGTCACCGACCTGAACGAGCCCCATGTTTCCCGCCGACTTCGACCCGCGTCAATTGTGAATTTGTTGGACACGTTTTCAGGTCGCCAGTAGACTCGCCAGGTAGGTATTTCCGCCGAGAAAACCAGCCATTGAGCGGAGCCTCGAAGGGGAAGAGTGATCTATGGCGACATTTGCGTATGTTGGGCGGACACGATCCGGCGCGGTAAAAAAAGGCGAACTGACCGCCAAGAGTAAAGACGAGGCGGTCGACCAACTCCGCAAGCAGGCCGTCGTCGTCACTAGTCTGGAGGAGAAAAGCGGCGGCGGGCTGAAATTCAGCTTCGGCACCGGGCTGACCGACAAGGACCTTGTCGTCTTTACAAGGCAATTCGGCACCATGATCAACGCCGGCCTGCCGCTCGTGCAATGTCTCGAGATTCTCTCGACTCAATCTGAAAACAAGGTGCTGCGCGAAACTGTCGGTGACGTGAGAGGGCAGGTAGAAGCCGGTTCGACTTTTTCAGACGCGCTGCGAAAGCATCCCAAAGTCTTCGATGACCTCTATGTGAACATGGTGCACGCCGGCGAAGTCGGCGGTCTGCTTGATACCATTCTCACTCGTCTGGCCAAGCACATTGAGAAAGCGATGAAGCTCAAAGGTCAGATCAAATCTGCGATGATCTACCCCTCGGCAATTCTCGGCGTGGCCGGCATCGTGATCACCGTCCTGATGATTTTCGTCATTCCGATTTTTGCGAAGATGTTCGATGAGCTCTCAGGCGGCAAGGTCGGCTTGCCTGGCCCCACGCAACTCGTGATCGACATCAGCAACGCCTTTCAGTCGTTGTGGTACATCGGAGCCGGCCTCATGGTGGGCGCGGTCATGGGAGTCAAAAAATACTACGCCACGCCCAAGGGAAGAATGGCCATCGACAAATTCCTGCTGAAGACCCCGGTCTTCGGCGATCTCATTCGGAAAGCCTCCGTAGCGAAGTTCACGCGCACGCTTGGGACGCTGCTCTCAAGCGGTGTCCCGTTATTGGACGGTTTGTCCATCTGTGCGAAAACGTCCGGCAACAAGGTCATTGAAGAAGCCCTGTTAAATGCCCGGGTCAGTATCAGCGGGGGTAAAACTATCGCCGAGCCTCTGACCCAGAGTCAGGTGTTTCCCAAGATGGTCACCCACATGATTGCCGTCGGAGAATCCACTGGCGCGTTGGATGCCATGCTGGGAAAGATCGCCGACTTCTATGAGGATGAAGTCGACCAAGCCGTCGCCTCTCTGACGTCGCTGCTAGAGCCGATGATGATGGTATTTCTTGGCGTCGTCATCGGGTTCATTGTCATCGCCATGTATCTGCCCATTTTCAAAATGGCATCCGCGATTGGCTAGGCTGTTGCCGTGCCCGTCGCCGGGCTCCTGCAATGCCTCACCCGGATGGGTGGGCATCTTTTGAGCGCCACAACTCATGGATGCGTTGCGTGCTAGGCTTCATTGGTTGATGGGGCTGCGGGTGACCCTCGTCACCCTGATGCTCGGCGTGTCTCTGGCCTTTGAAGCGGCCGGTGAGCGTGTGGACACCTTCTATGCGCTCATCGTCCTGACCTACGTCCTCACGATTCCCTCTGCGCTGCTCCTTCGCGTTCTCAAGAGCCCCTCCGCCCTCACGGCGTTTTTCTGGATACAAGTCGGCATCGATTTTCTGCTCGAAACCATCCTGGTCGCACGCACCGGCGGTGTCGAAAGCCCCTTTGCGGTGCTCTATGTCATCACCGTGGCCGTTGCCAGCTTGATTCCGCAGCGCCGGGTCGGACTGTTCGCTGCCTGCACGTGCATTATTGTGTTTGGCGTGGTCACCAATGCGCAGCTGTACGGACTGGGTCCAAGCTGGTCCGGCCAGATCAGCCACGTCAGCGCAGCGTTCCTTCAGACTTTTGGCGTGTATGCCTTGGCCCTGCTTGTTGTCGGTTTGTTAGGGGGAACGCTGGCAGACCAGCTCTATCGGGCCGATCAGTCCCTGCGTGAGAAGGAACAGGGATTGAACCGCCTCCAGGCTTTTCACGAAAACATCGTCCGAAGCATCAGCAGCGGCGTGTTCACAGCCGACGCGACGGGCGCCATTACCTCGTTCAATCCTGCCGCCCAGGAAGTCACGGGGTATTCGCTGGGGCAAGTCCTCGGACGGTCCTGGCGCGAAATCTTCAACTGGCATCCGAACCAGTCTTCCGATGAAGGCCCGTCCGGCGACCCGCCCGGCATGACACGGTTCGAAGTAGAGTGCAAAGGAGCCAACGGAAACCGGCTCGTGCTCGGCATGACCGTCTCGCCTCTGCACGAGCAAGAAAAGCCGCACGGATTGGTCGGCGTCTTCAAGGATCTGACCCAAATCCGGGACCTCGAAGAAGAAATGCGCCGCAAGGAATGGCTGGCCAATCTGGGTGAGATGTCGGCCGGCATGGCGCACGAAATCCGGAATCCCTTGGGCGCATTGGCCGGCGCCATGCAGATGTTGCGCAAGGAAGCGATTCCTGACGCCACTGATCGACGGCTGATGGATATTGCCATCCGTGAAGCGACGAGGCTCGACGCCATCATCACCGAATTTCTCCAGTATGCCAGGCCGCCGGCGCTCGATTTAGCGGAGCACAATATAAACAAAATTCTTGCCGAGACGCTGGATCTAGTACAACATGAAGCGCGGAACAGAAAACGGATCGCGATCGCGACATCATTGGCGGGTGGTTCCCTCTTGGCCCAAGTGGACCAAAACCAGATGCGGCAAGTGTTTTGGAACCTGGCCACGAACGCCTTTGATGCCATGCCGGACGGCGGGAAGCTCACCATTACGACCGGGTGCCGTCGCATCGATGCTGGAGGGCGCAAAGGCGACGTCGTCGAAATCGCCTTTCACGACACAGGAGAAGGCATCGCCTCCGAGAATTTGGACAAGATCTTTCTGCCGTTTTTCACGACTAAAAGAGAAGGCTCTGGCTTAGGGCTCGCAGCCGTGCATCGCATCGTCGATCTGCACGGCGGCTGGATCAAAGTGGAAAGCCAGCCACAGGCGGGAACCCGCTTCGTCGTGTGCTTGCCCCGTTCGGGGGACGACGGCGTGCGGTTATGGCATGAGGGGCG
Source organism: Nitrospira sp. (assembly GCA_035761895.1). Taxonomy (GTDB): domain Bacteria; phylum Nitrospirota; class Nitrospiria; order Nitrospirales; family Nitrospiraceae; genus Nitrospira_C. The sequence goes on along the minus strand of DASTQE010000292.1, from coordinate 20,524 downwards.
AACACCGTGGAAAAGATCTTAGTCGTTGATGACGAGAAAAGCCTGCGAGAAGTCATGAGCATCATGCTCAAGCGGGCGGGGTACGAGGTGACGGAAGCCTCCGATGGGGAGCAAGCGATCGGCCAGGTCAATAAAGAAATCTACGATCTCGTGATTACCGACCTACGCATGCCCAAAGCGGACGGAATGGACGTCCTCAAAGCGGTGAAATCATTGTCACCGGATACCGTGGTCTTGGTGGTGACTGCCTTTGGCACCGCCGATTCGGCCGTCGAGGCGATGAAGCAAGGCGCCTACGACTATCTCACCAAGCCCTTTCAGGTGGACGAAGTTCAGCTCATCATCCGCAATGCCCTCGAAAAACGCCGGCTGTCGACGGAAAACATGCTGCTCAAGCGTGAAATCGCCAGCCAGTCATCGTTTGCGCAGATCGTCGGGCAGAGTGAAGCCATGCAAAAGGTCTTCGACGTGGTCCGTAAGGTGGCTGATTCGAAAAGCAACGTGCTGATCTGCGGTGAGAGCGGGACGGGAAAGGAATTGGTCGCCCGGGCCATCCACTACAACAGCGCCCGAAGCCCGATGCCCTTTGTGGCCGTCAATTGCAGCGCCGTTCCTGAAACGTTACTCGAAAGCGAACTCTTCGGCCATATGAAGGGCTCCTTCACCGGCGCCGTCGCAAACAAAGCGGGGTTGTTCGAGATCGCCAACGGCGGGACAATTTTCTTGGACGAGATCGGCGACACCACGCCGGCCATCCAAGTGAAGTTGCTGCGCGTCATTCAGGAGCGCGAATTTCGGCGTGTGGGCGGCAATCAAGACATGAAAGTCGATGTCCGTGTCATTGCCGCGACGAACCGCGATCTCGAGAAAGCGGTCGCCGACGGATCGTTCAGAGAAGATCTCTACTATCGGCTGGATGTCATCCCGATTCGCCTCCCGCCGCTTCGACTTCGCGCGGGCGATATACCGCTGCTTGTGACGCACTTTCTCGAGAAATTCGCTCAAGAAAGCGGGAAGGCAGCTCCGACGTTGACGCCGGAGGCGATGCATGTCCTTCTGGGGCACGAATGGCGAGGCAACGTGCGCGAGCTGGAAAATTTGATCGAGCGGGTGGTCGCCTTTTCAACGGGTCCCTCAGTCACCGACACGGATGTCCGTGGGTGGTTGCATCACGCGGTCACACCTCAGCAGTCGCAAGGCGTGCCAACGGATCTTCCGGAAGACGGCCTCGATCTTGAAGGTCTGATCAACGGCATTGAAAAGGATCTCCTGATGAGGGCGTTGGAACGTTCGAAATGGGTCAAGAAAAAGGCGGCTCGCCTGCTGAAACTCAACACGAGGTCTTTCCGTTATCGGTTGGAGAAGTATGCTATAAAAGGAGGTCGTGACTAAAGGTCCGTCAGCCTTCCCCCCTCCAGGCGCTTCAATCACCGTTCACGCCCCTGCCAAAGTTAATTTGATTCTTCGCATTTTAGATCGACGCCCCGACGGGTATCACAATCTCTGGTCGATCATGCACACCGTGGCCCTCGAAGACGAGGTCAAGATCCGCGCGACATCATCGCAGAAGGGAATCAGACTGGCCTGCGATAACACAGGGCTGTCTGTCGACCATACGAATCTTGTCTGGAAGGCGGCTGCGGCGGTGTTTGATCATGCGCAATTGCCTGTTGGGGTTGAGATTGAGCTCAGCAAGCGGATCCCGATGGGCGCTGGACTCGGCGGAGGCAGCAGTGATGCAGCAGCAACAATCCTTGGTCTCAATCAGTTGTTGAAGCTCGGATGGTCGGCGCCACAGATGGGTGAAGTCGGTCAGGTGCTCGGTAGCGATGTGGCCTTCTTCCTTTTTGCGCCCTCAGCAATCGTCTCTGGCCGCGGCGACACGGTGAAATCGATCACCCTCGAAGGCAGGCGCTGGATGGTCCTGGTCAAGCCCGCTTTTGGAATCGAGACCAAATGGGCATATCAGGAGTTGGCCGCCACAAGACCGGGAGTGCGGCCCCTCTCGACGGTTCAGAAGGAGATGGACCGAAGCGATCTGATGACTTGGAATCAGGTGGTAGCCACAGCCGAGAATGATTTTGAAACGCCGGTATTTGCGAGGCATCCGCTTCTTCGGCAGATCAAGCGCACGCTGCTGGACTTGGGCGCTCGACTGGCGCTCCTCTCCGGTAGCGGCGCGACGGTGTTCGGCCTCTTCGAGATGGAATCCACAGCTCGCTTCGCTGGGGCCCAATTGGCGCAGGACAAAGAGCTCACTGTTTTTGTAGTTCCAACCTGTTCGGAGCCGCCACGGACCTCGTGATCGCTGCCTGACCATGGTGGCGGCTCGGTTGACAAGCTTCCCTGATTTCCGTTAGAGTTCAGTCCCTTAGTTGGCTTCCTCAACAGCGCGCAGCGAATCAGGGTGGCGGGTTCGAGACGACGCCTACCGACGCCCGCCGTCGAGACGAACCACATAACGAGCAGCACTTCCTGTTCCAGGCACGGGGATTGAGTCGAGGGATCGATGAGCAGAGAATTGATGATTTTCTCTGGCAACGCGAATCTCGCCCTCGCCCATGAAATCTGCGTTTATCTCGGCGCCAAGCTCGGGGAAGCGACGGTGTCGTCGTTCAGCGACGGAGAAATCCGCATCAAGATTGAAGAAAACGTGCGTGGGGCGGACGTCTACGTCGTGCAATCGACCTGCTGCCCAGTGAACGATTCTCTCATGGAATTGCTCATTATGATCGATGCCTTGAAACGCTCCTCGGCCTACCGCATCACGGCCGTCATGCCGTATTTCGGGTATGCCAGGCAGGATCGGAAGGATCAGCCGCGCGTGCCCATCACGGCGAAGCTCGTGGCCGATCTCATTACGACCGCCGGGGCCGACAGGGTGCTGACCATGGATCTGCATGCCGGACAAATCCAGGGTTTCTTCAACGTGCCGGTGGACCATCTCTATGCGTTGCCGGTGCTCTTGGATTACATCACGAAGAAGAAGATCAGTGACTTGGTGATTGTGTCTCCAGACGCGGGCGGCGTGGAACGGGCTCGTGCGTTTGCCAAGCGGCTGCAGGCGAACCTGGCCATCATCGACAAACGGCGAGAAGGCCCGAACCAGACTCAGATCATGAATATCATCGGAGATATCAAGGGGAAGAGCGCGCTCCTGCTCGATGACATGATCGATACGGCGGGGACGATTGTGCAGGGCGCTCAGGCCTGTGCGGACAAGGGTGCGCGGGAGGTGTGGACCGCCTGCACGCATGCCGTGCTCTCCGGACCCGCCCTTGAGCGGCTTCAGCAGTCATGCCTGACCCAAGTCATCACAACCAATACCATTCCATTACTGGACAAGCAGCGCGGGTGCCCGAAAATTCACCAATTGTCAGTTGCGCCACTGCTCGGCGAGGCTATCCGCCGCATCCATGCCGATGAATCGGTCAGTTCGCTGTTTGCCTAGCTCCTAGACATTGTTCAGAGAGAGGGACGGAGGAGTACCATGAGATTCGATTTGTCAGTGACGGTGAGAGAAAAGTCCGGCAAGGGCGCAGCACGGCAACTTCGCCGGAGCGGAAAGGTTCCGGGGGTGCTGTATGGTCAGGGTGAGTGCCTGTTGCTGACGATAGAACCCGAACCGTTGACCAAGATTTTAAAGTCACAAGCCGGGAGTACGGCCTTGATCGCGTTGACAGTCAACGGAGCCAAGGCTAAGCCTAAACGCACAGCGTTGCTGCGCGATTTTCAGGTGGATCCGGTCGAGGGGCAGGTCCTCCACGCCGATCTCTTCGAAATTTCGATGGACAAGCCGATTCGCGTGAAGGTGCCGGTCCATGTGATCGGCGGTACGCCGGTAGGGGTCAAGGAAGGCGGTATTCTGCACTACAATACGCGGGAACTGCACGTGGAATGTTTGCCGGGCGCGTTGCCGGATCATATTGAGGTCGACGCCTCGGGGTTCGTCATCGGGCAGGGCATCCACCTTAAGGAGATGGCAAAAATCGAGGGAGTTCGCTTCCTCGACGATCCTGATCAAATGGTTGTGAGCGTGGCGGTGCCGATGTCCGATGCCAAACTCGAAGCATTGCTGACCAGCCAAGCCGCCGGGCCCGAGGGGGCCAAGGAACCGGAAGTTGTGGTCAAGGGCAAGGCAGCGGCAGAAGGGGCCGAAGTCGCGGCAGCTCCTGGAGCAGCGGGTGCGGCTGCTCCCGCAGCTGGTGCGGAGGCCAAGGCAGGCGAGAAAAAAGAAGGCGCTGCTGCCCCTGCGGCGCCGAAAGCCGAAAAGAAAGAAGCCGAGAAGAAGAAGTAACGTTGCGCCTCATCGTAGGACTGGGCAACCCTGGCGCGACCTATGCCCAGACCCGTCACAACGCCGGCATGTGGGTTGTCGAGCGGGCTGCGGCGCGATGGGCGGCTCGTCTTGTCAGGCGCGGCACGGCTCAGCGAGCATCCGTTCGGCAGGGCTCGCAGCTGATCGAACTGGCCGGTACGCTCGATTTCATGAACGTCACCGGCCCGCCGCTGAAGGGCCTCCTCCGCGAGTTCCAGCTCACCACCGACGATCTGATTCTCGTCCACGACGATCTGGATTTGGAGCCCGGACGCCTGCGCATCAAACAGGCTGGCGGCCATGGTGGCCATAACGGCATCAAGTCGGTGATCGAAACGCTGGGAACCGCTCAGTTTGTCAGGGTCAAAATCGGCATCGGGAGGCCAGCCCCAGGGCAAGACTCCGCGGACTACGTTTTGGAGGCGATCACGAAGGACGAAATGGAGGTCATCGAACCCTGCCTCGAAAGGGCAGTCGATGCACTGGAGGTCCTGATTCACCGTGGCACGGAGGTTGCGATGAATCAATTTAACGTTCGAGAACGAGAGGAGGACAGTGGTCAGTGACAGGTGATCAGTGATGAGTGTGTTCCGCCGAACGCTTCTTGCTCATCACACTTCACTCATCACGTATCACCGCTGAATCCATGAGTCTCTGTTGCGGCATGATCGGACTGCCCAATGTCGGGAAGACCACCGTCTTCAATGCCCTGACCGCAGGCGGCGCACTCGCCGCCAATTATCCGTTTGCAACAGTCGATCCCAATACGGGGATTGCACTAGTGCCGGATTCGCGACTGGGCACCCTGACGGACATTTTTAAATCAAAAAAGACCACTCATAGCACGCTGGAGGTCCGGGATATTGCCGGGTTGGTCGAAGGCGCGAGCAAAGGAGAAGGACTCGGCAATCAATTTCTAGGTCACATCAGGGAAGTGGATGCCCTGTTGCATGTCGTGCGCTGTTTTCAAGGAAGCGATGTCGTGCACGTGAGCGGCAGCGTCAATCCCCTGAGAGACGTCGGTGTCATTGAGACCGAGCTGATGCTGGCGGATCTGGAAACGCTCGATCGGCGCAAGCAAAAAACAGAGAAAAAGGTGCGCGCCGGCGATAAGAAAGCAGCCTTCGAAGTCGAGTTTCTTGCACGCCTGATGGGTCTCCTCGATAAAGGAGAGTGGCTCGGCAATCTGAGCTACACAGCTGAGGAACGGCTGATTCTGAATGAGTGCCAGCTGCTGGCTGCCAAGCCGGTCCTATTTGTGGCCAACGTGTCGGAAGGTCAGCGTGCCGATGACGCGATGGTCAAGACCGTCCGAGACTTTGCTGAAAGGCGCGGGGCCCGCCTGGTGACGATCTGCGGACAGCTTGAAGCCGAGCTTTCTTCTTTACCAGACGAGGAGAGGGGTGAGTTCCTGCGGGAGATGGGTCTGACGGAGTCCGGGCTCGTCCGCCTGACCCGGGAAGCCTACGCGCTGCTCAATCTCATCACGTTCTTCACCGCGGGAGAGATTGAATCGCGCGCCTGGCCGATTCCGAAAAATACAAAGGCCCCTCAGGCGGCCGGCAAGATTCACTCGGACATGGAGCGTGGCTTTATCCGCGCCGAAGTCTATCGCTATGATGATCTGTTGGCCTGCGGATCTGAAGCCAAGGTCAAAGAGAAAGGCTTGTTCCGCCTGGAGGGGAAAGAGTATATCATCCAAGAAGCCGACATCGTGTACTTCCGCTTCAACGTGTGAATGAAGCCTGCCTTCACGAGTCACCCGCCTCATTCTGCCGGACAAAAATAATCGCTACTCGGCTCGTGCGAGGGGGATCTTCCTGGAAGGCCGGACATCCGCCTTCAACGTCACTCTCATGTGCTCAAGCGCTGCTCGGTTGCTCTTCGCATCGAGAGAGATGACGCAGTCGGACGGCACAGCCACGTCGAATTCGCGCATATAGGCGTCAGCCGCGGTAAACAACACGCAATTGTCGCCGGCTATGCCGGTCACGATGATTCGCCTCAGCTTGAGGTAGCGAAGCAACAACTCGAGCGGCGTGGCATAGAAGCCTGAATGTCTGGGTTTCAACACGAAGTAATCGTCGTCCTCTGGGAGAAGAATCCGCGCAATCTGCGTCCCTCGGCACGACTCCTCTAAGCAACGAGTTACCAGTTTTCTGAAGTCGGACTGCCACTTGCCGAAATTATCGTTGACGTATATGACCGGCAACCGGGCCTCTTTCATGCGCCGTTTCAAACCGGCAATGCGGCGGGCCGTCTGTTCGATAGCCGGGAAGAGTTGGGCAGCCCCATCGAATCTGAACTCATTTACCATGTCGATTATGAGAAGACCGCTTTTAGGGGAAGGTCGTCTGAGCGGCATCGTCTGGTTTAAGCAGCTCTGGACCGCAACAGGTTCTGGATGCTTCTGAGGTCCTCAACGAAGCGTCCGTATTCGCGCTCTCGTTCCCCGGCTTCAGGATGCCGAAGAATGGCTGATGGATGGACGGTCACAAAGACCGTTTCGGCAAGGGGGGTATTCCATGGTCGTCCTCTCATGTCATTGAGTCGGACCGCCTTGCCAAACACGGATTGGGCTGCTGTTGCGCCAAGGCAGACGAGGGCGCGCGGCCTTACCACCGCGACCTCCGCTTCCAACCATGGCCGGCAGGCGGCGATTTCTGTGGCGGCCGGTTTTTTGTGCTTGCGACGCTTGCCCTGCGGTTCCCATTTAAAATGCTTCACCGCATTTGTGACATACAGGTCTCGGCGGGCGATGCCGGCTTCAATGAGAGCTTTGTCCAACATTTTCCCCGCCGGGCCCACAAACGGATGGCCTGCCAGGTCTTCTTGATCGCCTGGCTGCTCGCCGACGAACATGATTGAAGCGTGGGCAGTTCCCTCCCCAAAAACGGTCTGAGTGGCGCGTTTGTACAAGTCGCACCCGGTGCATTCGGCTGCCGACGCGCGTAATTGCGCCATGCTCAGATGGGCGGGAATGAATGAGCGGGCGGATCGGACAGGGCGTTGCATGGGTCATCATACCATGCTTGCAGGTGAGGTCTTGCGGGCACTTCGTCGTTCGTCGCGTCGGAATCCAGCCAGCGAAGATCGAGCACCGTGAGCGTGACCACGCCGAAGGACTCTTCGACGAGTCCCTGTACGAGATAGGCACGGTTCGAAGAAAGCAGATGGCTGCAACGTCGATAGACATCGGGGAAGAGTGTGGCGTCGTAGAGGGCGGTGTGATCTTCGAGTGTGATGAATTCCATCGCCAGGCCCTGTTTGGTTTCAACCGGTTTCTCTGTGATGAGCCATCCCGCCATCGTGATATGCTTTCCGATGAACCGATGCATCTGCGAGGCGGGTACCGGCCGGAGCCGTTCGATTGGCTTGCGATAGAGCGTCAAGGGATGGCGACTGGCGAGAAAACCGAACGATTCCATCTCGTGAGCTCGTTTTTGAGCGGTCGAATACTCGTCTGGCACAGGCAGGGGGCGCGGGTCGGCGTCTGTTCCCGCATACAATCGCCACAGCAAAGCCGGCCTCGTCAGTTCACCTGAGAGAGAATCACAGCAGCCGGCGCGGACCAGCGCGCGGGCGTGCGCGGGGTCGGGGTTCACCCGGCGCAAAAAATCCTGAAACGATCGATAGGGGCCTGTCTGTTTTCGCTCCACTATAATCGTTGTGCCCAGCGCTTTTGGGACGGTCTTCACTTGCATCAAGCCCATCCGCAGCCTGTCTCCTTCGCCCGAGTAGGCCCAATCACTCGCATTCACATCTGGCGGCAAAATCGCCAGCCCCATCCGCCGCGCTTCCGAGAGATATGCAAAGGTCGAATAAAAGCCGCCTTCATTGCTGATAACGGCTGCCATGAATTCCGCAGGATAATGCGCCCGAAGGTAGGCGGACTTGAATGAGACTTGCGCATAGCTGGCCGAATGGGGTTTGCAGAAACTGTAGCCGGCGAAGCTCATGATCATCGTCCAGATCTTGTGGATTATGGCGGGGGAGGCGCCGTGGTTGGCGGCGCCGCGGCAAAACTGATGATAATAGTCCCGCAGTTGCCGATGTTTGTGTTTTTTGCTGATCACCTTCCGGAGTTGATCCGCATCTTCGAGGGAAAAATCGGCGAGCGCCATGGCCACTTTCGTGACGTCCTCTTGATACACCATGATGCCATGGGTTTCTTCCAGAATGGATTCCATCAACGGATGGAGCGGCGTATGCGAGTGTCCATGCGCGCGCCGGATGAAGTCATTCACAAAGGTGATTGCGGCCGGCCGAACCAACGAAGACACCATGACGAGATATTCGAAAACGTTGGCCGAGGCGAGGCGCTCCGAAGGCATGCCGTTCCAGAGCTTCCTGAGTAAGAGTCTGGTGGCCGGAGATTCGATGTAAAAACAGCCGATGGTGTCGCCGCGTCTGATCAGTTCCTGCGTGGCCTTGTCGTCCAAGGGGTCCCAACTCGCATAGTCGATGAGCCGGCCCGTGTGGCGGGCTACGGCGGCGATGGCGTCACGAATGACGGCCAACGATCGGTTTCCCAACAGATCGATCTTGACGAGTCCGGCTTCCTCCGTTTGATCTTTTTCCCATTGAATGACGGGCAGGCCTTTCACGGTGCGCTCGACCGGCACATAACGCCGGATGTTGTCTGGCACGATCACGACGCCGCCGCAATGCATGGAAAGATGGCGAAAATGATTCTGTACGCGAAGCGCGTGTCCAAGGATGGTAGGCCACGGCGTTTTGAGGTTCAGCACCCGCGAGAGGCGGTTCACCCATTGTTCGTTGGTCGGCGCTTCGGCAAAATAAAGAAGATCTTTTTGCCGCGTCACTCGTCCAGCGACCGCTGTGATTTCAGCGGCGGGGATTCCGTAGACCTTGGCCGTTTCGCGGATCGCAGCGCGAAAGCCGAGACTGTTTTGATTCGCCACCATGGCCGCCTGGCGTTCGCCGTATTGCCGAAATACCCATTCGAGGATGGGATCCCGTTCGTCCCACGGAAAATCGATGTCGATGTCCGGCGGATCTTTCCGGCCCGGATTAAGAAACCGCTCGAAGAACAAATGATGTTTGAGCGGGTCGACATGCGTGATTTGCAGGCAATAGGAGACGATCGAAGCGGCGACCGAGCCTCTACCACACGTACGGGGCGCCTGACGAACGATTTCCTCCACCACGAGAAAGTAATGGGCGAAACGTTTCTGCCGAATGACGGTCAATTCTTTGTCGATCCGTTCGCGGACTTCACGTGACAGGCTGCCATAACGTCGGAGGGCTCCCTCATAGGTTTTTCCCTTGAGAAGGGCAAAGGCATCCTCATCCTTCATCCGGCGGAAGGCAGGGAAAATGGTTTCGCCGAAACGCCAATCGCTATGGCAGGCTTCGGCGATGCGAACGGTGTTCTCGAGCGCCTCTGGGACGTGAGGAAAATGAAGGGCCATACGGGCGCCGGAGATCAACCATTGCGCGGGTGTGGCGCATACGTCTTCCGGCAGCCGCGAGAGTGTCGTGTTCAGGGCAATTGCTCGCAACAGGCGGTGCGTCGAAAATTCCTCCGTTCGTGAAAAGTACACACGATTGGTCGCGACAGGGGGGAGGCCGAGACGACGGCTGAGCAAGAGTGTGCGGTGCATCACCGCCCCCGGCGTCAACTCCACATAGAGATCTTCTGGGGATTCCGCCGCCCACGTCAGGAGGGCGGATTCATCGTCGGTCACCACGATCAGGCCGTTGCGAAAACATGACACGGCTCGGAGAAAATCGAAGGAAGGATCGTCATGTCGTTCCGACAAAAGTTGACAGAGTGCGGCGTATCCATCCGGTGACTTGACCAATAAAATGGCCCGGTGGTCGGCGGTCGTCAACTCGGCGCCGAGAATGGGTCGAAGACCCTGCTGTTTTGTCTCCTCGATAAATCTGATTGCGCTGTACAATCCGTTCGTATCGGTCAGGGCCAGGGCGGGGAACCCGCAGCACCGGGCCGAGCGGCACAGCGCTTCAAGCGATGACACGCCGCTCATGGCCGAATACTCCGAATGGACATGCAGATGGACGAAGGGGGGTGTCATCGAAGGGTTTTCCCCCAGCGCAGGGAGTGCTCGCCGAATTTTGCTCGAATCACATCCAGGGCCGTAGACAGCCGATGTGGCGCCGGTGGGACCTGTGTTGGTTCATCAAAAAGCGACAATTGCTCGACCGGCGACTCCAACCTATCGACCTGCAGCGTCAGGCGTGTCAGACGCACCCGTCGGCGCAGACACCGGTAGAAGAGACGGTGGAGGACCGGTTGAAGATCGGCTTCCCAGCAGGTGCCATGCGACAATCTCTCCTGTGTCGCGCGCTCGACGTGGTCGCTATGCCGGATCGAAAGTCGCACACGTCGACAGACTCGCTGTTGTTGTCGAAGCGTGGCGCAGAGGACTTCCAACAGTCCATACAGCCGTCCGAGCAGGAGGGGATCCTCCACTTCGTCCGGATCCAGGGAAATGGTCCGCTCGATGATCGGCTGCGCGGCCGGCGGATGAACCGGCGAAGGATCGATGCCCAAGGCCCAGTTGTGCAGGAGTATGGCGGACGCGCCGAAGACAGCTTCCAGGTGCGTCAGCGAGATCGAGGCAATCGCACCGAGTGTGCGAAGGTTCAAATCCTCCAGCCGCTGCATGACGAGTGATGCCGAGGTGCGGGAAAGGCCGGGAAGCAACATCGTCGGCAAGGGAGCCAGAAACGGCGGTTCCGAGCCGGGATGAATCCAGAGCACTTGTGGCGGTCGTTTTAATGTGACGGCCGCCAGCTGCGACACCAGCTTGCTGCCGGCCAATCCAATCACGCTATTCCACCCCTGTTGACGGGTCAGTTCCCGTCCGAGGCGGGCCGCCGTATCAATGGGCGGACCGAAGAGCCGGGTCGTGCCTGTGAAGTCCAGAAACAGCGAGCCGGGCCGGATCGATTCCCATGCCGGCGCACAGGAAAACACTCGTTGTTCTAGCTCGCGATGTGCAGCCTGCACACGTGACGTGTCCGGCGGAACGATGTGGAGAGCCGGACACATCGTCCGTCCCAGTTCGACCGACATGCCCGGCTGGAGGCCCTCTGCAGACGCCTCGGGAGAAACTTCCCGGATCAATGCGCGAGGAGTGTGAACAGGGGCGACGGCCACTGGTCTATTCCGCAGAGTCGCGTTTTGAGCGCGCGCCAGGACGATTTCGAAGGAAGGAATGTACAAGCAGGCGATTTGACGTTCCATCATCGCAAAGCATTTATGTGTATCCAATGGTTACAAACGATTGCTTTCAAGTCAATACCAGGAAAACCCTATTTGCATCAGCCTCTTCGGCTGTGTTAGGTTCCCACCTTCGCGCCGTTTAACGGTTGCGCCTACACCTCGCTCCGGATACGTTCCGGGGCCTTTGTCCAGGAGGATTCCTGCATGGAGCTCTACGAGTCTCTATTCATTATTCGTCCGTCTATCTCCGATGAGGAGACGAACGCACTGATCGAAAAGATGAAAGGCGTTGCCGAAAGAACCGGCGCTCAGTTCATCAAGTCCGAAAATTGGGGCCGTAAGAAGCTGGCCTATGAAGTGCGGCGTGAACGAAAGGGCACGTACGTGTACTTCTACTTCAAGGCACCGAACAATACGGTCGGTGAGTTGGAGCGCGCCTACCGGCTCGAAGACAACATCATTAAGTTCCTCACGGTTCACCTTGAAAAGGAATTAGTGCCGCGTCGCGCAGTTGAGACGCCGTCTGAGGAGTTTACCGGTGGCCGGGTTTAACAAAGTCATCCTGATCGGCAATCTCACCCGCAATCCCGAACTTCGGTATACGCCGAACGGAACGCCGGTTGCCTCGCTGGGGTTAGCCGTGAGCCGGCGGTATAAACAGGGTGATGACCTGAAAGAGGAAGTCTGTTTCGTGGACATTGTCGTGTTCGGCAAGCAAGCCGAACATTGTGGTCAATACCTCAGCAAGGGGAACGGCATCATCGTGGACGGGCGACTCCAGCAGCGGCGCTGGGAGACGGACGACGGGCAAAAGCGCAGCAAGCATGAAGTCGTGGCCCAGACAATCACGTTTTTGCCGAAGCGTGGTGACGGCGGCGGCGCGCATACCGGAGGAGGCGGCGATGCCTCCGTGCACGAGGATCCGACCTACGAATACGAAGAACCGCAATAACTGACGAGGGATATTATGGAACGCGAACGCGGTGGAAGTGGGGGCGGGCGGAGTGAGGGCGGAGGTGGCGGACGATTCTTTCAGCGGCGCCGGCCCTGCCGGTTTTGCATCGAGAAAGGCTCCATTGATTTCAAGGATGTCGGTCTCTTGCGGAATTTTTTGACGGAGCGCGGACGCATTGTCCCGCGCCGGATTTCTGGCAATTGCCTCGGCCATCAGCGCGAATTGACGACGGCGGTCAAGCGGGCCAGGCATATCGCACTGATCAGTTTCGCCGAAGAACGGTAAGAAACGGCGTTGGGGATGGTTATCGACACAGGGATGACGATGGGAGTGCTCACACCGCTAGTGTCGGATATTACGGCAGAAGGCCTCTCATTGGTTGGCGAGGCCACGGCCGAGGAACTGGGGCTTGCTGAAACCGATGCGACGCTCCGCGGGCCGGTCTCGATCAGTCTGGACTTGGCGCAGGCCGACGAAATGATTGCCGTGACCGGTGTTCTGGAAGGGACCGTCGTTCGCCAATGCGTCCGGTGCTTGAAGGAATATGAGGATGCATTGGCGTTTTCCGTGCGAGCGGCCTTCGCGCGCGAGGGGAAAGAGTCCAAAGTGGGAGCACATCAGCCAAAAACGGGCGAGCCTCGCAGGGGACGGCTGGGCTCAACAAAAGCTGTAACGGACGTCGAGGCAGAAGACGAAGGGGATGATCGTTATTTCTATCAAGGCGACCACATCGAGCTTGCCCCAATGCTTCGGGAACACATTATACTGGCGTCTCCCATGCAGCCGCTCTGCCGGGAAAATTGCGCCGGGCTCTGTGCGAGATGCGGGAAAGACTTAAACGAAGGACCCTGTCAGTGTCCTGCTGAAGCGCCTTCGACGGCGATTCGAGTCATCCGAACCACAAGGAGCTAATCAGTCAGCCGAGGCGGGCCAAGAGGCACTGATGACCGGCTGTTGGAGGAAGAACCATGCCGAATCCGAAACATAAGCATTCTCGAGCCAGACGCGACAAGCGTCGCACACAGAAACTGCGGGTCACCCCGCCTGGTATGTCTGTGTGTCCCCAATGTCACGAACTCAAGCTTCCACACTACACATGCCTGAATTGCGGGACCTATAAAGGCAAGGCCGTCATTCAGGTGGAAGAAGTCTAAACGGCAGCAGCCTACCGGCCGAATGCCGGATCTCGTGGTCGGCTGGGAAACGGCCGAGAATCCGGCTGGGCGGCTGCACCCATCCGTTGTGAAAATTGCCCTGCTGCGCTAAGCTCTCGCCGCATCTCTTACGACTGCCGGCGCCACGGTTATTCACGCGGATCTCCAGCCATCTCGTGCGAGGACGTCGTTGTCTATGAAGATCGCTCTGGACGCCATGGGCGGAGATCATGGCCCCGCTCCCTGTATCGAGGGCGCCCTTCAGGCTGCGCAAGCACTCAACCTCGAGGTCGTTCTGGTCGGCGACGAGAAGATTCTTTCAAACGAATGTCATCGTCTTGGCTGCACTGACGGCCGTCTGTCCATCAAGCATGCCCCCCAAGTTGTGGAGATGCACGAGTCGCCGGCAGCGGTCGCACGCAAAAAGCGCGATTCGTCCATTTGGATTGCCACCGAGTTGGTCAAGAGCGGTGAGGCCCAGGCCGTCGTCAGTGCCGGCAATACTGGTGCCAGCATGGTCGCGTCGTTCTTTGTGCTCGGATTGACGAAGGGCGTCGAACGTCCCGCCATCGCAACCAGCTTGCCCACGCTGACTGGCGAGGCGATCATGTTGGACGTGGGCGCCAACGTCGATTGCACGGCGCAGCACCTTCTGCAGTTTGCCATCATGGGTCATGAGTACGGGCAGCATCTGTTCAAAAAGCCGAATCCGCGCGTGGGCCTCCTCAGCATCGGCGAGGAGGACAGCAAAGGCAACGAAGTGACCAAAGAGGCGTTTAAACTCCTGAAAAGCGGTCCGTTCAATTTCATCGGGAACGTGGAGGGCCGCGACGTGTACAGCGGCAACGCCGACGTTGTTGTCTGCGACGGCTTCATCGGGAACGTGGCGCTGAAGATCTCCGAAGGCGTGGCCGATACCATCAAAAAGCTCTTGTTCAAGGAAATCTCGGGATCCTTCTTCGGACGCTTGGCGTATCCCTTGATCGCCGCTCCCCTGGTGAAGCTGAAGCGCCGGATCGATTACGCGGAGTTCGGTGGCGCGCCGCTGCTCGGAGTCAACGGTATTACGATGATTTGTCACGGACGCTCTTCCGCAAAGGCCATTAAGAATGCCATCCGCCGGGCCAAGGGTCTCGCTGAGAGCCACGTGGATGCACTTATTCAGCGCGACATCGAGGAAAGCCTTTCCCGAAGCCGTCCGGCAGAGGAACCTTCTGTATGAGCGCCCGCATCACAGGAACCGGCTCCTATGTGCCGGCAAAAATTCTCAGCAATACTGACTTGGAGAAAATGGTGGCCACGTCGGATCAATGGATCACGGAACGGACGGGGATCCGGTCGCGTTATGTCGTCGGACCGGGAGAAGCCTGCTCTGATCTTGCCGTCAAAGCCGCTCGCCGTGCGCTCGAGGCCGCAAAGATTGGCGCAGCCGACCTTGATATGATTTTGCTCGCGACCTGCACAGGGGATTATCCGTTACCAGCTACCGCCTGCCTGATCCAACATCAGTTGGGTGCTACAAAAGCTGCCGCTTGCGATCTTTCAGCAGCCTGCTGTGGATTTGTGTATGCGCTGTCGATGGCGGACGCTTATGTCAAGACCGGCATGCGCCATGTCCTCGTCGTGGGATCGGAAGTGATGTCTGCGATCACTGACTGGACCGACCGGAATACCTGTATCCTCTTCGGCGACGGAGCCGGTGCCGCGGTGGTCAGCGCCAGTGAGGGCGCAAACGGCATCTTGTCCACACATTTGCGGTCCGACGGCGCCCTGTGGGAGCTGATTGCCGTTCCCGGGGGCGGCTCACGGTTGCCGCCCTGTGAAAAGGTGGTTGCGGAAAAACTCAACTGCATCAAGATGAAGGGCAACGAGACGTTCAAGGTGGCAGTGCGCACGTTGGAGGACATCGCGCGCGAGACGCTGGCCGCCAACAAGATGACCGTCGCCGATCTCGACCTCTATGTGCCCCATCAGGCCAATGTGCGTATCCTCACCGCCGTGGCCGACCGGTTGGGTCTGCCGTTGGATAAGGTCATGCTGAATCTGGACCGATATGGCAACACCTCTGCCGCTTCCATTCCCATCGCGCTTGACGAAGCGGTGCGGCAGGGGCGCATTAAAGACGGCTCGCTGATCATGCTTGGCGCGTTCGGCGCAGGGCTCACCTGGGCCTCGGCGCTCATCAGATGGTAGCGGGGCCGGCCGACTTCATCCAAGGATCGAGACCTCTGGCTCTGAGCGGCTCAGGGGAACTTTTCTCGTTGACTTTCCAGGGCAATTCGAAGATATCTAGCCCCTTATGAATTCAGCCGTCGCTTTCGTCTTCCCCGGTCAAGGATCTCAGTCTGTAGGGATGGGCAAAGCGCTCTGCGAGGCTCACACGCAGCTCCGGCAGGTCTATGATGAAGCGTCGGCAGTCCTGGGATACGACGTCGCCGCTCTCTGTTTCAACGGTCCTGCGGAAACCCTCAATCTGACGGAACACACGCAGCCGGCTTTGCTGGTAAGCAGTATTGCCGCGCTTCGTGCTCTGGAGCCGGGGAGCATGAATCCGGCGGCAGTCGCAGGACATAGTCTGGGGGAGTACACCGCTCTTGTGGCAGCCGGCGGATTGACGTTTCGTGATGCCGTGAACATCGTGCAGAAGCGGGGACGTTATATGGCAGAAGCGGTGCCTGCCGGAACCGGATCAGTGGCGGCCTTGCTCGGCCTGGACGCTGAAACAGTCAAGCTGGCATGCCGCGAAGCCGCTTCGTCAGGCGTCGTTCAAGCGGCCAATTTCAACTCCCCTGGTCAGGTGGTCATCGCCGGCGAGAAAGCGGCCGTAGAACGCGCCATCGAGATAGCCAAAACCAAGGGATGTAAAAAGGCAGTCTCGCTGCCGGTGAGCGTTCCCGTGCATACACCCCTGATGCAGAGAGCGGCAGACCGCTTAGCGAGTGATCTCGCGGCGATCTCGTGGTCTGACCTCCGCATGCCGTTGATCAACAATGCTGAAGCCAGGCCGATCGTGAAGGCCGGAGAGATTCAGGCGTCGCTCGTGCGTCAACTGCCGTCTTCTGTGTTGTGGGAAGATTCGGTCCTGGCCATGGCAGCCATGGGCGTCAAGACGTTCGTCGAAATCGGGCCCGGGACCGTCCTGAGCGGATTGATCCGACGGATCGTGCCCGAGGCGGTGACTATGAATGTGAACGATCCAAAGTCGTTGGAGACGACTCGGGCCGCATTGGGCTTGTAGGAACGAAGGAGTGCGCATGTCATTGGAGGGGCGAGTCGCGATTGTGACAGGGGCGGCACAGGGTATCGGCCGCGCCATTGCGGAGACGTTGGCCGAGGCCGGCGCGGACATTGTCGTCGCCGATCTGGATCCGACCCGATCGAAGGAGACGGTGGCTGCCGTTGAGAAAGCAGGACGGAAAGCCCTGAATCTCAGGGTGAACGTGGCCGACGCCAACGATACAAAGGCCATGGCGGAGCAGATTCTCAAGGACTGGGGCAAAATCGATATTCTCGTCAACAATGCGGGGATCACTCGCGACGGCTTGCTCCTCAGGATGAAGGAAGAGGACTGGAATGTCGTACTTCAGGTTAATCTGAACGGCACCTTTCACTGCACCAAGGCGGTCTTGCAGCCCATGACCAAACAGCGCTATGGTCGCATAGTGAACATTGCCTCGATCGTCGGCGCGATGGGGAATGTGGGGCAGGCGAACTATGCCGCCTCGAAGGCGGCCGTGATCGGATTCACCAAGACAGTTGCCAGGGAATATGCCAGCCGGAATGTGACCGTCAACGCCGTGGCGCCGGGATTCATTGATACCGCGATGACACAGGGCTTGGCGGCCGAAGTAAAGGAGGCGCTCCAAAAACAAATTCCCCTCGCACGGCTGGGCACTCCGGCGGATATTGCGAACGCCGTTCGCTTTCTTGTGTCTGAAGACGCATCGTATATTACGGGTCATGTGTTGCACGTCAATGGCGGGATGCTCATGTCCTGACGCAAAGCGCAGCGGCGGCCGGGACGAAACCGTCGAGGAACCGACAGGATCTGGAAGGAGGACAGCACGTCTATGGCTACAGTAGATGAACGGGTAAAGAAAATTATCGCGGAGCAGCTCGGAGTCGAAGAAGATGAAGTGACATCCGAGGCGAGTTTTGTCGAGGACCTGGGGGCGGACTCCCTGGATACCGTCGAGCTCGTGATGGCGTTGGAAGAAGAGTTCGGCATTGAGATTCCCGACGAGGACGCGGAAAAGATCCTCACGGTCGGGAAAGCCCTCGATTACATCAAGGAAAAAGCCTAGCGGCTGGACGCATCGATGACCGATCGAGCCAAGAGACGCATCGTCGTCACCGGCCTGGGGATGGTCACCCCTCTCGGGACCGGCGTCGAAAAGACATGGAAGGCGATCTGTGCCGGCCAATCGGGTATCGGCCGGATTACCAAGTTTGACCCCACCGGGTATGACGCGCAAATCGCCGGCGAAGTCAAAGATTTCGATCCCGCCCAGTTCATTGAGAAAAAAGACATTAAGAAAATGGACCCGTTCATTCACTATGCCGTTGGGGCCGCCCAGCTGGCCGTGGATGATGCAGGACTCAAAGTTTCCCCCGAGGAAGCGACCAAAGTCGGCGTGTACATCGGTTCGGGGATCGGCGGGCTTGGTTCCATTGAGCACTATCATACTGTCCTCAAAGAAAAGGGTCCGGGCCGCGTCTCCCCGTTCTTCATTCCCATGACGATCATCAACCTAGCCTCGGGTCAGGTCGCTATCCGGCTCGGCGCCAAGGGCCCGAACTCCTGTGCGGTCACCGCATGCGCCACCGGCAATCATTGTATCGGCGATGCGTTCAGGCTCATTCAGCGGGGCGACGCCGACGTGATGGTGGCTGGCGGCGCCGAAGCGGCCATCACCACCCTCGGTGTGGCGGGCTTCGCCGCCTCCAAAGCCCTCTCGTTCCGAAACGACGAACCGACAAAAGCCAGCCGCCCCTTCGATAAAGACCGTGACGGGTTCGTGCTCGGCGAAGGCGCCGGCGTCATCGTCCTGGAAGAACTGGAGCACGCCAGACGGCGGGGAGTTCGTGTGTATGCAGAGTTGATCGGATATGGCATGAACAGCGATGCCTATCACATCACCGCCCCTTCAGAAGAAGGCGAAGGCGCGGTGCGTTGCATGGAGTTGGCAATTGCCGATGCCGGGATTGCCAAAGACCAGGTCAGTTACATCAATGCCCACGGCACATCCACGATGGCGGACGCCATCGAGACCAAGGCGATCAAACAGGTGTTCGGCGATCGGGCCGCGCGAATTCCGGTCAGTTCCACAAAATCGATGACTGGCCACTTGCTGGGCGCGGCCGGAGGCATCGAAGCGGTGTTCAGCATCTTGGCGATTCATCACGCTATCCTGCCTCCAACGATCAACCTGGATAATCCCGACCCCGAATGCGACCTCGACTATGTGCCGCACAAGGCCCGGGCGGCCACGGTCAATGTCGTGTTGTCGAATTCCTTTGGCTTTGGCGGGGTCAACGCCTGCCTACTCTTCAAAAAGCCAGACGCCTGACGGTCACATCCAAGGTGCCTGCTTGATGACATCGGCGCCGTCCCTCGATGTGCTTCAAACCTTGCTCGACTACCGCTTTCACAACGCCCGGTTGCTGGAAGAGGCGTTGACGCACAAGTCGTATGTGAATGAGCAAAGGCCGGCCGCAAGTTCGCATAACGAACGACTCGAATTTCTCGGTGACGCCGTGCTGTCGCTGCTCGTGAGTGAACAGCTCGCAATTCTGTTACCCCATGCGCCGGAAGGCGCCCTCTCCAAACACAAGGCCAGACTGGTCAGCGAATCAATGTTGGCCGAAGTGGCCAAACGCCTGAAACTCGGGTCATGCCTGCGGCTTGGACGAGGCGAGGAACTTTCCGGAGGGCGCGAGAAAGACTCCTTGCTTGCCGATGCGGTAGAAGCCGTGATCGCCGCGGTGTATCTCGACGGCGGCCTGGAGCCCTCACGTCACGTGGTCATCCGGCTGCTCCAGCAGGAATTCTCTCACGTCGTCAGCCAGCGGCACCGACCGGGAGAGGACGATTATAAAACCCAGATGCAGGAGTGGTGCCAGCGGCGGTTCGACAGCCTCCCATCCTATGCGGTGGTGCGCGAGTCGGGACCGGATCACGACAAGCTCTTTGAAGTGGAAGTGACCGTCAACGGCGAAGTGGTCGGCCGAGGAACGGGACGCAGCAAGAAGGAAGCGGAACAATCGGCGGCAAAGCAAGCGCTGCAGGAAGGCCGTCCGTGAGCACCGGCGAGTCGTGGTATGATGCCACGCAGATCTGATTGACAAGGGAGGACGCTGACATGCCAAGACGCAAGCTTCGATTTGCATTCATCATCTGCCTGCTGGTGAGCGTAGCATGGCTTCCCAGCGCAGCGCTGCTGCATGCGGCAGAAGGCGCGGCCGGTAAAGCCCCCAAAGCCATGATCAAGACCAAGTATGGAGACATGGAGATCGTATTCTTCCCTGAGAAGGCACCAAATCACGTTCAGAACTTCATCAAGCTGGCCAAATCCGGCTACTACAACGGGACGATTTTCCATCGAGTGATTCCCGGATTCATGATTCAAGGGGGCGATCCGAATACGAAAGACCCCAAAAAGCCGGAGACGTACGGAATGGGCGGCCCCAGCGAGAAGCTGAAAGCGGAATTCAACGACACCCCGCACCGTCGCGGGATCGTTTCCATGGCCCGGACCAACGATCCTAACAGCGCAGGCTCCCAGTTCTTCATTGTCGTCAAAGATTCGAACTTTCTCGATGGCCAGTACACGGCGTTCGGTGAGGTCGTGAAGGGAATGGAGGTGGTGGATAAGATCGTC
>DASTQE010000291.1:0-5534 GCA_035761895.1 Nitrospira sp. | reverse complement strand
CGACGGCCGGATGACGTCATCCCGGAAAACATTGACCTGTCCGAGCACCGTGGCGGTCGGTTCGATGCCGTCCGTGTCGTACTGCTTGAGCGTCTCCACGTGCGTCAGAATCTGGCTCAGCTGGTTGGCGAACGCTTCTTTTTCAGCCGGCGACACCTCCAGACGAGCCAACTTCGCCACCTTCTCAACGTCCTGCAAAGTAATTTTCATAGCACTCTCTCACACCCTTACCTTGTTCTTCGCTGCCCCTTGCCCCTCGCCTCGCACCCCTTGCCTTTGTTTATTCCACCGTCACGCTCTTGGCCAGATTCCTTGGCTGATCGACGTCCGCCCCGCGAAGCACCGCAATGTGATAGGCGAGCAATTGCAGTGGGATCGTGAACAAGATCGGCGACATGAGCGGATGGGTATCAGGAATCGTGAACACGGCATCCGCCGTTCTTCCCAATTCTCGCTCTCCTTCGGCCACCAGTGCAATGACCGGAGCCCGGCGCGCCTTGACTTCCATCAGGTTACTGACAGTCTTTTCATAGAGGCGGTCCTGGGGAGCGAGCACCACGACGGGCATGTCCCGGTCGATCAACGCGATCGGGCCGTGTTTCATTTCACCTGCCGCATAGCCCTCCGCATGGATATACGACACTTCCTTGAGCTTCAATGCGCCTTCAAGAGCGATGGGATAATTGATGCCGCGGCCCAGAAACAGGAAGTTGCGCTTCTTGTAATAGCGCTTGGCGATGGCCACGATTTCCGCTTCACGCCCCAGTATGCCCTTGACCAGCGTCGGCAATCTCACCAACCGGTCCAGCCAGGCTTTCCCGTCGGCCACATTCATCACATTGCGGACACGGGCCAGATGCAGTGCGAACAGATAGAGCGCGGTCAGTTGGGCGGTGAAGGCTTTCGTCGAGGCGACGCCGATTTCCGGCCCACAATGGGTGTAGAGGACTCCGTCCGAGTCACGGGCCAGGGTGCTTCCAACCACATTCACGATCGACAAGACCCGCGCCCCTTTTTCCTTGGCTTCTCGTGCGGCGGCGAGCGTGTCGGCCGTTTCGCCGGACTGTGAAATCGTAATGAACAGATCGTTCTTGCCGACCAGGGGATCGCGATAGCGAAACTCGCTGGCGATATCCACCTGGACCGGCGTCCTGACCATTTCCTCCAACAAATACTTTCCTACCTGGCCCGCATGCCAGGAGGTCCCGCAGGCGACGATCCAGATCCGATCCACCGCCAGAAGCTCGCTGGGGCTGAGGCCGATGTCTGCCAAGTCGGCTTCGCCCGTGTCGTACGAGTATCGGCCGCGCATGGTATCGAGAATCGTCTGAGGCTGCTCGTTGATCTCCTTCAGCATGAAATGGGGATAGCCGCTTTTTTCCGCGGCCGAGGCGTCCCAGGTGACTCGCGTCGTCTTTCGCGACACGTCCCGTCCATCTGCGTCGGTGACCTGGACAGCGTCCTGTGTCACGACCGCGACATCGCCTTCTTCCAGATACATGACGTCCCGGGTATGGGCCAGCATGGCCATGACGTCCGAAGCAACGTAAGATGCCTGCTTCGTCCGCCCGACGACCAGCGGGCACCCCGATCGAGCCGCAATCAGGCGCTCGGGTTCTTGTTCACAGATCACCGCGAGCGCATAGCTGCCCCGCACTTCCTTCACGGCAGCACGCACGGCGTCCGCGAGTTTCAGACCGCGTTGCAGATGCTTGTCGATGAGATGGGCCACCACCTCCGTGTCCGTTTCCGACTGAAAGGCGTACCCGTCTCGTTGCAGCTGCTGTTTGAGCGGCTGGTAGTTTTCGATGATGCCGTTATGGACAAGGACGCATCCGTTCGAGCGATGAGGATGCGCATTCTGCTCCGACGGCTTGCCGTGGGTGGCCCAACGGGTATGGCCAATGCCGACCAATCCGTTGATGGCCTTTTCCGCGAGCGACTTTTGGAGGTTGGCCAGCTTCCCGACACTCCGGCGGACCTCGATTTTCTCTCCCTGCATAACGGCGACGCCGGCCGAGTCATAGCCGCGGTATTCGAGTTTCGCCAGACCGGCAATCAGGATGGGGACCGCTTGCTCGTTTCCGACATATCCGACGATACCGCACATCGCATCAACTCCAGGCTGCCGAACAAGTTATCGCGTTCGCTTTTTCGACGGCTTCACACTCCGGGAGCGCGATGCCGTCTTGGCTTTTTTTTCACTCGCGGGCGTCCGTTCCGACGACGGAATGCCGCCCTGTCCCAAGAGGGCCCGCCGCTTTGCCGCCCACCCTGGTCGGGTGACCTGCGTCACACGAGAGATCACAAGCGAATCGGGCGGGACATTCTGAGTCACCGTCGTTCCGGCCGCGACCACTGAACCGGCGCCGACCGTGACCGGCGCGACCAGTTGTGTGTCACTGCCGATGAACACGCCGTCCTCGATGATCGTTTCGGCCTTCCGCACGCCATCGTAGTTACAGGTAATGGTGCCGGCGCCGATATTGACCCCTTTCCCGATTTTGGCGTCCCCGAGGTAGCTGAGATGATTGGCTTTCGAGCCTTCTCCAAGCTCTGTTTTCTTGGCCTCGACGAAATTGCCGATTTTAGCTCCCTTGCGCACGTGCACATGAGGACGAAGGTGTGTGAAAGGCCCCAAGGTCGCATCGTCTTCGATGCGCGAATCGCGAAACACGCAATGATCGAGAATCTCCACCCGGTTGCCGATGATGCAATCGGTGATCCGCGTCCCTGATCGCACAATGCTGTCTTCGCCGATGACCGTCGAGCCCTCCAACATCACGTTGGGATAGAGCACCGAATCTTTACCGATGGTCACCCCGGCATCGATCCAGGTGGACTCCGGATCGACCATGTGCACACCGGCGTCGAGCCAACGAGAGCGAATCTGCCGTCGAACGACCTGTTCAGCCTCGGCGAGTTGCCGCCGCGTGTTCACCCCGAGCCCTTCGTTCGGATCCTCGAGCCTTACCGCCGCCACCCGGTATCCCTGTTCGACCGCCGTCTGCACAATATCCGTCAGATACAATTCTCCCTGCGCATTGGTGGGCTGCAGTTGTTCGAGGGCCGAAAACAGGAAGTCCCCGTCAACGATGTAGGTGCCGACATTGATTTCATGAATGGCTCGGACTGCAGCATCGGCGTCACGATCTTCCACGATGCGTGACACGTAGTCGTCCGATGACGGACGCACGACCCGACCGTACCCGCTCGCATCCTCGAGCACGGCGGTCAAGATCGTGACGGCGGCTTCCTGTCTCCGGTGCACTTCGAGCAACTCGCGCAGCGTCGATTCCCGCAGCAATGGCGTGTCGCCATTGAGAATGATGAACTGCGCCGGCATCGACCGTCCCGACTCCACGAAGACAGGTCTCGTCTGTAACACGGCATGGCCCGTCCCCAACAATTCCCGTTGTTCGACGATGGAGAGCGGCACGTGTCCGTTTCTTCCGGCGGTGGCTTGCTTGATGACTTCACTGACGCGATCCGCCTGATGACCGACAACCACCGCAATCTGATGGCCGGCGACGCGCTGTGCCAGGTCGACCGAGTAGAGCACCATTGGCCGCCCAGCGACCGGATGCAGCACCTTGGCATGCTTGGACTGCATCCGCTTTCCCAACCCGGCCGCCATGACGACGGCGGCCAGGCCGGGCACGGCGCGGTCAATATTCCGTGGTGGCGCCTGTTTCGTGTTCGTGTCCTGCATCGATGACGCGCTCATCCGATCGGCACTCCTGCTTCCGGCTGTTTGACAGAACCTCCCCGCTTGGCCTCCGGGTCAGTCGCTCTCAGGGATGTCGACGGCGAGTACAGGCCGCCGGACACGATCAATTTCATGGCTTCTTCCACGCTGATATTGATCGCCGTCACCTCACGCTCAGGAACGAGGAGAAAATAGCCTGACGTCGGATTCGGCGAGGTCGGCACATACACATGCACGAGCGGCTCTTGAGCCAGATCCTGCATGTCTCCTTTCGTGACGCCGGTGACGAACGCAAAGCAATAACTTCCGTTCTTGGGAAATTGGATCAATACCACGCGGTGGTAGGAGCCGCGTTCCGAAAACGAGAGAATGTCCATCATGGACTTCAGCGTCGAATAGATTCCCCTCACCAAGGGCACCCTGTTCAACCAACCCTCCCATAGCCTCACGATCTGATGGCCGATGAAATTGGCTGCAAACAAACCTGTCATGAAGACCAACAGGATCAGCGTGACGATGCCCAATCCTGGGACATAATGATCCGGAACGAGCTGCGCCAGGAGATCTCCCAAAATACCGTCGACCGCGATGAACAGGGTCTTCAAAATGAGGATGGTGCCCCAAATGGGGGTAATCACGAGGAGGCCGGTCAGAAAGTAGCGTTTTAGCGAGGCTTTCAACATAAATGGCGCGGGACAGAGGCCGTCGTTCATCATACAGAGGTTGATGGGGCGCTCGCAAGGGTTTTATTGCTATTTTCAATAACTTGGACTACTATCCCGCCGCGTTTTGCCGGTTCACCGGAGAGCTATGACACAGAGGAGAAAGAGGGGGCATCCGGGAGGGATATTCCTCACATTGGAAGGTCCGGAAGGCAGCGGAAAGAGTACGCAGATCTCTTTCCTCACAACCACCCTTCGCCAGGCCGGGTACTCAGTGGTCTCTAGCCGTGAGCCAGGGGGAACCAAAATGGCGGAAGCGATTCGACAGACACTGCTGTCAGGTTCATCCAATGAGGCAATCACGCCCGAGACGGAGGCCTTATTAGTGCTCGCCGCCCGCAGCCAGCATGTGGCTCACATGATTCGTCCCGCACTGGCCAGGGGATCAATCGTGCTCTGCGACCGCTTCGCCGATTCCACGCTCGCCTATCAAGGATTCGGCCGCGGGCTTTCCCTCTCGTGGCTGGAGAGGGCCAACCGAACGGCAACCGGTGGCCTTATGCCCCACCTCACATTACTTCTGGACATTCCGGTGTCCAGAGGGTTGGCAAGACGCCGGCATGCACGCGGCAGTCGAAATCGGCTGGATCGGGAATCCGTCAAGTTCCATGAGCGCGTCCGCCGGGGATTTCTCACGCTCGCGTCTCGAACCCCCCGTCGCATCAAGATCATCAACGCCGATCGGCCGGTCAACGTCGTCCGAGCGGAAATTGAGGCTCTTGTGTTAGGGTGGTTGCGTACGAGAACGCGTCGCTCCGGCACAGGCTGACATGCCTTTTGAGACGATTATCGGTCACCGCTCGACCATTGCCTCGTTGCAGACTGCAGCGGCGCGGCAGCGGCTGGCCCACGCGTATCTGTTTCACGGCGCAGATGCCATTGGCAAGCGAACGACGGCTGTCTGCTTCGCACAGGCCTTGCTCTGTGAGCGTCCATTCGGCACAAGCCTCGCCGACACGAGCGTCGCGGACGCGGGCCTGGACTCCTGCGGAGTCTGCCGGTC
This sequence comes from Nitrospira sp., assembly GCA_035761895.1. Lineage (GTDB taxonomy): Bacteria > Nitrospirota > Nitrospiria > Nitrospirales > Nitrospiraceae > Nitrospira_C. Next base: position 100 of record DASTQE010000291.1, on the reverse strand, counting down.
GTGCCGGCACATTGAGGTTCGCACGCATGCCGATTACTTCGTCGTCGAGCCGGACCGTGAACTTGCGACCCCCCAGATCAAGATCGAACAGATTCGGGAG
>DASTQE010000290.1:0-8825 GCA_035761895.1 Nitrospira sp. | reverse complement strand
AGAGCGGCTCGTGAACGCGCGCCGGCAGGCAGCTCTCCTGCGCCTGCTGGTCCGCCACGCGCTCGTCAAGTTCGGCCGGGACAACGGGCTGTTCCTCGCGGGCGGCTTGGCCTTCAGCCTCCTGCTCTATTCCGTGCCCCTCACGCTCATCATGATTTCGTTGCTCGGCTATACGGTTCTGGAGTCCGATCAAGCGATGGAGGAAGTCCAGTCCGTGCTCCGGCGGTTTCTCCCTCGCTCGGAACAGGTCTTCACCGACAACGTCGCGGCCATCGTGACGGATCGCGGCTTGCTGGGCGCCGTGGGTTTCGGATCGTTTCTCGTGTTCAGCACGATGGTGTTCGGCTCCATCCAGCATGTGCTGAATATCGTGTTTGAAGCCGGTCCCGGCCGCGGTCGATGGCGGGGCACGGCGCACGACCTGGTGATGATGGTGTTCTGCATGGCTTTGCTGGCCGCCACCGTCGGCGTGGCGTCCCTGTTCGCCGTCTTCAACGCGTTTGGCGAGTCGCTTTCCGGTACCGGGCCGTTCGTCGGCTGGGCGGTCGGCATGGCGCAGAAATTGGCGAGCCTGGTTCTGGGGGTCAGCCTGATCTTCGGCCTCTATCGCTTTTCCCCGGCGCGCACCCTGGCGGCCCGCTCATTGGTCGTTGGCTCCCTCGTGACCGTCCTGCTCTTCGAACTCGCCAAACAGGCCTTCGCCTGGTACGTCGGGTTCGCCCAAGCTCATGTCGCGCTCTACGGTGTGCTGGGCGCCTTCGTGTTCTTCTTTTTGTGGCTCTACTACGCGTCGGCGGTGTTCGTCCTGGGCGCGGAGGTCGGCATGGCCCACGAGCAGGTTGTCATCTCGCCCCGTTCGGCTTGAAGGAGGCGCGCGCATGGCTCCATCCGCACTGAAACCGATCCTTCGCACCGACGGCTATCTGCCGATCGCCGACTACGGGCTCATCGGTGACGGCGCCACCGCGGCGCTCATCGGCCGCGACGGAACCGTGGCATGGCTCTGTCTTCCGCGCTTCGATGCGCCGCCCCTGTTCTGCAGTCTGCTCGACGCGGCCAAGGGCGGCACCTTCACGCTCTCGCCGGACGGGTTGCTGGCGTCGGGACAATGGTACGAGCCGGACAGTCCGGTGTTGATCACAGAACTGCAGAGCGCCACCGGACGCGCGCGCCTGACGGATTTCTGTCCGCTCATCGCCGGCGTCGACCTCTCCGAGGATGTGCCGGCGACGCGCCGCGAGTTGCTTCGCTCCGTGACGGTGCTCGAAGGAACCGTGCGCCTGCGGATCGACATCGAACCGCGCGGCGGCGGAGAAGCGGAGCCGCGCGACGGAGGTCTGCGGATCCGCTGCGCGGCCCATCCGGACCTCGGCCTGCATCTGTTCTCCACCGTTCCGCTGACCGGCTTGCGCACGTGGATCACCCTGAAATCCGGGCAATCGGCGCATGTGCTGCTTCGCTGGCGGCAGTCTCATACGCACCCTGATCACTTTGATCCCACCAAACTGTATGCCGAGACCACCTCGGTCTGGCGGCGCTGGCTGGCGGCGCTCAACTACGAGGGTCCACAGGCGGCGCTCGTGCGCCGGTCAGCGATTACCCTGAAACTGCTGGATCATTTTGAAAACGGGGCCATTGTCGCAGCGCCGACCTCCTCTCTGCCCGAGCTGATCGGTGGCACGCGCAACTGGGATTATCGCTACGCCTGGGTGCGGGACGCCGCCTTCTCCGTGTATGCGCTGCATCGCATCGGTCTGTCCCATGAGGCGGCAGGATTCCTAGCGTGGGTGTTGGATGCCGTGGAGCGCGACGGCCGGCCGCACGTGATGTACAACCTCGACGGCGGCATGCCTCCGCAGGAACGGGAAGATCCCGGCCTGGAAGGGTACCGCCGCTCGCGCCCGGTCCGCTGGGGGAACGCGGCCGCGGCGCAGCGGCAGCACGACGTGTACGGCGAAATTCTGGACTGCGCCTATCAGTGGGCGGCGCATCATGGCGAAATCCCCGAAGCCCTCTGGGCTCGCCTCGCCAATATGGCCGACGCCGCCGGCCGGGAATGGAGGGAACCCGATCATGGCATCTGGGAAGTGAGGACGAGCGGACGACCCTTCACCTATTCGGCCGCGATGTGCCAGGTGGCGCTGGATCGCGCGGCCAGTCTTGCCGATCGCTTCAAGCTGCCGGGCTACACTGACAAGTGGCGCCAGGCGGCCAGTGAGATCGAGCAGGCGATCCTGGCGGAAGCCTGGGATCCTGCGCTCGGCTCCCTGACCGAGCATCTCGGCGGGGGTGGATTGGACGCGAGCCTGCTGACCCTCCCCCTCCGCCGCGTCGTGGCGGCGGACCATCCAAAAATGGTGGCGACCACGCGCGCCATTACGGAACGGCTGGGCGCAGGACACGGGCTGCTCTACCGCTATTTGCCGGACGAGTCACCCGACGGCATCGCCGGGCACGAAGGCGCCTTTCTCCTGTGCAGTTTTTGGCTCGTCGACAATCTGGCCAAGCAAGGGCGGCTCGACCAGGCGCTGGAGTTGTACGACTCACTTTGCGCTCGTGCGGGGACGCTCGGGCTGCTCCCGGAGGAAATCGATCCCTCGACCGGCGCCTTTCTCGGGAACTATCCGCAGGCCTTCAGTCATATCGGAGTGATTGCCAGCGGCGTGAATCTGGCCAGACTGGTGACAAAGTGAGGCAGGACCATTGAAACATCGCGCGACGCCACAGATCAGGACGGAATCAGACTCCCAACAAGCGCCGCTGATCCAGCCGATAGTGGAACCCTTTCAAAAGTTCGTTCACGCCGAATCGGCGGCGGGCATCCTGCTGATGCTCTCGACTGTCATCGCCCTGGTCTGGGCCAACTCACCATGGGCCGAGGCCTATGCCGCGTTCCGGCGGCTGCCCGTGACGCTCGGGGCGGGCGAGTTCGTGCTCACGGAACCCCTGGTCCTCTGGATCAACGATGGGTTGATGGCGATGTTCTTCTTCGTCATCGGTTTGGAGATCAAGCGCGAGGTGTTGGTTGGTGAACTCTCCTCCCTGCGCCAGGCTGCGTTACCGCTTGCCGCCGCGGTTGGCGGAGCAATCCTCCCGGCATTACTCTATACGGCGTTTAATATGGGGACTGCGGGTGCCAAGGGCTGGGGGATCCCGATGGCCACGGACATCGCCTTTTCACTGGGGATCCTCTCTCTACTCGGCAAACAGGTGCCCCTGGCCTTGAAAGTATTCCTCGTCGCTCTCGCCATTGCCGACGACTTAGGCGCAGTTCTGATCATCGCTTTCTTCTACACCTCCAACATTTCCTGGGTGAGTCTGGAACTGGGGGGCGGGTTTCTAGTGGCCCTAATTGGTGCAAACCTCATCGGTATTCGCCATCCCCTCGTCTACGGGATTCTGGGGATCGGCGGGTTGTGGCTGGCATTTTTCTTGTCCGGTATTCATCCGACGATTGCCGGCGTCCTCGCGGCGTTCACGATCCCAGCACGGACACGGTTGTCCGGAGAGGAATTCATTACGCGCGGCCGCGCGCTGCTGGATAAGTTTCAGAAGGCGATGGAGCCTGGAGGTTCCCCGCTCGCCAGCAAGACCAGGCAGAACTTGGCCTCCCGCATGCAAGAGGCAGCCGGCGAAGCGGGCACTCCGCTTAAACGCTTGGAACAAGCCCTGCACCCGTGGGTCACCGCTTTTGTTCTGCCGGTCTTTGCACTGGTCAACGCCGGCGTCACGATCGAACGCGACCCGGTGGCGACGTTGAGTCATCCCGTCGCACTCGGCATCTTGGCCGGCCTGATTATCGGCAAGCCGGTCGGGGTGACCGTCGCGTCGTGGTTCGCGATTCGTGTCGGCCTGGCAACGATGCCGTCCGACCTGACCTGGCGCCACATTCTTGGGATGGGATTTCTGGCCGGCATCGGGTTCACGATGTCGCTGTTCATCGAAGGGCTGGCATTTGGGAAGACGCCGCTCGATGCCCCTGCGAAGGTGGGTATCCTGACTGCCTCGGCGGTGGCGGGGACCATCGGTTGGCTGCTGTTAAAACGTATTCGACAAGAAAAGGAGGAGTGAGTCGCCATGATACGAGTCCAAGATCGACCATTGTTCACTGCTACGGAGTTGGCGCTGATTGAATCGAGTGAACCCTTACGGATCGGGGCGTACAGTCCTGCCCAATTGAACGATCGGATCGCGCGAGCGAGAAGATTTTGGGATAAGTACCGCGGTCTGGCACGCCAGCAACAGAGGACGACAAAGAAGAGCCGGCAACGGGGCCGTCCGCAGCCGTCCTCCAACCTGCGAACCGAGCGAAAGGCGCAGGTCTTCGTCGGCGCCCTCGGTCGTTTTGAGAAGCGCCTCGAGCAGCTGACAAGGGAGGAGCGCCGCCGGTCTGGTCCGCGGGCGAATCCCGCCCCCAAGCGTCCCCGTCGTCCGGTCGCGCAACGCGAAGCGATCCGCAGGAAGAAACAACAGCGTCAGGCGTCGAATGAAGCGGCGCTTGCGCCGCGCATCGCGCGGCAGTTCCAGAAATCGAAGATGCGCGCGATTCAGGGGCATATCAGCGCCCGCGGAAAGCGCCGCCAGGCCAAGCGCGATGCCCGATGACGAACCGCCCGGCTCGCTCGGATGGTCGATTATTCTTGCAGGAGGATGACGATGACTGATCAGGATTTGGTCAACCGTCAGCTGGTAAAGGCCTGGTTGTGGTGGGCGTTGATCTGGTTGACGATTTTCCCGATTGTTGGGGTGGTGGTATCGATCAAGCTCCATAACCCTGAGTTCTTGGACGGAGTTTCTTGGCTGACATTCGGACGGCTGCGGCCGATTCATGTCAATGGCGTCATCTTCGGATCGTTCTCAACGTTCTTTCTCGGACTCCTGTACTACATCGTGCCGCGTCTCTGCGGCGTGCGCATGTACAAAGAAGCGTGGGGTTGGGGGCTGCTCTGGTCGTGGAATGCGTTCCTGATTCTGGGGAGCGTCTCCTTCCTGTTCGGGTTCAATATGGGGATCGAAGCCGGAGAGTTCGAATGGCCCCTGAATCTTCTGCGGTTCGTCATCCTCGGCCTGATGGCCGTGCAGGTCTTGGGCACGGTCTTTCGCCGGACCGAGCGGCGTTTCTATGTCGCCATGTGGTACACGACCGCCGCTCTCATCTGGACGATCATGAACCTCATCCTCGGCAACGTGCTGCTGACCTATGCCGAGGACATTGCGGGGGTGAACAGCGCGGCCATGCACGGCCTGTACATCCACTATATCGTCGGCCTCTGGATCACCCCCGCGGGTCTGGCGTTGATCTACTACTTTCTGCCGCTCAGCGCTAAGAGTGCGCTGTATAGCCACAAGCTGTCGCTCTTGGGGTTTTGGGGCCTGGCCCTTTTTTATCCATTCGTCGGTACGCATCACTATCTCTATAGTCCGATTCCGCACTGGACCCAGACGATCTCGATCGTTACCAGCATGCTTCTGATCATCCCGGTCTGGACCGTGACCGTGAACTTTTTTGGAACCATGTTGGGACGCTGGGGGGCCGTCGCCGGCGGGGGAGGGGCGGACAATTATGCGGCCAAATTCCTCATGGCGGGCGCGGTCTATTATCTCATGGGATGTTTCCAAGGTTCGGTCGAGGCGTTGCGGCGTTTGCAAGAGCTGACCCACTTTAACGATCATGTGATCGCCCATTCACATCTCACCGTCTTCGGAACCTTCATTGTCTGGGCGGTCGGCTCGGCCTATTACGTCTGGCCGCGAGTCACCGGCCGCAAGCTCTGGAGTGACAAGTTGGCGAGCTGGCATTTCTGGCTGACCGTTTCCAGCTTCACCACAATGGCGCTTGGTCTGAGTGCCGCAGGTTTTGTCCAAGGCTCCATGCTGGAATATGGCGCGAACTTCGTGGATACCGTCAAGGAAATGAGGCCTTGGTGGGTACTCCGGACGGGGAGCGGCGCCGTCATGGACCTGGCGCTGGCGTTGATGCTCATCAATTTTTACAAAACTGCTCGGGAGGGAGAGCCGTTGGAGCCGGAGGTGTTCGAAGCCGCCCGGCCGGCCGATACGCCGATAGAGGTGGTCGCCAAGGGAAGCTGGCTCGAAAGCCCCTCCACGGTCTTCTTGGTCGCGGGGTTCGGGTTTTTCTTCCTTGCCGTCGGCGTGCAGGGCGTCACCCCCTGGTTGATGACTGAAACGCGGACGACAACCGTCGAGGACCCCGTCACGAAGTCGGCGATCCAGGTGGCGGACTATACGCCCGAAGAGCTGAAGGGCCGGCACGTGTATATCCGCGAGGGCTGTTGGTACTGTCACTCGCAATACGTGCGTCCCGTCACCGGAGAGTCGTTCCGCTGGGGGCCGGTGTCGCAGGCCGGCGAATATGCCTATGACCGGCCACACCTGTTCAGCACACGCCGGATCGGTCCGGACTTGACCAGGGTCGGGCGGAAGTATGGCGACGATTGGCATGCCGCCCATTATTGGAATCCGGGCGAAGTCGTGCCGGACTCCGTCATGCCGACCTTTCCATGGCTGTTTGAACCGGCAAAAGACGGCGATGCGCCGAAATTGAACGACGACGGCAAGGCCTTGGTGGTGTATGTGCAAAAGCTCGGGACCGGCATCGGCGATTGGCGGGAAGGGTTCGCTGCGACACAGGTTTCGACCGGCCAGGTGCTGAATGCCAGTCCTCAATCGCAGGACGAGCTGCTAATGCTCGGAAAGTCGGCTTACGAACGCCGTTGTCTCGGGTGCCATGGGGTCAAGGGTGATGGCACGGGACCGTCCGCTCGATTCATGACCCCGCGTCCAAGAGATTTCACGACCGGGATCTTCAAGTTTCGATCGACCTCCGGCAAGGATTCACTCCCGACTGACATTGATCTCTACAGCACGATTACACACGGGTTGTGGGGGACGGCCATGCCTGCATGGCAGGAGATCTCCGAGCAGGAGCGCCGGGGCGTGGTGCAGTACATCAAGACATTTTCTGGCCGATGGAGAGACGAGGTCGTCCCGCCGCCGCTTACGATTGCGGCCGAGCCTCCGATCGCGGTCGTGTCACTCGAGAAGGGCAAGGCCCTCTTCATGGCAAACTGCATGCTCTGTCATGGCGCCGAGGGAAAAGGAGATGGGCCGATGGCGCCGGTCTTGAAAGATGTGTGGGGGCAACCGTTGAAGCCGGCGAATTTCACGCTGCCAGCCGGTCTGTCCGGAGGCGTGAAGCTCGGGCACGATGGCGAGCATCTGTATAAAACCGTGATAACGGGAATCGGGGGAACGCCCATGCCGGTGTTCTCGGAGCAGCTCAGTCCGGAGGAGATCTGGGATATCGTCCACTATGTCCAATCGCTCCGCGTGAAGGCTCACGAGGCGGAGTTGGTTGCGGCCGGCTTGAGAGAGACGGATCGGGAGCAGGCCCGATCGCGCATCTGGGCCGCGCTTTCGACCGCTGCCAGGCGGGGTGAGCTGGAGCAGGACGTCGTTCAGCGACAGTCCGACGAACTGCATACGGCCCGGCTGAGACCGCCAACGAAAGGCGACAACCATGAGTGATCGAGACGTGATACAAACGAAAGAGTCGAGATCCGGTCCATCGGCGCCGGCGAGGCAGGAGAGCTCGGATAATGGACAGCCCTATCTGTTTCGGCACGCGGGGATCGAAGAGCGTGAAGGATACATCCCGGTGTGGTTGATATTGGTCGTGGTGTCCCTGATTCTGTGGAGCGTGTATTACACGATTCGATACTGGAGCGAGTCCTGAGAGGACGAGACAGGGATCAGGCCCACGCCGGCCCTCACCACATCGGCCGGCTCGTACGACACAACAGACACTCAGCAATAAAAGGAGTCTCATCGTGAACGATCAGAACATCGCAACATCTGAACAGGCTGCAACGTACCGCGAGAGCGACGAGACCTTCGCCCGCTGGGCCCAAGGCTATGGAGTCATCCGCCATAACGACGAGACGCAACTGCGCGTGCAGCAGCTCGTCCGCTCGCTCGGGAATCGGAGCGCGGCGGGCGATGCCGTCGAAGTCTACGAGCTCCTCATAGCGCTCGATCGACTGGCGAGCGCCGGCCTCTGGCTCGTCGTTCATCAAACGTATGCCCGCAACGTGTACCTCGACGGCCGGACGTTCGACACCGAAGACTTCAAAGTTCGTCCGGAAGGCCACACCGGTGGGGCGCTGAACATGGTGCCGGCCTATGCCGGCTACTTGGCGGCGAATGTGCTCACCGGCCACACGCGCGGATGGCTGATGGGGCAGGGCCACTGTGTCGCCGCCGTCGATTCGATGAATTTGCTGGTCGGCAACATGACCGAGGCTCATGCCGCCCGGTACGACGTCACCGACGAGGGATTGACGCGCTACGTGCGGGACTTCTATTCCTACCGCCTGCGCGAAGACGGCCGGCAGGATTCCCCCCTCGGGAGCCACGTCAACGTCCATACCGCGGGAGGCCTGGCGGAAGGAGGCTATCTGGGATTCGCCGAGCTTCAGTACGTCCATATGCCGCTACCCGGCGAACGGCTCGTCGCGTTTCTCTCCGACGGCGCTTTCGAAGAGCAGCGGGGCAGCGATTGGGCGCCGCGCTGGTGGCGGGCCGACGACTCAGGGCTAGTCACGCCGATAATGATCAAGAACGGCCGCCGCATCGACCAGCGCACGACGATGTCGCAGCAGGGCGGCGCGACGTGGTTCAGTGACCATCTGAAGCTGAACAGCTTCGATCCGATTGTCTTCGACGGGCGCGATCCGGCCGCCTTCCTCTGGGCGATCCTCGAGATGGAGAGCCGTCTGGAGGCTGCGGCGGACTCCGTGCGATCC
>DASTQE010000289.1:0-10574 GCA_035761895.1 Nitrospira sp. | reverse complement strand
TGCTGTCGGATTACTTGGGTGAAGAAGCGCATTTTGGTTCGGAATCGTTTGTGAGACCTGAGGTCACTGATCGAAGCGGAGACAACCGTAGTCTCCACCAGCCCAAAAAGGCCACATGAAGCGACTAATCTTGCTCAGCCTCCTGACATTGAGTACGGCGCCGGCGCACGGAGAGTGGGTCCAGGTGACCGAGAATGCTGAGGCAGGGCAGACGGTCTATATCGACTCAGACAGCATTCGCCGCAAGGGAGATATGGCAGAGATGTGGGCCCTGTACGATTATAAGACAGCGCAATCAACAGCGGGTGATACCTTCTTGTCGAGGAAAGTTCAGAACGAATTCAACTGCGCACAAGAAATGCGGCGCATGGTGAGCGTCACGGAGTTTTCCGGAAATATGGCAAGCGGTAAGGTCGTCCATATGGGCTCTTCCCTCTTCACAACCGCCAAGTGGATGCCGGCTCGAGCAGGTCTAGGAGAAACGTTGCTGAAGGTTGCGTGCGGTAAAAAGGTGAAGTAGACGTGCCTCAGCCTTGTTTTCGGTACACGACATCGACCTGAGCAAGGAAGGCCGTCAGCGCCTCCGTTTTTTCTGCGATTACCTTCCAGTCCTCGTTGATGGCGGCCTGTTCAAGCGCTTCCCCGATCTGGCTGATCTCCTCGAAGCCGTACCCTGCCCCGTCCCCCTTCATGCGATGGCCCAGCAGACGCACGGTTTTCACCTCTCGGCTTTGCACCGCCCGCGCGAGTGTGGCCGCGTCCTTGCGGCGATTCTCGAGGAAGCCTGGGACAAGCTCTTCCAAATCCGCGTCGATCGAGATGGTGACTCGTGGTGCGGTATTGCCGTTGGAGGAGGGCGTCATTTGCGTCTATTTCCTTCACAGGCCTGAAGCACTTCGAGCAGCGTTTGCCGTTTGATAGGCTTCGTCACATGCGCGTTGCACCCCGCTCGGAGAATTTTATCGCCTTCTTCCTTGAGCACCTGCGCGGTCAAGGCAATGATCTGCGTTTTAGGCAAATCTTGTTGTTGCTCCCATGCGCGGATGGCTCGCGTCGCTTCATAGCCGTCCATGACGGGCATATTCATGTCCATGAGGATCACATCGTAGCGCGCACACTTGACTTGTTCGACGGCAATGCCGCCATGTTCCGCAACATCGACCTGATAGGGCGTGGCCTTGAGGTAGGAGCGAACCAGGACCTGATTATCGGGCGAATCTTCCACCAGGAGAATATGGAGCGGCTTCGAAGCCGCAGGCACCGACGGCTGGCACAGGGACGATGCTGCGGGCACGCCGCGAGCGCGATCCAGGGCGATGCTCAGGGTCTGGAGCAAATCACTCCTGCGGATCGGCTTCGTCAGATACCCTCCCAACCCCAGGTCGTACGTGCGGGCGATGTCATCAGCCCAGTGGTCCGATGTCATCATGATCATGCTCAAACCGGCGGCCAAGCCTGATTGTCGAATCGCTTCGACGACCTGAAATCCGTCCATGCCGGGCATCCGGCAATCAATGAGGAGCAGACCGTAAGGACTGGACGACGCGGCAGCCTGCCGCAGCTCTACGACTGCCTGTTGTCCGTCTCCCACCGTCGTGACGTGCGCATTCCAGAACGACAACGTCTCCTCAAGGATTCTTCGGTTGATGGGATGATCGTCGACGACCAAGGCACGAAGGCGCTGGAGATCGATTAAGCGCGGCGGAGACGGCTTCTCGCCGCCACCAGTGACGGCAAGCCGCACCACACAGTGAAAAGTGCTGCCTTGCCCCAGCGTGCTTTCTGCCCAGATTCTTCCCTGCATCAACTCCGCAAGTTGCTTACTGATCGTGAGGCCCAGTCCTGTGCCGCCATATTGTCTGGCCACTGACGAGTGGGCTTGCGTGAAGCGTTCGAAGATCGCCGACAGTTTGTCTTGCGGAATGCCAATGCCGGTGTCCCTCACCGTAAAGCGGATGGCGCCGGGCCCTCCCTGCGCCTCATCATTTGTCACTTCGAGGATGACAGATCCCTTTTCTGTGAACTTGATCGCATTACTGATTAGATTGACCAGGATTTGATGGAGGCGGTTCGGATCGCCGACCAACGAACAGGGGACATCTGGCGAGAGATGGCAGGCCAGCTCGAGGCCTTTCTCGTTCGCCCGCATCGCGAGAATCTCGATGGCTTTCTCGATAAGATCGCTCAGGTCGAATTCAATCGACTCCAGCTCAATATGGCCAGCCTCGACCTTCGAAAGGTCCAAAATGTCGTTAATCAGTTGAAGAAGGCTGCTACCGGCACGCCGGAAGATCCGGAGGTACTTTCGCTGATCCGGCGTCAATTGGGTATCCCAGAGCAGATCGGCCATGCCGACGATGGCGTTCATCGGAGTGCGGATCTCATGGCTGATGGTGGCCAGAAACTCGCTTTTGGCCCTGTTGGCCACTTCAGCCGCTTGCTTGGCAAGGAGCAGCGCCTGCTCGGTGACGGCATGTTCGATCGCTTCACGGCGGCGTGCGGCACGTTCCCGACGCAGCGCGGCCTGAGTCTTGGCGAGGGTTCGGGGAAGAGCTTTTCGGGCGGTCTTGGTCCGGGATGACGCGTGAGGGTGCGGCATGAGTGGGTGCGCAAAGACGGGCCCGGCTCAATCGTCGTCAGAGTGGGGAACGAGGGTGAGAATGCCGGCCTGCTTCGCCCGATTACGGCCCTCTTGTTTGGCTTGATACAGCGCCTGGTCCGCTGCCTTGATCAGATCGGTTGGTGACGCATTCCGGCTCGGAATGGTGCTGGCGTAGCCAACGCTGATGGTGATGTGATCGCCTTCCGAATGGGTGATGTCGAGGGACTCGATCCGTTTCCGCAACGTTTCCGCAACTTGCGCCGCTCCGTCCGTCGCCGTTCCGGGAAGGACGACGACAAACTCATCGCCGCCGTATCGGGCTACCAGGTCTCCGGGCCGGTTGACCGCGCCGGAAATGGCATTGGCGACCTGGCGCAAGCACTCGTCTCCTGCGGTATGGCCGTTGCTGTCGTTGTACATTTTGAAGCGGTCGATATCGAGCATGATGAGCGACAACGGCGTCGACTCGCGGACGGCTCGCCGCCATTCCTGATCCAAAAAATCGTCGAATTGCCGACGGTTGGTGATGCCGGTCAATCCGTCCAAGGAAGACAGCCGCAGCAACATCTGATTGGCTTCCTGGAGTTGCCGCATGACCTCGAGTAATTCCTGTTCACGGGCGCGCCGCCGCTCAATCTCGTGCACGAGGCGCAACACGGACCGCACACGCGTCAACAGCTCGATTTTATTGATGGGTTTCCCGATATAGTCGAGGGCGCCTGCGGCGAATGCCAGCTGGAGATCGACTGGATCGGTCTTGACCGTTACCATCATGATGGGCGTTTCACGGAATCGCTCGACTGCCTTAATCTGCCGGCACGCTTCGATGCCGTTCATCTCGGGCATAATGATGTCCATGAGGATCAGGTCGACCCGCGCCGCCCCCTGTTTTCCCCCCTCGAGACCCAGGAGTCGAAAGGCCGTCACGGCCGAGTCGGCGACCAGAATGTGCTCGTAGCCGGCCGCGGTAAGGATCGAATGGAGGAGGGTCCGGTCGTCTGGAGAGTCGTCAACGATCAGTATGGACATGGAGATGGCCCCACGGCTTGGCTGAAATGGAGCAGTAAAGTGAAGAAATCCTAACAGCTAATCCTGGTAAACACCAGGATAAAGCTTTTTGATGCAGGGCTGACAGAGGCCGTGACTGAATTCTGCCTCGGAATGCTCGCCGAGATACTCTTCCAATTGCTGCCAGAAACCGCCGTCATTTCGAATCTTTTTGCAGGAGGCGCACATGGGAATCAGGCCGCGGAGGACCTTGACTTCCTTTAGTGCCTTTTGCAGTTCCTCATTGCTGCGGCGGAGCTCCAGTTCGCGGTTCTTACGGCGGTCCATTTCTTGTTTTAAGAGCAACGCGGACGAGACGCGGGCCAGCAGTTCAATGCTGTTGACCGGCTTGCTGATGAAGTCCATGGCACCTGCGGCAAACGCGTCCTGAAGGTTGCTGAGGTCGGACTTGGCCGTGACCATGATGACCGGGATGTCCTCGAGATGCGCACAACGTTTGATCTGGCGGCAGGTCTCCACACCGTCCTGCTCGGGCATGAGCACATCCATCAGAATGAGATCGATTTTCTCGGCAGTTGACTCCCCGTCCAGATTCAGCACCCGAGCGGCATCCCTGGCCGAATCGGCGCTGAGCACATCTGCATGGCCCGCCTTGCCGAGGATGGACCGGAGGAGCGCCTGCTGATCCGGTGAATCGTCAACGATGAGAATGCTCACGGAGTTCCTACGTGATAGTTCGCCCGTAAAGGCTCGCCCTCAAGTATAGCAGACGGGCGTCACGGACTATTTCAGCTTGGAACGCACGAGATCGCTGACGTGTTTGCCGTCCACCGGTTGGCCGGCAACCCTAGCCATTACGGCTTTCATGACAGCACCCATGTCTTTGGTAGAACTGGCGCCCGTCTCGCGGATCACGGCATCCACGGTCCGATCGAGTTCCTCAGCGGAGAGGGCTTTCGGAAGGTAGGCTTCGATGATGGAGATCTCCTGTCGTTCCTTTGCGGCGAGTTCGGCCCGCTGGCCTTTTTCGTACTGCTCGACGGACTCCTTGCGCTGTTTGATCATCGTGGTCATGATCCGGCTCATTTCCGCATCGTCGAGATCTTTTTTGATCTCGACTTCCTTGTTGAGCACCGCGGCCTTGATCATGCGGATGACGTCCATCCGCAATTGATCACGTGCCTTCATGGCCAGCTTGAGATCTTCGGTCAGGCGGTCGCGCAATGACATGGAAATCTCGGCAATTCGCGGCAGTTCTCGGAGGATAGCGCGTCATCCCCCCTCAGTCAATCGCCGGCGCGGGGTGGTTTTGTTCTTAAGGGGAGAGTATCATGCGGCGGACAGCGAGCCAGCCCGGATGTGCCGCTCTAGAGGAAGGAGCATGTATGGGGTTTCAGCAGAAAATGAAGAGAGCCACCGGCATTGTCGCGTGTATGGCAGTGGTGATGCTGGCTTCCTGTGCCAGTCATGAGCCCAAGCCCATGGCACAGCCGACGCCCGATCAAGTCCGAGGCCATGCGGACCGAGGATTCGACAACCTCAAGAAGGAAGAGCAGGAACGGGGCGCTCAGACCAACGTTCCGCGGTAAGAGTGGTCGGAGGGCTACTTGCTCGCTCGAAGTGGACCTACCACGAACTGGGCGAGAGGTTTTAGCAAAGGCAGTTCCCACACGAACTGAGTGAAAGGCGCCTGTTCCACTGCTCTGGCTTCATGGAAGCTCCTGAGAAGACTCGCCGAGACCGCCAATCGCAGCACTCCCGAAACGAAAAACACCAAAGGCAAATTCGACGCTAGGACAAGAGAGAACTGCCCAAGGTCGATTCGTGAAGGAAGGGTGCTCACGAGCCAGCTCCCCATGAGAGCGCCCACACACCATCCCAGTGCATTGATCGCGCTGGAGGTGGCGAACGCCTTCGCGCGATCTTCAGGCCGGACAGCATCAAACACATAGTTTTGAAGGCCCAAGGCGAGCCCGCCCCAGATGACTCCTCCGGCAAAGTTGACGAACAGTAAAAACAGGAGATGTGTTCCGGCCAGATACAGCATCGGAAGAAAGGGGACCATGAGGCTGGTGACGGCAAGGAGTGCTTTGTTGCCGAATCGATCTCCGAATCGCCCCCACGCCCCCAAGGTAATGAGCTGGCCGAAGATCCCAGCGGCCATCCAGCTGCCATAGCCCCAATAGGCGAGATGGAGGTCCCGCAACAGATACAGCACAAAGAACGGTCCGGCAATCAACACCGCGGCGTGCATCGCCCCGGAGAACAGCAAGAACCGCCGGAAGCTGCGGCTGGTACCGGCCAGGAAACGCCGGAAACTGGGTGAGGCCTCGAGATGAAAGGTGGGGTGAACGTCGTCCACTTTGGCCAGGGCGACAGCGGAGATCCATCGCGCAGCGGCGGCCACGGTGAAGATCACGGCAAACCCGAGCCAGGAGAATGTGTCATCCTGCCAAAGGCTCAGCAGCCAGCCGGCCGCACAGAGCGCCGCAAAACTGAGGCTGGCCATGATCGTGGCCCGCCGGGCAAAGTACGCACCTCGCTCGTGCTCATCGAGATGGTCCGCAATGAAACTGTTCCACGTGGGCGTGGTGAACTGATTGCAGGCGAAGTACAGAGCGGTACCCACGATCAACAACCAGGACCCGTATGCCGGAAACAGAAGCGGCAGCACAAGAATGGGAAGCCACGAAAGGGCTTGTCCCGCTGTGCCTACGCGAATGAGCGCTTTCCGGTCGGAAAACCACCGAAGCAGCTTGACCGAGGCCAATTGGGCGCCGGTGCCAATCAATTGGGGAAGGGCGGACAGGACACTCAACTGAAACGGACTGGCGTCAAGCAGGAGGGCAAAGGCGGAAAGATATTGTTCGCCGCTGCCTTGGGTGATGGCCTGGCAAGCCCCGTCACGAAGGCCGTATCGGCGGCTTGGTTCTCTGAGGTCTTGTTCGACGGACTCCGGAAGGTTCACCCTGCCCGACTTATGGTTAAAAAGATTAGTGCTCAGCCTATCACAGACGACTTGCGTCTGGTACCAAATAGGTGTTGAATGAAGGAGGTAGCGGGGCTCTTATGAACATAGCTGGAATAGTGACGCGATTCCGTTACCACTGGCCGCTTGCCTGTCTTATGGGATTCGCCAGCCTTGTAGCCAACGGTTCATGGGAGGCCGACGCGGCGAGAGACCTGATCGCCCCCAAGGAACAATCGACCACCGAAATCGATCCCACCCAGAGTCCTTCGTTCGACGAACAGAAAAGAGGCGTCCCGCAGTCGCTCTTCACCTGGATCAAGATGGCGAAGGGCTATGACGTCGAGTGGGATAGCTTTGGACGCAAAGGCTGGTACACGCAGGACCCCAGGCTCAAGCCCATTGAACCGACGTCAGTATTTACTCCCGACACCCCCGCGATATACATCGTTTTCGAAGTCGCGCCGTTGGAAGATCCGGCCCAGTTCAGCGCCCAGTGGTACCTGGAAAGCCCCGAGGGCAAACTCCCCGATGCGCCGATGGGAAAAGACAGCCTTGAAGTTCCCGGTCATGAACGGTATGGTTTCCTCGAACTGAAGCGGAAAGACGAGAAGTGGCCTATCGGAAAGTACCAAGTCAAAATTTTCATCACACCGCTCGGACAGCAAGCCTTTCATGCGGCGAATCAGGTCGGAACCATGCGGTTTTCCATCGTCGACTCTCTTCCCGCTGCTGCATCATCCGCCCCCAAATAGTCGTTTCACCACAAAAGGACAATCATGGGAGCACGAATCCGAGTCACTGAACCGGACAAGCTGGCTTTGCTCTATGAACGGTTCCGGGACGTTTGTCTCGTCGAGAAGGAAATCTGGAAGGAAATTTTCATGCCTCGCGACGTGACCGCTGGCCCGGTACGGACGAATGTGCAGGACCGCTATGAAGTGGAGATCGACGATCAGAAGATCGAGGATACGTTGGAAGCCAATATCGCCAGGGGGGCCGCGGCACTCGGTGCGGCGATCCAGGAGTACCGCGAGCACATCGCGTTTTACCGAAGAACCTGAGCTCGATTATTTTGCCGCCAGCACCCGCTCGATCTCGTTCACGACCTCGGGCGCGAGGGGCTTCGTGCGATGATGGAAGCGTCCTACAACCCGTCCAGACCGGTCGACCAGGTATTTCTGAAAATTCCATTCCACCTCTCCGGGGAACGGACTCTGCTCGGTCAAATATTGGTAGAGCGGGTGCTTGTCTGATCCCTTGACGCTGATTTTGCTGAACAGCGGAAAGCTGACGCTGTACTTCGTCAGGCAAAATCCCTTGATTTCCGCGTTCGTCCCCGGCTCCTGCTGGCCGAAATTATTGGCAGGGAAGGCCAGCACTTCGAAGCCCTGGTCGCGGTACTCCTCGTAGATGCGTTCGAGATCGGTGTATTGAGGCGTGTTACCGCACAGGCTCGCCGTGTTCACCAGTAACAGCACCTTGCCTTTGTAGGCGCCGAGATTGACCGGCTTGCCGTCAATGTCGTCCATCGTGAAATCATACACACTTGTGGTCCTGGCTGCCATGAGGTGTCCTTCCTGTCCCGCTCCTGCCGGAGGGCCGCCAATGAGTCCACTCCCCACTCCGAGCAATGACAGCACGAAGACAAGTGTTCTCATGGCAGCCTCCCGATAAACGTTTAGAGCCGTTCCAGTGCGGCAACTCGTTCATCCATCGTCGGGTGCGATGCAAAGAGGCGCATCACACCGCCAGTCGTGCCGGCGATCTTAAACGTCACCAGCGGGTCGGCCGAGCTGCTTGGCTCCATCTTCGCGCGAGACACCCAGCGCTCGATGCCCCGCAACGCCGCGATCATCGCACCCTTGCCGTACACCTTGGCTGAGAAGGCATCAGCACCAAACTCACGGCGCCGCGAATGCCACATGATGGGGATCATCGCGAGGAAGCCCAGGACGATCTGGACGACAAAGGATAACGCCAATCCCAATCCCCCCTGGTCCCGCTCGGCAAAGAAACGGCGGACGAGCATGGAAATGAAGTACACGAACGTGTTCATCAGTCCAGCCAGCACGGTTGTCGTGAACATATCGCCGTTGTAGACGTGACCCATTTCGTGCGCCAATACCGCCCGCACCTCGTCCTCTTTCAGGTTTTGGAGCAGACCGGTTGATACGGCCACCATCGAGTTGTTCTTGCTTGGACCGGTGGCAAACGCATTGGGGTCTGGCGACTCATACACCCAGACCTCCGGCATGTTGATGTGCAAACGCTGCGCAATGTCCTGAACCGCCCCGTAAATCACTTGCTCGGCGGGTGTTCGAGGCTGTGTAATCTGGTAGCGTTCTCCTAGTGCGGCACGGGCAAATTGTTTCGAGAACGCCAAACTGAGGAAGGCGCCTGTAAAGCCGAAGATAGCAGCCATCATCAGGAGCGAGGCCGTATCGCCCCCCAGCGTGATGCCGAACAGAGGCAACACAAAACTCACAATCACGTTGATCGCGACCAGGAACAACAGGTTGGAAAGCAGGAGCAGCACAATACCCTTAATCCACTTCATCGATTCCTCCTTCACAGCGGTGCTTCTGCGACCGCCTCACCATAGTAATCTTGCAAACATCATAATAATACAGTGACGCAGACGTAGGATTCTACAATAAGTCCGCCATCTCAAAGGTCAAGACGCCGGTACCGTGTAACCCTCAGCGAACATTGACCGATTCCCGCCCTTCCTGTTAGAAACCTCTCATCAAAGGAGATCCTTATGCGACGACTCTACGTCCCGGCGACTCCGGTACTCTCGCTTATGCTGGCCGCTTTGGCCTTTGGCGCGGAACCCGCTTCGATAGGCCCACCGTTTATTGTCCCCGTTGATGCTGATGGCGTGCAGCGCACCACTGTCATCCTCGACAGTTATTCCTATGCACCCGCTCATCTGATCGTCGAGAAGGGCAAGCCCGTCGAGTTCACATTAAAAAGCGTCACGACCCTCACGCCGCACAACTTCATCATCAAGGACCCGGCCGGGAGTCTTGCGGTTGAGCAGGACGTCAGTGCGGGCAAGACGGCCACTCTAAAATTTACACCGATGCAATCCGGCACTTTCCCTATCTACTGTGACAAGCGGTTATGGCCGCTGCCGAGTCATCGGGACAAGGGCATGGAAGGCAAGCTGGAAGTCCGTTGACGACGGCCTCTGCCCAGCCATCATCAGTAGTTTCCTAACCATGCGAGTCCACGCCACGACCACTCAGGGTTTGAAACGGGCACTTCTGCGCGATCTTCTGAAGCATGTCTCGCGGCTGTTCTATACGACGTTGGTCGTAGTGCCAGCGGACGTCCGGGATCAGGTGAGTCTGGCTTATCTTTTTGCGCGCGCCGCCGACACCGTCGCCGATACCGAGCTGATCGATCGTCCCCGCCGACTTGATTACCTGGCCCAGTTGAAAGCCCAGTTCGCCAGCGACCAGGTGTCTTTGGAACAGGTCCGCGAGATACAGCAGGCCGTTGGCCAGGTCCAGCAGGATTCGGCTGAGCGGCGGTTGCTCGAGCGATTGGAGGAGTGCTTTGCGGTGCTCGAGGAATTTTCACCGGAAGACCAGCGCCGTATCCGGCACCTCATGACGACGCTCATCCGAGGAATGGAAATGGATCTAACCGTTTTTCCGGGGAGCTCTGCTGCTGATGTGACCGCGTTGAAGACGCTCGATGCCCTCGACCAATACACCTACTACGTGGCCGGCTGCGTCGGCGAATTTTGGACCGATCTGATGTGCGCGCACCGGCGGGGCCTACGATCCTGGAACGTCAAGACCATGTCAGAGGTCGGCGTGCGTTTTGGAAAGGGGTTGCAACTGACGAACGTCGTCAAAGATATCGCGCACGATCTGCAGCGCGGGCGCTGTTATGTGCCGGAACCGATGCTCGCGGAACAGGGATTGGCTCCACAGGATCTGCTCGATGCGCGGAATCTTCCACGATTTCGTCCGGTGCTGA
>DASTQE010000288.1:0-14373 GCA_035761895.1 Nitrospira sp. | reverse complement strand
AGGAAGAAGTGGAGCGGGGCATGGTGCTGGCGAAGCCCAAGACGATCACGCCGCACACGAAGTTCAAAGCGGAGATCTATGTGTTGACGAAGGAAGAAGGGGGCCGGCATACGCCGTTTTTCAACGGGTATCGGCCGCAGTTCTACTTCCGGACGACGGACGTGACGGGGATCGTGTCGTTGAACCCGGGGGTGGAGATGGTGATGCCCGGGGACAATGTGAGTGTGACAGCCGAGTTGATCAGCCCGATCGCGATGGACCAGGGCCTGCGCTTCGCCGTGCGCGAGGGCGGCAAGACCGTCGGCTCCGGCGTCGTCACCGAAATTCTGGCGTAACTCCGGGCAGCGGGAATAGGGGATTGCATGGTCAAGGTAGATCAACGAATCAGGATCAGGTTGCGCGGATTCGACTATCGCGTGTTGGATCAGTCCGTCGCGGAGATTGTGGAAACAGTCCGTCGCAGCGGCGCTAAGATCGTGGGACCGATCCCTTTGCCGACACGCATCGAGAAATTTACTGTTCAGCGTGCCACTCATGCGGACAAGAAGGCTCGTGAGCAATTCGAGATCAGGACGCACAAGCGCTTGATGGATATCATGGAGCCGACGCCGGAAACCATGGATTCACTGATGAAACTGAATCTCGCTGCCGGTGTCGATGTGGAAATCAAATTATGACGAACGGGTTGCTCGGCAAAAAACTGGGCATGACGCAGATGCTGGATGAGGCGCGACTGACGCCGGTCACGGTCATTGAAGCGGGGCCATGCCGCGTCATCATGGTGAAGACGAAAGAACGCGACGGCTATGAGGCGGTTCAACTGTCATTCGGACAGGTGAAAGACCGAAAACTCTCCAAGGCCCAGTTAGGCCACTTGAAGAAGCATGAGGCGCCTGCCAGCCGGGTGCTACGAGAATTTAAGAAGGACGGCGACATAGCCGTCGGGCAGACGGTGAAGGCCGACATTTTCAAGAAGGGCGACTGGGTCGATGTCATTGGCGTGTCCAAGGGAAAGGGATTTCAAGGCGTCGTGCGGCGGCACCACTATTCGGGCGGGCCTGAATCGCACGGCTCCATGTTCCACCGCGCTCCTGGATCGATCGGGGCCAGTTCATTTCCATCTCGGGTCTGGAAGGGCAAGACCCTCCCAGGACATATGGGAGCAGAACGGGTGACGTCCCAGCGATTGAAGGTGATCGAGTCCAGGCCCGACGAAAATCTCCTCTTCGTGCGCGGCGCGGTTCCCGGTGCAGCGAACGGCCTCCTGATCGTCAGAAAGTCGAAGAAGGGATAGGGCATGCCGACCGTAGATGTGGTCGATTTGAATAGACGAAAAGTTGGGTCCGCCGAGCTCCCCGCGGAAATTTTCGGCTGCAAACCGCATACGACGCTCGTGCACGAGGCGGTCATCATGCAGCAGGCCTGCGAACGGCAGGGAACGGCGTCAACGCTTCGGCGCGGCGAGGTGCGCGGATCGGGGAAGAAACCCTGGAAGCAGAAGCATACCGGACGGGCCCGCGCCGGTTCCGTGCGATCGCCTGTCTGGCGGCACGGCGGCTCGGTCTTTGGTCCGAAGCCGAGGAGCTATGCCTTCAGCATGCCCAAGAAGAAATATCGAGCGGCGCTCCAAAGCGCGCTGTCATCGAAAGTGACCGAAGGGCAGCTGTTCGTCGTATCCAGCCTTTCGCTGGGACAGCCCAAGACGAAGGTGCTCGCCAAGGCCCTGGCCCACTTTGCGGCCGGAACGCGGATTTTGGTTATTGCCGGTGACGGCCAGGAAGGCTTGGCGCAGGCTGCCCGGAATCTGGCGAAGGTCAACGTGGTGACGCCGGATCGGCTCAGCGTCTATGACATTGTGCGAGCCGGCACGATCATGATTGGCGAGCGGGATTTGGCGAGGGTCAAGGAGGTCTGGGCATGAAAGTCGATCTCCACAACGTGCTCATTCAGCCGTTGTTGACGGAAAAAGTGACCGCGCTTCGCGAAAGCAGCAACACGGTGGGCTTTCTCGTGCATCCGGATGCCAATCGCCTCCAGATCAAGCAGGCGGTCGAGACCCTCTTAAAAGTCAAGGTTGAGCGCGTCAATGTGTTGAACGTGCAGGGCAAGATCAAGCGCTTGGGCCGCTTTTCCGGAAAGCGCTCCGATTGGAAAAAGGCTTTCGTGAAGTTGAAAGAAGGGGAAAAGCTCGAGCTTTACGAAAGCGCATAAACAAGGTGCGCCAGGTCAGAAGGACTAAGCATGGGACTGAAAGCATATAAGCCGACGACATCAGGCCGCCGAGGCATGACGATCGTCACGACGGAAGAACTGACGAAAAAGAGGCCTGAAAAGGCGTTGACGTCGTTTCACCTCCGGACCGGCGGGCGCAACAACGACGGACGGACCACGATCCGTTTCCGGGGTGCGGGCCATCGCCGGCTCTACCGGAAGATCGACTTTCGCCGGGAGAAGGTCGGAATTTCCGCGAAGGTGTCGGCGCTCGAGTACGACCCGAACCGTTCGGCGCGGATCGCCTTGCTGACGTACAAGGATGGAGAGAAGCGGTACATCCTCGCCCCGGTCGGCTTGCAAGTCGGCGACGTGTTGCAGTCCGGCGCGGATGCCGAGGTGCGCACAGGAAACGCGCTGCCCCTGGCCAACATGCCGCTGGGTACGACCATCCACAATATTGAATTGAAGCCTGGCAAGGGCGGCCAGTTGATCCGCAGTGCGGGAGGGTTTGCACAGGTCATGGGTCGGGATGCCGACTATGTGCAGGTGCGGCTCAAGTCAGGCGAAATGAGACGGATTCTGGCCTCCTGCATGGCAACGGTCGGCCAGGTCGGCAATCTCGACCACGAGAATATCAGCGTGGGGAAGGCCGGACGCAACCGCTGGCTCGGGCGCCGCCCGCACGTGCGCGGCGTCGTCATGAATCCGGTCGATCATCCGCACGGCGGCGGCGAAGGCAAGTCAGGGCAGGGCAATCCGCATCCGGTCTCTCCCTGGGGCCTCCCGACCAAGGGCTACAAGACCAGACAAAACAAGAAGACAGACAAGTTCATCATCGCTCGTCGCAAGTCAGGAGTGCGCAATGCCTAGATCGATCAGTAAGGGCGCCTTTGTCGACGACCATCTGCTGAAGAAGGTCGAGCAGATGAATCAAACGAAGGACCGGAAGATCATCAAGACCTGGTCGAGGCGCTCGACCGTTGTGCCGGACATGATCGGGCATACGTTTGCCGTGCATAACGGGAAAAAGTTCATTCCCGTGTTCGTCACCGAGAATATGGTCGGCCATAAATTGGGAGAATTCGCCCCAACGAGATTTTTTAAGGGTCACGGGCAGGCGAAGACTGAGAAAGCCGTGGCCTTGAAATAGCACGTAGACACGTTAATCGTGAACCGTGAATCGTTAAACGTGAGATGCAAGTGCTGTTGAACGGTTCACGTTGATCGAATAACAAGGACGAAGATGGCAGAAGCGCGTGCAGTACTGAGATTTGTTCGGGTCGCGCCGCGGAAGGCGAGGCCGGTGGTCGACATGATTCGCGGGCAGCAAGTGCCCATGGCCTTGGCCATGCTCAAGCATCTTCCCCGTCATGCCGCGCGCGTGATCGAGAAGGTGCTTCGGTCGGCTGTGGCCAATGCCGAACAGAAGGAGTTGGGAGACAGCGAGTCGATGCGGGTCTCCAAGGCCTTCGTCAACTGCGGCCCGATCTACAAGCGTTTCCGCGCCCGTTCGATGGGGCGGGCCAACGCCATTCAGAAACGGACGAGCCACATCACCGTGGTGGTGGAAGCGCGGGGCGTCGAGGACAAGTCACGGGTATGAACATAGAGCGGTCGGCAGACCAGCCGCCGCAGAACTGAGGTACGAATTGTATGGGTCAGAAAACGCATCCGGTCGGCTATCGCCTTGGCTACAACTACACGTGGAGCTCGCGGTGGTATGCGGGAAAGGACTACGCGAAATTGCTCCACCAGGACATTAAGATCCGCAAAGTGGTCAAGCAGAAGCTCTTTCATGCCGGCGTGGCGAAGGTGGAGATCGAGCGTTCGGGCGATCAGACTCGCGTCATCATTCATACAGCCAGACCCGGCATCATCATCGGCCGCAAAGGCGCTGAAGTTGACAAACTGAAGGCCGAGCTGGAGAAGCAGTATGGCGGCCAGGTCTATATTACGGTGAAGGAGATCAAAAAGCCTGAGTTGGATGCGCAGCTGGTCAGCGAAAACGTCGCAACGCAGTTGGAAAAGCGGGTAGCCTTCCGCCGCGCCATGAAGCGGAGCGTGCAATCGGCCCTGCGCCTGGGCGCGCAAGGCATCAAGATTATGATCGCCGGTCGTTTGGGTGGTGCGGAGATCGCGCGCACGGAATGGTATCGGGAAGGCCGCGTGCCGCTGCATACGCTGCGGGCGGAAGTCGATTATGGGTTCGCCGAAGCCCATACCACGATGGGCCAGATCGGTGTCAAAACATGGATCTACAAGGGAGAGATTCTTCCGCAGCAGCCGCTCAAGCCGGAGGCGGCATTTGAACGGCGGCTCGGATAAGTCACGAGGGTATTGTGTTAGCACCCAAGAAAGTCAAATTCAGAAAAATGATGAAGGGGCGGATGCGAGGCAAGGCCTATCGGGGCGGCCATATCACCCTCGGCGAATTCGGCCTCAAGGCGTTGGAGCCGGGATGGGTGACCAGCCGGCAGATCGAAGCGGCGCGCATTGCCATCACCCGCTACGTGAAGCGGGGCGGTCAGGTGTGGACGAGGATTTTCCCGGACAAGCCGATCACCAAGAAGCCGGCGGAAACTCGCATGGGCAAGGGAAAGGGGAATCCCGAATACTGGGTGGCCGTCGTCAAGCCCGGCCGGATTCTCTATGAAATGGGCGGAGTTAGTTCGGAGATTGCCCATGAAGCCTTCCGCCTCGCGTCGCACAAGCTGCCGATTGCGACCAAATGTGTGACACGTGGCGAATTTTAGGACCAGCGAACGAGCACGACTATGGACCTGAAAGAATTGAGACAGCTGACCGGTGCGGAATTGTCCGAGAAGGCCAAGCAGCTGAGGCAGGAACTCTTCAATCTGCGGTTTCAACTGGGCACGGGCCGGTTGGAAAATCCCATGCAGATTCGAAAGACCAAGCGGTCGATCGCGCAGGTGAAAACCGTGCAGCGCGAGATGGAGCAGGTGGAGAGCAGCAAGAAGGCGACCTAGCGGGGAAAGGGTTGGAGAGCATGGCGGAGAGCGCAGTCAAGCGGCGAGAGTGGGTTGGGCGCGTTATTAGCAACAAGATGAATAAGACCGTCGTCGTGGCGGTCGAGCGTCAGGTCGTGCATCCCATCTACCACAAGGTGCTCCGGCGCATGACAAAGTTCAAGGCCCATGACGAGCAGAACGCCTGCAATATCGGAGACCGTGTGCGCATGATCGAGACTAGGCCCATCAGCAAGGACAAGCATTGGCGGGTCGTCGAAATATTGGAAAAAGGACGTGTGGACTAGACGGGGGCGTGCCCGGCGAAGGTAGATGGCAACATGATTCAGAACTACACATACATGGACGTGGCTGACAATTCCGGCGCAAAACAGGCCATGTGCTTTCATGTGCTGGGCGGCTCCAAGCGCCGCTATGCGTCATTGGGCGATGTGATCGTCGTGGCCGTCAAGGAGGCCATTCCGCAGGCCACGGTGAAAAAGGGCGACGTGAGCCGTGCGGTCATTGTGCGGACGACGAAGGAGGTCCGTCGCGAAGACGGCTCATACATCAAGTTTGACCGGAATGCCTGCGTCCTCATCAACAAGGAAGGGGAACCCATCGGGACACGCATTTTCGGACCGGTCGCGCGCGAACTTCGGTGGAAGAAGTTCATGAAGATTATCTCGCTGGCGCCGGAAGTGCTTTAACGAGAGGCAGGAGTTAACGTGTACGCGCTGCAGAAGACTCACATTCGCAAAGGGGATACGGTCGTCGTCATTGCCGGCCGCGATCGCGGAAAGTCAGGAAAGGTCCTGTCCGTCGATCGCTCCGCGGGAAAAATCGTCGTCGAAAAACTCAACATGATCAAGCGGCATACCAAGCCGAATCAAAAAGTCAAACAGGGCGGGATTCTCGAGAAAGAGGCGCCCTTGGCCATCTCGAACGTGATGTTCCTGTGTCCGGTCACGAAAAAGCCCACGCGCTTGGGCATTCGCGTGCAGGCTGACGGCCGGCGGCTGCGGTTCAGCAAGAAATCCAACGAATTGGTCGAGTAGCTCAAAACAGGTTATATGGCGGACCCAAAAGATCCGAAAAAAAGCAAAGGCGGAAAACCGGCCGGGAAGCCGGGCAAAAAAGAGGGCGGGAAAGCGCCCCAGATGCTGGACGACGGAAGCGAGGAATCGAAGTTCCAGCCGCGGCTGCGCGACGCGTACCGTGATCGGGTCGTCCCGGCTCTGATGAAAGAGTTCGGCTACAAAAACGTCATGCAGGTGCCGAAGCTTGAACGCATCGTGCTCAACGTCGGCATGAGCGAAGCCATTCAAAACGTGAAGCTCTTGGAAAGCGCAGCGACCGAACTGGGGACGATCACCGGACAGAAGGCGGTGGTCACCAGGGCAAAGAAGGCCATCGCGGGATTCAAGCTGCGCCAGGGCATGCCGATCGGGACGAAGGTGACGCTGCGCAACCGGCGCATGTATGAGTTCTTCGACCGTTTGGTGACATTGGCACTGCCGCGCATTCGGGATTTCCGCGGGGTTTCGCCAAAGGCATTCGACGGCCGCGGCAACTATACGTTGGGTCTGAAGGAGCAGTTGATTTTCCCCGAGATCCAATACGACGAGGTGGCCTCCATTCACGGCATGGACATCACGATCGTGACGACGGCGCGCACCAACGACGAAGGGAAGGCGTTGCTGACCCAGTTAGGCATGCCGTTCCGGACCTAACTTCGAACGAAGGAGTCATTTGTGTCGAGACTGGCGCTTAGAAACAAGACGGCCGCCAAGCCGAAATTTACAACGCGCGGCTATCATCGCTGTGGTCTGTGCGGGCGCGTGCACGGGTATCTGCGGCGTTTCAAGATGTGCCGGATCTGCTTCCGGCTCCTGAGCCTCAAAGGAGAAATCCCGGGCGTCCGGAAGTCCAGTTGGTAGGAACTCCTGACCGGCAGTGTGTGCTCATGACCACTCGCTGAGAATATGTTGAAAGGGTTCGTATGGTAACCGATCCGATCAGCGACCTGTTGGTGCGATTGCGCAATGGGTTTCGACGCCATCATGACGTCGTGACGATTCCCGCTTCAAAGCTGAAGCATGAAGTGTTGCGTGTGCTGCAAGCTGAGGGGTTCATTCAGGGGATCGAAACGGCTACAGAGAACGGCCACCCGGTTTTACAAGTAACATTGCGTTATGTCGGCGAAGGCCAACCGATGATTACGGGCATGCAGCGTGTCAGCAAGCCCGGCCGGCGCGTGTATGTCGGCACGCGAGAGATCCCGCGTGTGCGCAACGGCATCGGGATGGCGATTCTCTCGACCTCGAAAGGCATCATGACCGACCAAGCGTCGCGGAAAGCCAATCTTGGCGGCGAAGTGCTCTGCGCCGTGTGGTAAGGCGGCGGCGATCAGGAAGGATGAGCAACGATGTCACGCATTGGAAAAAAACCGATCCCCGTTCCGACCGGTGTGGATGTGAAAGTCACGGGATCCGTCGTGTCCGTTAAGGGACCGCTCGGGAAGCTCGACTGGATGTTGAAGCCCGGCATCGGCGTGACGGTCGACAACGGGCAGGTCATCGTGACACGGTCCAGCGAAGAGCGGAAGATCCGCGCCCTGCACGGCTTGGTGCGGGCCGAGCTGAACAACATGGTCCACGGCGTGACCAAAGGGTACGAACGCAACATGGAGATCACGGGCGTCGGATACAAGGCGGCCCTTCAGGGCCGGACCATGAGCTTCAACGTTGGGTACATCAATCCGGTGCAGTATCCGGTGCCTGCCGGCATCGACGTGAAAGTCGACAAGCAGACCTTGATTAACATCAAGGGGGCCGACAAGCGGTTGGTGGGACAAGTGGCGGCGAATCTTCGCGCCATCAAGCCGCCGGACGTCTATAAGCAAAAGGGCATCCGGTATGTGGGAGAAGTGCTGAGAAAGAAGGAAGGTAAGACCGGGAAGTAGGGTGAACCATGAATAGCGCGGCAAAATTACATCACCTCGCCCGCCGCCAACAGCGCGTGCGTCAGCGTGTGTTCGGAACGGATGAACGTCCGCGGCTCAATGTCTACCGGAGCAGCGGCCACATCTATGCCCAGATCATCAATGACCTCAAGGGCACGACACTCGCGGCCGCCTCGTCGCTGGATAAATCCTTGCGGAAGACACTGAAGTCGACCAGCAGCATGGCTGCGGCCAAGGCCGTGGGTACGCTCCTGGCGGAGCGGGCGAAGAGTGCCAAGATTCAAAAAGTCGTCTTTGACCGAGCCGGCCGGCTCTACCACGGCCGCATCAAGGCGTTGGCGGACGCTTCCCGCGAAGGCGGGCTGCAATTCTAGGCTACGAAGGGAGCAACGAGCGTGCGAGTGAATCCAGACGAACTGAGCCTCAAGGACAAGGTCGTGTTCATCAACCGCGTTGCCAAAGTCGTCAAAGGCGGCAAGCGCTTTAATTTCTGCGCGCTGGTCGTGGTGGGCGACGGGCAGGGGTGGGTCGGCATCGGCAAAGGCAAAGCGGCGGAAGTGCCGGTTGCCATTGCGAAGGCCGTGCAGCAGGCGAAGAAGCATCTGGTGCATGTCCCGCTCAAGTCGGGCACCATTCCGCACGAGGTCCATGGGTTGTTCGGGGGAGAGCACGTCTTGTTGAAGCCAGCCGTCGAAGGCACCGGCATCATCGCCGGAGGAGCGGTGCGGGCCGTGGTCGAGCTCGTCGGCGCGCACAATATCATTTCCAAAACATTGGGGCGCGGAAATCCGTTTAACACGGTGCGCGCAACGCTGGACGGCTTGACGCAACTTAGACATCCGGATGAGGTCATGCGATTGCGCCGGGGTGAGGAGCTTCAAACGGGAGTCATGGCATCATGACCACCGCGAAAACCGCGAAAGCACCGGCTCAAAGTGTTCGCATCACCTTGAAGCGAAGCCCGATCGGGACGCCCGAGCGGCACCGTCTGGTGTTGCGGGGGCTCGGATTGCGGAAGATCCGGCAGTCGGTCGTCCGTCCTGACACGGCACAGGTCAGGGGACTGATCCATCAAGTGAGCTACCTTCTGGAAGTGCAGCCATCATGAAACTCCACGAACTTGCACCGGCCAAAGGCGCCAAGAAAAAGCGAAAGCGAATCGGCCGTGGTCCGGGGTCCGGCCACGGCAAGACTGCGACGAAAGGACACAAGGGATTGCTGGCCCGCTCAGGCGGCGGCAAGCAGCCGGGATTCGAGGGCGGCCAGATGCCCCTGATCCGCCGCGTGCCGAAGTATGGGTTCAGAAATCCGTTCCGGAAAGAATACGCGATCGTCAATATCGACAGTCTGGCCGGTTTGAACGCTGCGGGCACGATCACCCCGCAGGCGATGGTTGATGCGGGCTTGGTCAAGCGCGTCACGCTGCCGATCAAAATTCTCGGCAACGGCGAGCTCAAGAAACCGATCACGGTGCAGGCGCACAAGTTCAGCAAATCGGCGGAGGCGAAGATTCAAGCGGCGGGAGGGTCAATCGAGGTTATCCCCGGTGTTTGAGCGGCTCCTGACCAGCTTTCAGAATATTCTGAAGATTCCCGAGCTGCGGACCCGCATTCTGTTTACGCTGGGGATGCTGGTCGTTTATCGCATCGGGGCGCACATCCCGACGCCGGGCATCAATGGCGAAGCGCTCTCGGAGTTCCTGCAAAAGCAGGGAGGGGCGCTTCTGGGGTTTCTCGATATTTTCTCCGGCGGCTCGCTGTCCAGGCTCACGATCTTCGCGCTGGGCATCATGCCGTACATCAGCGCCTCGATCATTCTGCAGCTGTTGACGGTGGTGGTGCCCCATCTGTCGAAGCTGGCGAAAGAAGGGGAGCGGGGCCGCAAGAAGATCATCCAGTACACGCGATTCGGCACTATCGGCATCGCGTTGATTCAGGGATTCGGGATCGCCATCGGCCTCGAGCAGATGAACGGCGGAGCGTTTGTCCTCGACAAGGGCTGGGCCTTCCGGCTGATGACGGTCATCACGCTGACGGCGGGCACCGGCTTTCTGATGTGGTTGGGCGAGCAGATTACCGAGCGGGGGATCGGGAACGGCATCTCGCTCATCATTTTTGCTGGCATCGTGGCGCGTCTGCCCTCGGCCGTGGCGCAGACCTATAACCTGTATGAGATCGGCCAACTCAACGCGTTTCTTCTGGTCGGACTTGCCGCCCTGATGGTGGCGGTCGTCGCGGCCATTGTGTTTCTGGAGAGCGGCCGTCGCAAAGTGCCGGTTCAATATGCGAAGCGCGTCGTCGGCCGTCGGGTCTATGGCGGGCAGAGCACCCATATTCCGCTGAAAATCAACACGGCCGGGGTGATTCCGCCGATTTTTGCGTCGTCGATCATCGCGTTTCCGGCGACGATTGCCGGGTTTTTCGAAACGCCATGGATCAAGGCGATCGGCGCGCAGTTGTCGCCCGGATCGCTCTTGTACACGCTGATGTATGTCGGCCTGATTCTCTTTTTCTGCTTCTTTTACACGGCAGTGGTCCTCAATCCGGTGGATATGGCAGACAACATGAAGAAGTACGGAGGGTTCATCCCCGGGATCCGCCCCGGACAACGGACGTCTGATTATATCTATAAGGTCCTGACGCACATTACGTTTGCCGGGGCGATCTATCTCGCGATCGTCTGCGTCATTCCGGAATTTTTGATTTATAAGCTGAACGTGCCGTTTTATTTCGGCGGCACATCGCTTCTGATTGTGATTGGTGTCGGGTTGGATACCGCGCAACAGATCGAGTCTCACATGCTGATGCGCAATTACGAGGGGTTTCTGGGAAAGGGCATGGGTCCGATCCGCGGCCGGAGCGGGTGAGCACCACATGCGCGTCGTCTTTCTCGGGGCGCCGGGCGTCGGCAAGGGTACGCAAGCGGACCGGGTCGCTGCGCAGTTCAAGATTGCCAAGATTTCGACCGGAGACCTCCTGCGGGAGGCGGTTCGAAATCAGACCGAGCTGGGCCGCGAGGCCAAGCGGTACATGGATCAAGGCCAGCTGGTCCCTGACGCCGTCGTCATCGGCCTTGTGCGGGAGAAGCTCGGGGAGCCGGGAAGCGCGAACGGCTTCGTGCTCGACGGATTCCCGCGGACGGTGCCGCAGGCCGAGGAATTGGGAACGCTCTTGCAGGCGACGCAACGGCCGCTGCATCGCGTGGTGAAATTCGAGGTGCCCAGACAGGACGTGATCCGGCGGTTGAGCGGCCGGCGCAGTTGCCCGAAATGCCAGGCAACATTTCACGTGGAGTTCGCGCCATCGAAAAAGGGCGACGCGTGCGATCGCTGTGGCGAGACGTTGATCCAGCGGAGCGACGACAAGCCCGAGGCGATTGACACCAGATTACGGGTGTACGAGGAACAGACGGCGCCGTTGATCCGGTACTACTCGAGCAAGCGGCTCCTCTCGGAACTGGACGCCTCCGGTTCCGTGGATGCGGTTTTCGAAGCCCTGTTCGGCGTGCTGGCGCCTTACAGCGCAATATGATCATTCTCAAGACGCCAGACGAAGTCGCCGTGATGGCAAAGGCGTCAAGGGTAGTGGCTGAAGCGCTCGCAGTGCTCAAGAGCGCGGTGAAGCCCGGGATCACGACCGACGAGTTGGACCGGTTGGCGGAATCAGAGATTCGCTCGCGGGGCGCGATCCCGGCATTCAAAGGGTATCGCAACTATCCCAAGACGCTCTGCGCGTCTGTGAACGAACAAGTGGTGCACGGCATTCCCTCCAAGCGGGTCTTGAAGGAGGGAGACATTATCGGGCTGGATCTCGGGGCGATCGTCGGCGGCTTCTACGGCGATTCGGCGGTGACGGTGGCCGTCGGACGGATTGACGAGAAGACCGCGGCCCTGGTGCGGATCACCGAAGAGTCGCTGTCGCTCGCGATCGAGCAAGCGCGTGTGGGCAATCGGTTGTCGGACATTTCGCATGCGGTCCAGCGGCACGTGGAAGCGGCGGGGTATTCGGTGGTTACTGAGTTCGTCGGGCACGGCATCGGCCGGCAGCTGCACGAGGAGCCGCAGGTGCCGAATTACGGGAAGCCGGGACAGGGACCCCGCTTGCAGGCCGGAATGGTGTTGGCAATCGAGCCGATGGTGAACATGGGAGGATCGGCCGTTCGGGTGCTGGACGACCGGTGGACGGCCGTGACCGTGGACGGGAGCCTCTCGGCTCACTTTGAGCATACGATTGCAATCCAGCCGAGCGGTTCAGCGCTCGTGCTGAGCCAGTTGTGAGGGAGGACGTGTGGAACATCAGGTGAAAGGATAACGGTTCGTGCCGAAGGAAGACATTATTGAAATTCAAGGATCGGTACTGGAAACGTTGCCCAATGCCATGTTTCGCGTGCAGCTCGACAACGGTCATAAGATTCTCGCGCACATCTCGGGGAAAATGCGCATGCACTTCATTCGCATTCTTCCCGGTGACAAGGTGACGGTGGAAATGTCGCCGTACGACCTGACGCGAGGACGCATCACCTACCGGTTCAAGTAGGAGTCTGGATATCTCATGAAGGTCAAATCATCGGTGAAGCCGATTTGTGCCAAATGCAAGGTGGTACGACGCCGCGGGGTGGTCCGCATTCTGTGTACGAACCCACGGCATAAACAACGGCAAGGATAAGCGAGTGTTGGGTGATGGGTGAAAAGGGGACGGTGATCGCTAAGTCAAGGATCGCTCTTCCGCCCATCACTGATCACCGATCACTCATCACGTTTTTGAGGAGAATTTATGGCACGTATTGCCGGAGTCGATTTACCCAGGGAAAAGCGGTCGGATATCGGGCTGACGTATGTCTTCGGCATCGGCCGGCAGGCGGCCCGTCAAATCCTCGACAAGGCCGGAATCGACGGCGCGATACGGGTGAAGGATCTCAGCGAAGATCAGATCGTCAAGATCCGTGAGATCATCGACCAGGATTATCAGGTCGAAGGCGACTTGCGAAAAACGGTCTCGATGAACATCAAGCGCCTGATCGACACCGGCACCTACCGGGGCCTTCGTCATCGGAAGGGCCTGCCGGTTCGCGGTCAACGGTCCAAAACCAATGCACGCACGAGAAAGGGCCGTCGCACCGGAGTCGGCAGCAAGCCGAGACCGGCCGCCCGTCCGGCACCCACGGCGTGAGATCAGTTAGGAGTCCTGTATGAGCGTGAAAAAAGGGAAAAAGAAGGAACGCCGGATCGTCCAGAGCGGGATCGCTCATGTCCAGGCGTCTTTCAACAATACTATTGTGACGATCACGGACATGAGCGGCAATACGGTCGTCTGGGCCAGCGCGGGCAATCAAGGCTTCAAGGGCTCGCGGAAGAGCACACCATTTGCCGCGCAGAGGGCCGGTGAAGCGGCCGCCCGCAAGGCGATGGAGAGCGGCATGCGGCAGGTCGATGTCTATGTGAACGGGCCGGGGTCGGGGCGCGAGTCCGCGATTCGCTCGTTGCAGGGAGCGGGACTCCGGATCAATCTCATCCGTGACGTCACGCCGATCCCGCACAACGGATGCCGGCCGCCGAAGCGGCGCCGGGTATAAGAAAAAGACGTTACACGTGAATCGTGAATCGCATGATCAGAGCAATTCGGCGTTTAACGATTAACGGCTAACGATTAACGAGCCAGCGAGGAGGAAACAGTGGCGAAGTATCGGGGGCCAGTGTGTCGGTTGTGTCGCCGTGAAGGCGAGAAATTATTCTTGAAAGGCTCGCGCTGCATGACGGAAAAGTGCGCGATTGAGCGCCGCAGCTATCCGCCCGGTCAGCATGGGCAGGCGCGGCCCCGCATTTCGGACTACAGCACGCAGTTGCGTGAGAAGCAGAAATTGCGGCGCATTTATGGCCTTCAAGAGAGGCAGTTCCGGGGTGTGTTCGAGCGGGCCGAGCGCCAGTCGGGCGTCACCGGCGAGGCGTTGCTGCGATTGCTTGAATGCCGTCTGGACAACGTGGCGTACCGGCTCGGATTCGGGGCGTCCCGCAAGGAGGCGCGACAGCTCGTGGGACACGGCCATGTGACCGTCAATGGCCGGAAGAACAACATTCCAGGGTCGCAAGTCCGTCCGGGCGACGTGGTAGCGGTGCGGGAACGCAGCCGCAGCCTGGCGTCGATTCAAACCGCGCTGGAATCGGTTGAAGGCCGGGGCATTCCTGAATGGTTGGAATTGGACAGGGCCGGTTTCAAGGGCACGGTGCGGGCA
>DASTQE010000287.1:0-2815 GCA_035761895.1 Nitrospira sp. | reverse complement strand
ACTGCTCCAAAAACCACTCGTCGATCTTTGTCAGGGCGAACAGTTCTTCGTTCGGCATCCCCAGCCGCATTCCATCGGCCAGATACCACATCCGTTCCGCAATAGGACTGCGCAACTGCTGACGGATCCGCTCCAGCGCAGCCTGGCGGTCATACCCTTCCGGGACACCGCGATCCAGGCCGAGCCTCGAGACCAGACCGTTTAATTCCAACTCAAGTGAACGGATCGCTTTCTGCAACGACTCTTTGAAGGTCCGCCCGATCGCCATGACTTCACCGACCGATTTCATTTGCGTCGTGAGCGTGGGGTCAGCGCCTTTGAATTTTTGAAAGGCGAACCGGGGAATTTTCACCACCACATAATCGATCGTCGGCTCGAAGGAGGCTTTTGTCACGCCGGTAATATCGTTCGTGATTTCATCCAGGGTGTAGCCCACGGCCAGTTTGGCGGCAATTTTCGCGATCGGGAATCCCGTGGCTTTCGACGCCAGCGCCGAGCTGCGTGAGACGCGCGGATTCATTTCAATCACGACCATTTCGCCGTTGTCCGGGTTGATACCGAACTGAATATTCGACCCCCCGGTCTCGACCCCGATCTCACGGATGATGCGCAGGGCGGCATCGCGCATCCGCTGATATTCCTTGTCCGTGAGGGTCATGGCCGGTGCAACGGTAATGCTGTCCCCGGTGTGCACTCCCATCGGATCAAAATTCTCGATCGGGCAGACAATGACCACATTGTCCTTCAGGTCCCGCATGACCTCGAGTTCGTATTCCTTCCACCCGATCAACGACTGTTCGATGAGCACCTGGCCGACCGGACTCATGGCCAAAGCCCAGTCGATCAATTTTTCAAATTCTTCGCGATTGTAAGCGATGTTGCCGCCTGTGCCGCCCATGGTGAAGGACGGTCTGATAATGGCCGGAAATCCCACGCGGTCCAGCACGCGGATGGCTTCCTCACGACTATGCGCGGTCCCGCTCTCCGGCACGCGCAGCCGGATCCGTTGCATCGCCTGCTTGAAGGCGTCACGATCCTCCGCCTTGTGAATGGCATCCGCATTCGCACCGATTAAGGCGACTCCGTATTTGTCCAGCGTCCCCCGCTTCACCAGGCCCATCGTCACATTGAGCGCCGTTTGCCCTCCCATCGTCGGGAGCAGCGCATCCGGCCGTTCGCGTTCGATGACCTTCTCCACCACATCCAGCGTAATCGGTTCGACGTAGGTCCGGTCCGCCATGTCGGGATCCGTCATGATGGTGGCAGGGTTGCTGTTGATCAACACCACCCGATAGCCTTCTTCTTTGAGCGCCTTGCAGGCCTGTGTGCCGGAATAGTCGAATTCACAGGCCTGTCCGATCACGATGGGACCCGACCCGATTAGCAAGATGTTCCGGATGTCCGTGCGTTTCGGCATGAAGGATTAGCTGGCCTGAGGCATCGGTCCGATGGCCGGCTTATAGGGCGCGGGAGCTGGAACTGGTTCGCCGCCCGCCGCCTGATAATAGCGCATCGCCTCCGGCAGCCAGGACTCCAGTTGATTGATCCGGGTGACGTCGGAGGGATGTGTCGAGAGAAACTCGGGGATCGCGTGCTGCGACCGGAAACACAGTTTATCGATCATCTGCCGGGGACAGCCGCTCATGCGCTCCCAGAATGGCACCGCCTCCCGTGGATCGTACCCGGCTTGCGACATCAGTCGCAGACCGACGTAATCGGCTTCGGACTCCTGTTTGCGATTGAACGGCAGCGACACGTTGACCCCATAGGCTCCCAAGAGGCCTTGAATGGCGCCTCCACTCGAATGACCCGCCGCCGCGGCGCCAATGGCGCCGAGTTGCGCAATCTGGTCGATGATGCTGCGGCTCATGCGCTCGACGCCGTGGCGCTGCAGCGCATGGGCGATTTCGTGTCCCATCACGGTGGCGAGACCGGCATCGTTCTTGGTGTGCTTCAGGATGCCCGTAAACACAGCGACTTTCCCACCGGGGAGACAAAAGGCGTTGACCATCTTGTCGTCATCGATGACGGCGAACTCCCATTGATATTCGGGCTTGTTGGCGACACTCGCGATTTTACGTCCGACCCGCTGGATCTGCTCATTGATTTCAGGATTCTCGCTCAAGCGGGCCTGCCGCAACACTTCGCGATAGGCGCTGACACCGAATTCCAGCTCCTTTTCCTCGGAGAAAAAGATGAGCTGATCGCGCGCCGTTCCCGGGGCGCGATAACATCCCGAAAGCGCGCCGAGAAGACCGGCCACTGCGCCCGTTCCGAGGACAGCGTAGAGACCGATCGCGCCACGCACGCCCCAGGCCAAGATGGCCCGGCGCCCGACAGGACTCTCCAGCACCTGCGAGAGCATCGCGGGGTCAACGACTTTATCGTCCGTCCAACAGGCCATTGTGGTGTTACGGCATCCAGAGATACATAAACTGCGGGCTTCCGCCGCGGACGATGGACAGCAGGTCTAAGTTAGCCAAGCTCCCAAGGCCGGAGCCACCGCCGCCCAAAACCCGTGAATAGATGTTGTTCTGATATTCACCGTGCCGGCGATAAGTCACAATACGGGCCTCGGTGAGTCCGGCATTCTTCTTGGCCCGTTCGATCGCCTCGTCGAGGTAGCCGATGTCATCGACGAGACCCGCCGCTTTGGCCTGCTCACCCGAATAGATGCGTCCGTCGGCCAGCTTCTTGATCTGGTCGGCGGA
Source organism: Nitrospira sp. (assembly GCA_035761895.1). Lineage (GTDB taxonomy): Bacteria > Nitrospirota > Nitrospiria > Nitrospirales > Nitrospiraceae > Nitrospira_C. The sequence goes on along the minus strand of DASTQE010000287.1, from coordinate 104 downwards.
AAGTTCAGGTCGTCCTTCCTGGACAACCGTCAGAAATCGTTGATAAAAGGAGTCGATGACGCCTTGGAAGATCGCTTTCTCCTCCGATGTCATCGTACGGAACG
>DASTQE010000286.1:0-2102 GCA_035761895.1 Nitrospira sp. | reverse complement strand
AGCTCTGGTGTGTTCCTGGTCAGAAGGAACGCTGAGGACCTTGGTCATGAGCCAATCGACACGAAACAACATGCCCCAGAAGCCGGATGATCCACCAGCGTTCGAACGGCGGGGTCGCCGGTTGACGATGAATCGTCGTCTGTTCTTTTTTGGCGAGGGGGAATTCGAAGGCGAGGCCACGATCCTCGACATCTCCACGAACGGTTGCAAGGCGACGTCCCTTACGGAAGTGAAGGTCGGCCTCACCTTGAAACTGTCGCTGTTCCTGCAAGACCAGCAGTGGCCTTTACGGATCGATCAAGCCTTGGTGCGGTGGGTGGACGGCCAAGCCTTTGGATTGGAATTCATTGGTATCAGGCCCGCCCAACGGGAACGGCTTCGATCTCTTTTGATGAAGAGCAGAACCTAATCTCGCGAAGCGACTCGGTGCCTTGAACCGCTCTGGCCCGGCCGCGACTGCCGGGGTTCCCGCAGGGTTTGTGCGGGACCTGCAACTGCCGGTAATAGCGCAGGACCTTGCGGACGTACAGGCGTGTTTCTCTGATCTTCGGCACCCTATGACCCTTTATGCGATGCACGCCGGCGTTGTAGGCAGCCAGCGCCAGCGGCAGATCACCTTGATAGAGGTTGAGAAGATGACGGAGTTGCTTGGCGCCGCCCCGTATGTTCTCGACCGAATCATGGATGTTCGCCACACGCAGGGTTGCAGCCGTGTCGGGAGTCAGCTGCATGAGCCCGACTGCTCCCTTCCTGGATACGACATGCTGACGAAAGTCCGATTCGGCTCTGATCACCGCCCGCAATAGTGCTGGATCGAGACGGTAGCGTCTGGCATAGAAGGTGATGGCTCGTCGTATCTCCTGCTTTGAGTAGTGAAGAGGATTTTCGGACTCCGACGTCGTCGTCACCGGGGCCAGACACACGATCAGCAAGGCCGCAAGGCCAATGCAACAAGCGCGAGCCGTCTGTCGAAAGATCCCGTGGTCAAACGAGTCCATTCCTCCGAATGAAGTCAACATCCGTGCCGAGGCCGGACTTGCGCAAGACCTTGAAATTTGGAGGAAATGTCTGATCCTCGTGTGGGGTGGACCACACAGGACTGTGCAAGAAGCGTCTCAATTTGTGAGGCAGGTCGGCGCCCAGAATGGCCAAGTGCTTACGACTTGCCCCAAAGCGATTCGAGGCGCTGCGCCCTGCCGCACGTGAACTTGTAGTATTTGTATCGGATGGGATTCTTTTTGTAGAAATCCTGATGATACTCTTCAGCGGGATAAAATTCGGAGGCCGCCGTCAGCTGGGTGACGATCGGGGTGGAAAACCGCTTGGTTTCTTCGATGGCCCGTTTTGACTCTTCCGCCGCCCGCTTCTCCGCTTCCCCTTGATAAAAGATCGCCGCGCGGTACTGGCTGCCATGATCGCAAAACTGGGCGTTGGGGGTGACGGGGTCGATATTGCGCCAGAAGGCTTCCAACAACTGCGTGTAGGTCACCTTCGACGAGTCGTAGCGCACCTCGACCGATTCTGCGTGCCCGGTCTGTCCGGCTGAGACCTCTTCATAACTCGGATTCTTGACGGTCCCGCCCATATAACCCGACACGACGTCGAGTACACCGTCCACCTTCTCAAAGGCTTCCTCCATACACCAAAAGCAACCCCCTGCAAAGTACGCCTTGGCGACCGAAGATGATCCCGGCGTTGGCTGTTGCGCCTGTACGAGGTGTCCGATTACCACCGTCATGACGGCCAGCCAGAGAGTCGTCGTCCATCGCGAAACGGTCATCGAGTTCCTCCTGCAGCACATCGGCATCGAGTCTCAGATATCTCTACGGTCATCGCTTGCCGGCGGATGTCTTCACACGGCTCAGTTAGCCTCGCCAAGTTTGGGGCGCCTGCCAATCCGGGGTTTGCCCCTGCTCGAAGCGCTTCAAAATCGCATTGATCGCGTCTTCCGGAGTCTGCACGCTGGAAATGAGCCGGCCGCCTAAATTCTTGAAAAATTTCTCTTCGACGGGCGTCGCGCCCAGCAGGACGACTTCCTTTCCCGCTTTGAGCGCCAACGCCACTTCCGACACGGTTCCCGCGCCTCCCAGCCCGCAGGCAAC
>DASTQE010000285.1:0-4910 GCA_035761895.1 Nitrospira sp. | reverse complement strand
GCCACGGCCTATGCTCTTTTACTCAACAACCTTGGTGCCACGACGGCGCTGGAAATGGGCGTGCTGGTCAACGAATTGCTTACTGGCCCGCATGGGAGGAAGATCAAGTTGATTGTCGGTCCCGCAGCGCTGATGACCTCTCTCGACATGCACGGGGTATCAGCCTCTTTGCTGCCGCTTAACCCCGATTTCGAGCGGGCCCTGATGGCAGAGGCAGCTCCTCAAGCCTGGCCGGGCGCACGCCGGCAGGAAAAACCGGCCAAACGGAAATTGCCCAAGTACTTGCCAGCTCGGACCGTGCAGCCGAGCAGGAACGTGGCCTTGCAGCAGATGGCGGAACGGGCCTGCGACATTCTTATAGGCAAGGAATTTGCCCTGAATATGCTCGATGCCAAAACCGGCGATGGCGACACCGGATCGACGATCGCTGGTGCGGCACGAAACCTCAAAGCGCAACTGAACCGGATGCCGCTGGCAGATCCTGGTGCTTTCTTTGGCGCAGTCAGCGGCACTCTCAACCAGACCATGGGCGGCTCGAGCGGCGTACTGCTTGCCATCTTGTTCGCCGCAGCCGGACTAGCGGCTGGTGAGGGAAGAAACTGGACCGCATCTCTGCAAGCCGGTTTGCAACGAATGATGGAATACGGGGGCGCCCGCCCCGGCGATCGGACAATGATTGATGCGCTGGGGCCGGCCATCGCGGAATTGGTGGCTGGCAAATCCATGGCTGCCGCGGCCAAGGCGGCACGGGCCGGTGCTGACGCCACGGCGGGGATGCAGCGTGCTAGAGCGGGTCGCTCCACATATGTGGCGGCTGCCAACCTAACCGGTATCCCTGATCCCGGGGCGGAAGCTGTCGCCTCTCTGTTCGAAGGGTTGATGGATCAAGGGTCGGATGCCTAATACCTATTTGCGAAGCTGATTCAGGAAGGAATCCTGGAAGTTTGATGCCGTTCGATTTAACGAAACTGCTCGACGTCGTTTCACGCCGACTTATTTATCATGCCGACGAACTGACAGCGCTCGATTCGGCGATTGGCGATGGCGACCATGGCCTCAACATGAAACGGGGCTTCGAAGCCGTTCTCGGCGATCTCGCCGCCATTGCGGCCAAGCCGTTGCCTGATGCGCTCCGGGCAGTGGGGACCGCCTTGGTCATGAAAATCGGCGGAGCCTCAGGACCATTGTACGGCACTCTTTTCCTGACACTCGGAAAAGAGCTCGGGGCGTCGCCGAATTCCGCCGATTTCTGTCGGGCGCTGGCTGCTGCGGTCGCAGCGATGAAGGCGCGCGGCAAATCTGATGTCGGGCAAAAAACTATGCTCGATGTGCTTGCGCCCATCGTCGATGAAATCAAAACTGGCCAATTCGATACTCGCGTTATTCGACAAAAGGCCCGGAGGCTGGCGGAAGCGACAATACCGCTGAAGGCGACGCGCGGGCGGGCGTCCTTTCTGGGCGACAGGTCAATCGGGCACATGGACCCGGGCGCGCGGTCGAGCGAGCTAATCATCGATGCGGTGTGCGATTATTTTGAGGGAAGGACATGAGCACGAAAGTCGGCATCGTTATCGTTTCTCACTCGCCGGACGTCGCGCGCGGTACGGCCGACATGGTCCGTCAAATGGTCGGTAACGATTTGCCGTTGAGCTTTTGCGGCGGCAATCCCGAGGGCGGATTGGGCACGAGCGTCGAAAAGATCATCACCGCGATCAATGCCGCCTGGTCCGAGAAAGGTGTTGCAATTCTGGTCGATCTTGGCGGAGCGGAAACCAATAGCGAAATGGCGATCGAGTTGCTCGCGCCGGACAAGCAGGCAAAAGTCGTCATCTGCAACGCCCCGATTGTCGAGGGAGCCGTCATGGCCGCAACCGAAGCCTGGGGTGGGGCCAGCTTACAGGAGGTCAAGAGAACGGCAGAGGAATTGTCGCCGGCATGAAGGAAGGATCAGCCATAAATGGGGCCGCGATGATGCAGGCCAGCGTGCTTCTCGCCCATGACGTCGGGCTCCATGCCCGCCCGTCGGTGAAATTGACGAAGCTCGCGAAGACCTTTGCCGCGGAGGTCGAGCTTGCCACGGCGAGAGAGGGCCCCTGGATCGATGCCAAGAGCATCGTCAAAGTCATGGCGCTGAAAGCGAGAAAGGACACGACCTTGTACTTTCGTGCCAAGGGGGCCGATGCCGAGACGGCCGTGAGCGCGCTCATTTCGCTTGTCGCGCGTGATTTTGAGGATGGCAGTAGTGATAAGTGAGAGTCTGGAGCTGCAAGGTCGCCCAGCCGCCGCCGGCATCGCCGTCGGCCCACTCATCGTGCTTGGCGACTTGTCGCCGCAACGCGCAGCCAGCGGCAGTATCGAAATCGAAAGGCGGGATTTTGAGTCCGCTCTTGCCTCCGCAGCCCATGACTTGTCGCAGCTGATCACCCGCGTTGAAGGTGATGGGAGTGACATGCTCGCCTTCCAGCTTGCCTATCTGGAAGATGAAACCTTGAGGAGTCGGGTCATCGAGGTCCTTTCCAACGGTGTTCCAGCCGATGAGGCGTGGCAGCAGTTGCTAAATGCGGAAATAAACGACTATCGATCCGCGGATGACGAGTACTTTGCGGCGCGCTCTGGCGATCTCAAGGATTTGCGGGACAGGGTGCTCCGTCATCTGAAAGGTGGAGTATTGGAAAGATCGCTGGCTCCGGGAGCGGTAATTGCAAGCGACGAGGTGGGACCAACGCTGTTTCTCGAGATGGACTGGTCCAAAGGGGGAGGCCTTCTACTGACTGCTGGAAGCGCATCCAGCCATGTCGCAATGCTGGCGCGAGCGAGTGGGGTTCCTATGGTCGTCGGCCTGGGGCAGGTCAACTTCCAAGACCACTCGGAAGCCGTCATCGACGGTGAAACCGGCAGGGCGATCCTGAGTCCCAACGAGGAGCAGCGCAACCGTTACCTGCTGAAACTCGCGAACATAAAACAGCAAAAAACCTGGGAGACGGCTTTTCTGCGCAAACCGGCTCGTTCGGCGGACGGAGTGCACATCGAGCTTCTAATCAATGTCGCGGCCATAGCAGAACTTGACCGGATCGATAGTGCAGTCTGCGGCGGCATTGGGCTCATGCGAACAGAGTTTCTCTTTAAAGATGGAAAGCCACTGCCCGACGAAGAACAACAGTACGCCGCCTATCGCAGACTCCTCGAATGGGCAGGCGAAAAGCCGGTCACTATCCGTACCCTCGACCTCGGCGGAGACAAGCCCGTTCGCGGCCTCACGTCGGAAAGAGAGAAAAACCCTTTTCTGGGCGTTCGCGGCATACGCTTGACGCTTGGCAGATCGAATGTCTTTCGCACCCAACTCAGAGCACTGGCACGGGCGGCCGTCCACGGGAACCTGAAGGTGATGCTGCCCATGGTCACCATTGCTGAGGAAATACGGCAGGCGGGCCTGCTGCTCGACGACGTCATGAGGGAACTCAAAGCAGAAGGCATTGCATGTGCCAGGCCACCCCTTGGAATCATGGTGGAAGTTCCTGCCGTGGCCATTGCGCCTGAGCTTTATGATGAGGCTGCCTTCTTCTCGATCGGTTCCAATGATCTCACGCAATATGTCATGGCGGCGGCGCGGGACGAGCCGGGCATATCCCATCTCAACGATCCCACACATCCGGCTATCCTTAAACTGATTGCTTCGGTGGTAGCGTTCGGCCGCGACAGAAACATTCCCGTGAGCCTCTGCGGCGACATGGCAAGCGATCCGCGTTATCTCCGGCCTCTTCTGAGAGCGGGCCTGAGGTCCATTTCCGTAGCTCCCGATGCCATCGGACGAGTGAAGGCTGCGCTGTCCGAAGCCGTTTTGAGCGAGACATGACAAGACCGGTTCAAACCGAAGCTGCGTCAGGGGATGCCGTCTCGGAGTACAAGCGCATTTTGGCCGAGGTCCTCAACCGCCGTCCCTCAGGAACACGTCAAAGACTCGCTGCCGCATTGGGAAAGAACCGCAGTTTCATTTCTCAAATTTGCAGCGAGGCCTACGCCACGCCCATTCCACAAGGACATCTCGAGACCATTTTCGAGATCTGTCACTTCAGCCAGGTCGAAAGGACCCGTTTTGTCGCCGCCTACTCCCGCGCCCACCCGAGAAGGCCGCATATCGCGGCGGGGCCGCAGCGGCTGAAGGCGCATACCATCTATTTGCCGGACCTTGGCAGCAATAACGCCAATGAGAAGTTGCACAAGCTCGTAACGGATTTCGTGCGCGAAATGGCGCGCACAATTGGGCAGGGCAAGGAAGGGGAAAGGGGTAAATGAAGAAACTCATCAACCATCCGCAGAATGTGCTGGCCGAAAGTTTGGAGGGCTTTGCGCAAGCTCACTCGGGGATCGTCAAGCTCAGTCCCGACCGTCGCTTCGTGCATAGGGTCTCTTCAAAAAAAGGGAAGGTCGCGTTGGTTTCGGGCGGCGGTTCTGGGCACGAACCTTTGCATGCGGGTTTTGTCGGACTGGGCATGCTCGATGCAGCCTGCCCTGGACAGGTGTTCACCTCTCCCACGCCAGATCAAATACTTGCCGCAGCCAATGCAGTGGATGACGGCGCTGGCGTTCTTTTCATCGTCAAGAATTACGAAGGCGATGTCATGAATTTCGACATGGCAAGAGAGATGTACGCCGGCAAAACCGAAACTGTCGTTACGAACGACGATGTCGCGGTAGAAAACTCGCTTTATACGACTGGAAGGCGCGGGGTGGCCGGAACCCTCGTCGTCGAGAAAATAACAGGTGCAGCAGCGGAAGCCGGAGCCGATCTCGCGGCCCTGAAGTCGCTGGGCGACAGATCCAACACGCGTACGCGCTCTATGGGGATCGCACTGACAAGTTGTACCGTGCCGGCCGCTGGGAAGCCTACATTCACTATTGGCGAAGATGAA
>DASTQE010000284.1:0-3376 GCA_035761895.1 Nitrospira sp. | reverse complement strand
TACAGTTGTATCGGCGCCTTCGCTCGCCGGGCAGGCTTTCACGGAACATAAGCTTTCACGCTGCCTCTGGCTTAGTTGACTGATACATAGACGTTGGGCCGTTTCCTCCTCTTGGGCTGAGGAGAACACAATGAGCGGAAGGGGCCATATCCGCATCACGTGCACGCGTCCTTGTCTTTGGATGACAGCGTGGGGACTATTTCTATTTCCTGTCTCTGCTTTCGCGCTTGAGCAGGCGACTCACCTGCTCACTGGTCACACGAACGACGTTCTTGCCGTCGCATTCTCGCCAGACGGCCATTTGGTTGCCTCCGCCGGCACCGACCAGACCATCCGACTCTGGGAAGCCGATACCGGCCGCGATCTGCGCGTGCTGCGCGGTCACCTGGGCGCCGTGCATGCGCTTGCCTTCTCACCGGACGGAAAACTGCTGGCATCTGGAGGTGGTGATACTTCCGTCCGTATCTGGGACGTGGCGGGCGGCAGGGAATTGCGTGCTCTCACAACGGCGTTCGGCGCGGTGCGCGCTGTGGCCTTCTCCGCGGACGGGAGCCAGCTCGCCACAGGCGGTAATGACAGCACCTTTAGATTGTGGGAGGTTGCGTCCGGCCGGGAATTGAAGTCCGTGCGCGGACAATTCGGCGTCGTATTTGCGCTGCGCTTCTCCCCTGACGGCAAGCTCCTCGCCACCGGCAGCAGTGACACGCAGGTTCATCTCTGGGATCTCGCCACCGGACGACAACGACAGGCCCTCACGGGCCACACGGGCGCCGTGCATGGCCTTGCCTTCCAGGCCAACAGCCACTGGCTCGCAAGCTCCTCGGCCGATGGATCAATCCGCCTCTGGGACCTGGAGCGGAATGAGGAGCATCTCACGCTTACCGGTCACAAGGGTGAGGTCTATGCCATCACCTTTTCCCCAGACGGCCGGTCGCTGATCTCCGCGGGCGCCGACGGTACCCTGCGGGTCTGGGACATTGCCTCAGGTAACGAGCGGCATTTGCTGGGCGGTCACAAGGGGCCTGTCTGGTCTCTGGCTATCTCACCGGATGGGGCGCTGATTGCATCGGGCGGACGGGATCGCGCTGTGCGCCTCCAGCCGCCAACGCCTCCTACGCTCAGCGCGCAACTGTCGGAGAAGATGAATCGCCGCGGCAGCGAGATCGGCCCCGCACCATCTCCTCCACCAATGCCTGAGGTCGACCTGGTCATTCATCCCGTTGAGGTGCAGGCCGGCGGCGATCTCGCGCTGAAACTCACAGTGAAGAACAAGGGCAAAGGGCCGCTCTACCGGTTCCAGGCCAGGATCAGGAGCGATGATCCGGCGCTCGACGGACATCTGTTCTATCTCGGCAAAATTGACGGCGGTCTGACGGCGGAGGACGTCGTTGCCATCAGAGTCCCGGCGGATCGTCCCGACGGCGCGATTCCAGTCAGGCTGGAGTTCGAAGAATTCAATGGATTTGTTCCCGATCAACTCAAGGCCAGGATTTCGTTGAAAGGACTTCCGCGGCCTCGCTTTGCCTACACCCTTCAGATCGTGGATGACGGAAGCGGCAGTTCGGTGGGGAACGGAGATGGTCGCATTCAAAAAGGCGAGGCGGTGGATCTGCTGATCACGGTGAAAAACGTGGGCGCCGTCCCGGCGCACAGCACGTCCGTTGAGCTTGCGATTCCGCCGGGTCATAGCCTGAAACTCAGCAAAACCCTGCTAGAATTCGGGCCGCTCAAACCCGATGAGACCAAACGCGCGACGGTGAACCTTTTTGTCGGACGCGACATCAAGGATGATCACCTGCCGGTTCGTCTCCATATAAGAGACAAAGGATCCAAGAGTACGCTCGACGAAACGGTCAAGCTGGCGGTGGATCACCGACCGACTCCCCAAATCGTGGCCACCAATAAGGTGGTCTCAATCGACTCCCCGTCCATCAAGATTCATAGCGGGGCCGGCCCGGAAACGCCCGTGATCGCCTCGGGCACCAAGGGGCAGGCCTTGGCGGCGTCAGGAGAACTCGACGATTGGTACCGCGTCCAGATTTCCCCGAATGAGACCGGATGGGTGGCCAAAGCGGACGTCAAAGAGGCACAGGAATCTATCAAGGGCGAGATGCCGGTTCCGACTATTTCCGGCACGCCGGTCGTCAAGTTGTTTCAGAACGCGCCGCCGGTGATTGCGCTCGCCGCCCCTTCCGACAACACCGAAGTCAGCATCGAGCGTATCAATGTGGCCGGGGCCGCCGCGAGCGAGAAAGGGATGGCCCGCGTGGAAATTCGTCTGAACGGTCAGCTCGTGACACAGCGCGAGAGCCGGGGAATCGCCGTGAAGCCCGGGGGTCCCGAGGTCCACACGAACTTGGAGTTTTCCGAGCGACTGTGGTTACGGGAGGGGAAGAATCAGATCGTTGTCACGGCCTTCGATCGCGACAACCTCTCTGCCAGCCGGACGCTGACCGTCACGCGCATGGTGGACCGCGGAAAGATCTGGGCCGTGATCATCGGGATCTCGCAATACCGAACCGTTCAGCCGCTGCGCTATGCCGATAAGGACGCCCTGGCCTTTCATGATTATTTGGCCAACCACATCGGGATCCCCAAAGAGCAAACGATCCTGCTGCTCAACGAGCAGGCGACCCTCATGAATCTCAAGCGCACGCTTGGGACCGATCTCAGACGCAAGGCCGGCGAGAAGGACACCGTCATCGTGTACTACGCCGGTCATGGTGCGCCGGAGGCGGACGCTTCTGCCGGAGACGATGACGGCTTGGAGAAATATATCGTGCCCTACGATGCCGACCCGCGCGATCTCTATACAACCGGTTTGCCGATGCGGGAGATCGAGACGATTTTCCAGCGGCTCACGCCCGAACGGGTGATCTTCATCAGCGATTCCTGTTACAGCGGCGCGACCGCCGGCCGCACCTTCGCCACCGCGTCGCGGCGTGCCGTGGTCTCGGATAATTTTCTGACGCGGCTCTCGAAGGGCAAAGGCCGGATCGTCCTCAGCGCGAGCAAGGCCAGCGAGGTCAGCGAGGAACGCGAAGATCTGGCCCATGGCGTGTTCACCTACTATCTTCTGGAAGGGCTTCGCGGGAGCGCGGATGCGGACAAGGACGGCATCATCACGGTCGATGAAGTCTACAGCTACGTGACGAAGAAAGTGCCGGAAGTCACCGGGCAGAATCAGCATCCGGTGAAGAAGGGCGAGGTCGAAGGTCAGTTGGTTCTGGGGTACGTACGCTAATCCAGCGGGTTCGTCTTACACGGAGGCATCATGCTGAACTACTTTTCTTCTGTATTTTTCTGCGGAGCGCTTGCTCTCATGATTGCGGGTTGTGCAGAGCTGGAGCCGGCCAAGATCGGCTCCTACGCGATG
>DASTQE010000283.1:0-33369 GCA_035761895.1 Nitrospira sp. | reverse complement strand
CTGTCCGGTGTATTATTCGGACGGGGATTTCCATGCCAGCGGCATGACCGAAAATTTGACCAACCGTGGTGGTTGCCTGCGCGGTACCCATCTGGTCACGGTGGGGATGGAACTCGTGGTGTTGCTGATCCCCTTTGAGAGACATGCGCTCATGATCAAGAAAGCCACGGTGCGCTGGGTCGGCAGCGCGCATTTCGGAGTGGAGTTGAACGAAGCGGATTGCGGCGCGGTTGGCGAAGTTGGCAATGTGGATGTCACGCCATCGAAGGGCCCCATCTCGATCATGACGCACTAGCGCGGGCCATCGGCGGAGAGAGGTTCAGTTGCAACAACCTTCTCCTTCCGCTAAGTTAGCCCGATGAGTCAGTGGCCCGTCCGCCTGGTCCTGCTTGCTGCCACGACCGGCATTCTTCTTCCGTACTGCTTCCCCAAATACGACATGGGCCTCCTGGCCTGGGTCGCGCTGATTCCCCTCCACATCGCACTGGACGGCATCAGCCGCCGCACCCAAGCGTTTTGGCTTGGCTGGCTTGCTGGGATCATCGCTTCGACCGGCATCATGTCGTGGGTCGTGACGGCGATGCATACCTACGGCAAGGTGCCGCTGGTGTTCAGCTACGGCATTATGCTGTTGCTGACCGCCTATCTTGGCCTCTATATGGCACTGTACAGCGCCGGCGTCGTGTGGTTCAGGATGCTGGTGCCGCGGTACGGACTGTTCGCTGCGCCATGTCTTTGGGTGGCGCTGGAGCTGCTCCGCACCTATGTCCTGAGCGGGCTTCCCTGGTCGCTGCTTGGGTATTCACAGTACCGCCAGCTCGATCTGATTCAAATCGCCGACCACTTGGGCGTGTACGGCGTGTCTTTTCTTATCGTGCTGACGAACGTCGCCCTTGCGGAGCTCTATCTCTGGATCATGCCGCTCTTTAGGGGATTCCGACCTTCCCGGCTTCCATGGGAGCTGGTGACGACAGCTGCGATGCTCGTCAGCCTGTCCTGGGCATACAGCACATCCTTGATCGCGAGCGAGGCGGCGGAGCGCCCGAAGGCAACCCTGCGGGTCGGCGTCGTGCAACCGAACATCGACCAGGCGATCAAATGGGACCAGGCCTTTCGTGACGAGACGCTTCGCCGCTATGATCGGCTGACTGAATCCTTCGGATACGGCGCGGACCTCGTCGTCTGGCCCGAGGCCGCCACGCCATTCATCTATGAACGCGAACCGATGTATCAGTTGCAGCTCGTCGCCATGGCCAATCGGGCTGCAGCCCCGCTTCTCTTCGGCAGTCCCGCGATACGGTTTGACGCCGAGCGCAAGCCATTCCTGCTCAACAGCGCCTACCTGCTGTCTCCCGATGGTCAACTCCTCGGGCGCTATGACAAGCAGCACCTGGTGCCGTTCGGCGAATATATCCCGCTGAAATCCTCGCTGCTGTTTTTTCTGGAGAAGATGGTGGAAGGCATCGGCGATTTCCAGGCCGGGCCGGGCCCCACCATCCTGTCCTTCCAACTCAAAGGATCCGATGGCGGCGCTCCCGCCCGCCGGGTCAAATTCGGCGTCGTCATTTGTTACGAGGTCATTTTTCCCGACCTGGTCCGGCGTATGGCGACTGCCGGCGCCGAATTTCTCGTGACGATTACCAACGACGCCTGGTTCGGAGATTCGTCGGCACCGTTCCAGCATTTTTCCATGGTCGTCCTTCGCTCGGTGGAAAATCACCTGGCGTTCGCCCGTGCGGCAAACACCGGTGTCTCGGGCTTCGTCGATCCGTTCGGACGGATCATCGAGGCGTCTCCCATCTTCACGCAAACGGCCTTGCAGGCCGAGATTCCGATTCGCCAGATCCGGACGTTTTACAGCCGGCATGGAGATGTCTTTGCCTACGGCTGTATGTTAATCTCCCTGCTATTCTGTCTCTACGGCATCTTTGGCACCAAAGGGGCTGAACCCGACGCTGTCGCGGCCACTCCCGTCTAAATCGAAAGGATCGTGATTCATGCTGGATGAGATTCGTCTCCGTGTGCGCAGTGTGGATGAACAGGTGGCCGAGCTCCGGGGGCATCTTTGACCTCTCTCGCATGACCGCCGAGTTGCAGGAACTCGAAGCCAAAATGGGCCAGCGCGATTTCTGGAGCAACGCGCGCGCGGCGGCCGGCGTCAGCCGCCGGAAGGTCAAACTCGAGCGCGAGCTTCAGCAATGGCGCGACATTGAGGCGAAGCTGGGCGACGTGACGGCGTTGCTCGAGTTGGCGCAGGAAAGCGGCGATGCCGGACTCGAACGGGAGCTCGCTTCAGAGCTCGATCAATTCGAGCCGTTGCTGGCTGCGCTTCGGGTGGAACATCTGCTGTCAGGTGAGCTCGATCAAAACAATGCCATATTGGCGATTCATCCGGGGGCTGGAGGCACCGAGTCCCAGGATTGGGCTCAAATGCTCTTGCGCATGTACGTGCGTTGGGCGGAAGGCAAGGGCTTCAAGGTCGAGACGCTCGATTTTCAGGCGGGCGATGAAGCCGGCGTCAAGAGTGCCACCATATCCGTCACCGGTCCCTACGCCTACGGCTACTTGAAGGCTGAGGCCGGCGTGCACCGGCTCGTGCGTATTTCACCCTTCGATGCCAACAAGCGCCGGCATACGTCCTTTGCCTCGGTCTTCGTGTACCCCGAGTTGAACGACGACCTGGAGGTGGCGATCGAGGATAAGGATCTGAAGATCGACACGTTCAGGTCCGGCGGTGCCGGTGGCCAGAATGTGAACAAGGTCGAAACGGCGATTCGCATCACCCACCTGCCGACAGGTCTCGTGGTACAGTGCCAGAATGAGCGCTCGCAACTGCAGAATCGCAATGGAGCGATGAAGATTTTGAAAGCCCGCCTCTACGAGTTGGAACAGAAGAAGAAAGAGGCGGAGTTCAACGCGATCGTCGGAGAGAAAAAAGACATCGCGTGGGGGAGCCAGATTCGTTCCTATGTGTTTCAACCCTATCAGATGGTTAAGGATCACCGGACGGGTTATGAAGTGGGACAGGTGGCTGCCGTCATGGATGGTGACGTGGACGGCTTCATCGAGGCGTACTTGAAAGGAAAAGTGGCACGGGGTGCGGGACGAGGGGCTATGGATGAATCCGCCTCCTAGCCTCTCACCACGAGCCCCTCGCCTATTCATATGGATGAAGCGAACGAACAGCGCCAGCAGCGGATCAAGAAGCTTGAATTCCTGCGCGAAGCCGGAGTAGCGCCGTACGGTACGCGCTTCGACGTCAAGGACCGGGCCGGCGATGTCATCAGGCTGCATGGGCAGAAGACGAAGGAAACGCTGGAGCAAGAGCGGATTGCCTGTACGATCGCTGGACGCATTGTCGCCCTTCGGCGATTTGGCAAGGCTGCTTTTGCCGTGTTGCAGGACGGTTCTGATCGCTTGCAGGTGTATTTGAAGAAGGATCTGCTGTCTCCCCAGGCGTACATCGTGACCGAACAGCTGGATCTCGGAGACTGGATCGGAGTGTCGGGGACCTTGTTTCGCACCAAGACCAACGAATTTACGGTCGAAGTGCATGAGCTCAGCTTCTTGAGCAAGGCCCTGCGTCCTCTCCCTGAGAAATGGCACGGGCTTACGGACGTTGAGACCCGCTATCGCCAGCGCTACGTCGACCTGATCGCCAATCCTGACGTGCACGGTATTTTCGCGATGCGGAGCCGGATCATCGCCGGCATACGGGCGTTCTTGATCGAACGGGGCTTTCTCGAGGTTGAAACGCCGATGATGCAGCCGATCCCGGGAGGCGCTGCGGCGAAGCCGTTCGTCACGCACCACAATGCGCTGGGGGTGGATCTTTACCTTCGCATTGCGCCCGAATTGTACTTGAAGCGCCTGATTGTGGGTGGATTCCCCCGTGTCTTCGAGATCAATCGGAACTTCAGGAACGAAGGCATCTCCACGATCCATAATCCGGAATTTACGATGCTCGAGTTCTACGTGTCGTATGCGGACTACCAGGACCTCATTCGATTGACAGAGGAGATGATCGCTTCGTTGGCCCAGCAGCTCTTCGGAAACACTGTCATCGAGTATCAGGGCAAAGAGATCAACCTCACTCCACCGTGGCGGCGCTGGTCGTATCACCAGGCCATTCGGGAAGTAAACGGCCTCGACATGGCCGTCCTGACCGATCGCGCGCAGGCCTTGGCTGCGGCTAAACGGCTCGACGTGCCGGTCGATCCCAAGTGGCCGCTCTTCACTATCGTCAATGAAATTTTCGAGGAAACCGTCGAACCCAACCTGGAACAACCGACCTTTATAACAGACTATCCCATTGAGATTTCCCCATTGGCGAGACGTAAGGACGCCGATCCCGCCCTGACCGACCGCTTCGAGCTCTACATCGCGGGGCGCGAAATCGCGAACGCCTTTTCAGAGTTGAATGATCCGCTCGATCAGCGACAGCGCTTCGAAAGTCAAGCGGCGCAGCGTGAGGCCGGGGACGAAGAAGCGCACGTGGTCGATGAGGATTTCCTCCGGGCGCTCGAATACGGCATGCCGCCAACCGCAGGGGAAGGCATCGGCATCGACCGGTTGGTCATGCTCTTCACGAACCAAGCGTCCATCCGGGATGTGGTCCTTTTCCCGCAGTTGCGTCCGGAGAAATAGCCTCTTGGCACTCCCCTATGAAATCGTGGTCGGTCTGCGTTACCTGCGCGCCAAGCGCCGCAATCGCACGATCTCGCTCAATACCATCGTGTCCGTCACCGGGATCACCCTGGGGGTCGCCGCCTTGATCGGCACCGTCGGCATCATGACGGGGTTCAAGGAGGACATCCAGTCCAAGATCCTCGGCACGACCGCGCACATCATCGTGCAAGACCGCATGAAAGACGGCATGAGCGACTATGATGCGACCGCGCGACATGTCGAGACGGTCACGGACGTCATCGCCGCGACGCCATTCATCCTGAAGCAGGTGATGCTGACCACCCCCAGCAGCGCACAAGGGGTCGTCCTCCGCGGCATCGATCCTTTGCGCGAAGGGAGGGTCACGGCGCTCGGGCAGAACCTGGTGTCTGGACGCCTCGAGGATCTGGAACAACCCATCACTGTCAAGCTGCCTCCGGCCGACGATCCGTCCGGTCCGCTACAGCCGTTGGAAAAACCCGGCATCATTCTCGGGAAGGAGCTGGCCATGCGCCTCGGTGCGTTTCCCGGGGATACGATCAGCGTCGTGTCCCCGACCGGCACGATCAGCGCCATGGGCATGGTCCCGAAGATCAGGACCTTCGTGGTCGCAGGAATCTTTCAGTCCGGCATGTATGAATATGATTCGTCCCTGGCCTACATCGGGCTTGCCGAGGCTCAGAAGTTTTTCGGCATGGGAGACACCGTCACCGGCATCGAGATCAAAGTCACAGATGTGTTTCGGGCCGGCGAGATTGCCCGACGAGTGGAGCAGGCGCTCGGGTTTTCGTATGGCGCGAGGGATTGGATGCAGATGAACCGCAATCTGTTTTCGGCGCTCAAGCTCGAGAAGACCATGATGTTTCTGCTGCTCGTGCTGATTACGATCGTGGCTTCTTTCAACATCGTCAGTACGCTCACCATGATCGTGACAGAAAAACAGAAAGAGATTGCCATCCTCAAGGCGATGGGCGCGACCAGACAGAGTATCCGCCGGATCTTCATGCTCAACGGTTTGATCATCGGCCTCTCGGGCACCGCCATCGGGATTCCACTCGGCTATGCGTTCTTGTGGCTCATCGAGACGTTCTGGACCTTCGACCCGACGGTGTACTACATTTCCAAGATTCCCGTGCACGTGCTTGCCGAGGACGTCCTGCTGGTCGCCGGCTCGGCCATCCTCATTAGTTTTGCGGCGACCGTCTACCCTTCCCTCCAGGCCGCGAGGCTCGAACCGGTTGCCGCGCTCCGCTATGAATAGGCAGGCGTGCAGCGCGCAACATCCCGACGCATTCCGCACTGACATGATCACAGTGGCCAACCTTCATAAGTCGTTTCCGATGGGCGAACAGACCTTGCCTGTCCTCAAGGGGATCGATCTCACCATCGCACGCGGAGAACTGATCGCCGTCATCGGGGCGTCCGGGGCCGGAAAGAGCACGTTGCTTCACATCCTCGGCCTGCTCGATCGCCCCACCAGCGGGACCGTGCGCTTCGAGGGACAGGACCTCTTTCAACTCTCGGAGTCTGCGCAGGCCGAGTTTCGCAACAAACGCATCGGATTCGTGTTTCAGTTTCATCATCTGCTTCCGGAGTTTACGGCGCTCGAGAATGCCTGCATGCCGGCTTTGATCCAACGGCGGCAGCCGGAGGACGTGAAGGCGGAAGCGACCGCCATCTTGAACGACGTGGGGCTCGGTGCGCGCCTGCATCACAAGCCGGGCGAGTTGTCGGGCGGGGAACAGCAGCGTGTGGCCGTGGCGCGCGCGCTGCTGCAAAAGCCGGATCTCGTACTGGCCGACGAGCCGACGGGAAACTTGGATACCCATACCGGCGACGCATTGTTCGCCCTCATGCGGGAATTGAACAAAGCCCGCGGCACGACCTTCGTGATTGTCACACACAATGACAAGCTCTCCTCCCAAGCTGACCGGATCGTGCATATGCAGGACGGCCAGATTATCTAAGGGGACTGGCTCCGACCTGGTCGGTGCCTGTCCCCGTTCACTCCGATCGGTCGGTGCCTGTCCCGGTGTTCACGTCGTAACTTGTCTCACTTCGGGCAATGAATGGGGCAGGCAGTTCCCATGCCGAGGGCGACTGTCTCCAAATCCTTGACGGACGCGGGATCATTCAATAGACTCATCGTGGCGTTCTCCCGGAGGAGTGCCGCGCAATGCGGATTTCCACGATTGTTCGTGCCATCACCGTCCTTCTTTTCCTGGCTTGGAGCGGCCAGACGCTTGCGGCCGAATTCGTCATTGTGGGTCCGCGCGCAATGGGCATGGGCGGTGCAGGAGTTGCCATTACGACCGACGCGTTGGCTACCTATTGGAACCCGGCCGGACTCGCGATGACTCAGACCGTTGATATTCGGATCGTCGGTGGCGGACAGGCAATCGACCGTCTGGGCATTGCCGACGCGGTCAGTGATCTGGAAGATTTCGACACCACAGATACGTCTCAAGCCAACATTGCCAAGGCGCAGGATATCGCCAATCGCATCAATCGTCCGGGCGCAAACACCTCCCTCAACGGCGCTGCCGGACTGTACCTGAAAGGCCATTTCGGCGAGCATGCTTTCGGCTTCAATATTTCCGACGTACCGACCGGCGGCGGGTTCGTGTCGAATCCGGTGGGCGTGACCTGCAGTCCGAATCCGAATTGTAGCGGGGCCGTCAATTCCGTGTCCGTCACCGGGGCCATGGCAGTGCGGGCCATGGAGGCCCGGCAGGTTGCCTTCTCTTACGCCTATGCGTTTGCCGATAAGATGTTTTCCATCGGCGTGACCGCCAAGATCATCCAGGGCGCGGCCTACCACGGAACTCAGAATCTTCAGGGCGGGCAGGAAATCAAACTGTCCGATAGTTTGGGCCAGGCGACGATCTCCACGTCGTACGGCATCGACGTGGGCGCCATCTATCGGCCCTCCTCATGGTTGCGATTCGGCGTGGTCGCAAAAGATCTCAATCAACCTGAATTCGATGCCCCCGACGGCACGAAGATCAAATTCGGCCCTCAGGTGCGCGGAGGCATGGCGGTCAATCCGTATTCCTCGCTGACGTTGTCGGCCGACGTGGACGTGACATCAAACAAGACATTGCTGCCGGGCGTGAAAAGCCAGGTCCTCAGCCTGGGTGCGGAGCAGACGATTCTCACGGAATTCTTGTCGTTTCGTGTCGGCGCCTTCAAGAACATGCAGGATGCCGGCACGCCATTCACACCCACGGCAGGACTCGGTCTGCGTATATTTGCTTTTCGGCTCGACCTGGCGGGAGGGTACGATTTCCGGGAAAAGGGGGCCCTGGCGTCCGGTTCCCTATCGCTGACCTTCTAGCCCTATCGTCATCCACTAATGGTATACTGATTTTCATGTTCATCCGTTCACTGCATTGGCTCCGGGTCGTGTCCTGCGGTATCCCGCTTCTGCTCGCCGCCTGCGGCGGACTGCAGGAGGTTTGGGAAGGTCCTGGGGCCAAGCAGTTCCGGCCACAGGCCATCGCCGTGTTGCCTCCAATGGCCAGCCAGTACGACAGTGCGCGAGAAGACATTCAGGACGTCCTCTCCGGAGCCCTGGCCAAGACGGCAAGAATCGAGCGTGTCGTCACACCGGAAAGCGTGACGGATATTTTTCAGGCCTCGAAGGAGGCTTTTGACTCCCTGGTATTCTATTTTTCCCGGCTTGAGATGACCGGCCAGTCTGACAAGGAAGCCGCCATCAAGCTGGGGAAAGCATTGAACGTCGACTCATTCCTGGTCGTTCGGGTCAACTCGTGGGAGTACGTCCGCAAGGAAGGTGATAACGTGGGCCGTGTGGGACTCAGCTTGCGGCTTGTCGATGCCACGACCGGCACCACTGTCTGGAAGGCCCGTCACGAGAAGTCCAGCAGCTATATGTTCTACCGCCCCAATCTCAAGGACGTTGCCAACGATTTGGCGCGCGAGATGATCGCCTACATGCCTCCCCAGGACCAACAGCGCGTCTCTAACGGTCTCGCTCGCAAATAGCCGGTGTCGCCTTACCGGGCCGGCCGCGTCGCCATGGCGGTCTTCAATGTGTGAACGAATCCGGACACACTGGCGACCATGCCTTGTTGTTGCTGCCCGGCCGCGATGTGCTTCACAATGGCGCTTCCCACGATGACGCCATCGGCGATGGCCGAGATTTCGGCCGCGTCCTCCGGCGTTGTAACCCCGAACCCCACCGCAATCGGAGTCTTGGAAATCCTCCGGATGTGTTCCACGCTCTGACCGATTTCAGACACGTTGCCGAGCTTTGCTCCTGTGATGCCGGTCAATGAGACGTAATATACGAAGCCGTTCGACTGCCGGGCGACGAACGCCCGCCGTTCGGCCGTGCTGGTCGGAGCCAGCAGAAAGATGAGCTGAAGTCCGCAAGCCGCCGCCGGGCCTCTGAGTGGGCCAGCTTCATCGGGCGGCATGTCGGGGACGATGAGGCCATCCACGCCGGCGGCGACAGCCTCACGACAGAAGCGCTCTGGCCCGAAGGCATGGATGCTGTTGTAATAGGCCATAAGAACGAGCGGGATCTGGGAGCGTACGCGGAGGTGTCCGACCATCGCCAGAATAGTGCGCAGCGTCGTTCCGCTGCGAAGCGCCCGTTCTGCCGCCTGCTGAATGACCGGACCATCCGCGATGGGATCGGAAAACGGGACGCCCAACTCAACGATATCGGCCCCCGCCTGTTCCAATGCCAGGACGAGTTGCTCGGTCTCCGCCAAGCTCGGATCACCCGCCATGAGGTAGGTGATGAGCGCTTTCTCGCCTCTTGGTCTGAGGCGCTGGAACGTTCTGTCGAGACGGCTTTGGCCCGGTGATGAGTGGGCGATGCGTGAAAAGTGATCGGTCATGGGTGATGAGTGATCGGTCATGCGAGACAATGGTCCGGAACGATGGCGTTTTGTTTGTCTTTGATCACTCATCACTTTTCACCGATCACCCATCTCTTCTTAATAATCACCGATCACCCATCACTCATCACTTATAAAGTGATTCCCCTCATGCGCGCCACCTGCTGTACGTCTTTGTCTCCGCGACCGGACAAATTGATTAAAAGCACCTGATGACGTTTGAGCGTTGGCGCCACCTTGAGGGCATGGGCGATGGCATGCGCGCTTTCGAGCGCGGGTACGATGCCCTCTTCCCTTGCCAGGAGATCGAATGCCGCCAGCGCCTCCTCGTCAGTTGCCGACGTGTAGGTGGTCCTCCCGATCTCGCGCAGATAGCTGTGTTCGGGGCCGACGGCCGCATAGTCCAGGCCCGCAGAGACCGAATGGGTCAAGTTGATCTGGCCGTCCTCATTCTGTAGCAGGTAGGTCATCGTCCCCTGCAACACGCCCGGCGTACCGCCTGAAAACCGAGCGGCATGTTTCCCGCTGCCGAGGCCGAGGCCTCCGGCTTCGACACCCACCATCTTGACCTTCTTGTCGTTCAAAAACGCATGAAACAGCCCCATGGCGTTGCTGCCCCCCCCGACACAAGCGATGAGGCAGTCCGGCAACCGCCCCTCGACAGCCAGGATTTGCTTCCTGGCTTCCTTTCCGATGATGGATTGAAAATCGCGAATCATCATCGGATAGGGATGCGCGCCCAGGACAGATCCGAGAATATAATGAGTCGTCCTGATGTTCGTCGTCCAGTCGCGCATGGCTTCGCTGATCGCGTCCTTCAGCGTCCGGCTGCCCGCGTCGACACCCGTCACGGTGGACCCGAGGAGGCGCATGCGAAAGACATTGAGGGCCTGGCGCTGCATGTCTTCTGTGCCCATGTAGATTTCGCATTGCAACCCGAACATGGCGGCGACAGTCGCGGTGGCCACGCCGTGCTGGCCCGCACCGGTTTCGGCGATGATCCGGGGTTTCCGCATACGCCTGGCCAGCAGTCCCTGACCAATTGCGTTATTGATCTTATGAGCGCCCGTATGACAGAGGTCTTCGCGCTTGAGGTAGATCTTGGCGCCGCCCAGGCGGTTCGTCAGCCGCTTGGCGAAGTACAGCGGGGTCGGACGCCCCACATACTGCTTAAGGTAATAGGCAAGCTCAGCCTGAAACCCTCGATCTTTCTTGGCCTGCGCGTATGCATGCTCCAATTCCAAGAGCGCCGGCATCAAGGTCTCGGGAACGTAGCGCCCTCCGTAGGAGCCGAATCGACCCTGCTGATCGGGCAAAACGGCGGTGAGTTTCCGTTTCGTCATGGTGCAGGCAGTATAAACAGGCTCACAAAGAAGAGACAACCCTTACGGCTTCGAGAAACGCGCGCACCTTTGCAGGGTCCTTTTTGCCGGGAGCCGATTCGACTCCGCTGTTCACGTCTACGCCATAGGGATGGACCGTGCGGATCGCTTCCGTGACATTGTCGGGAGTGAGACCGCCGGCAAGGAGGACGCGTGCGCTTTTCGCGACGTCGGCGGCCAGGGCCCAGTCGGTGACCTGACCGGTTCCCCCATAGGCAAGTTCTGAGAACGTGTCGAGGACGAATCCACGGACGCCGCCGCGCCCTTGATATTCGGCCAAGGCCAGCAGGCTTCCTCGGTCCTTGAGCCGGAGCGCTTTCATCGACGGCCGGGACAACTCGTGGCAGTACGAGGCGTTTTCATCTCCATGTAGCTGAGCCATGGCCAGTCCGCAGGTGTCCATGATGGATCGGACGGTGGCCATGCCTTCGTTCACGAACACGCCGACCGTCACGATCAGGGGGGGCAGCTCGGCGATAATCCGGCTCGCAACGGCCGGCACGACATAACGGGGGCTTTGTTTGTAAAAGATGAACCCCAGCGCGTCCGCTCCCGCCTCCACGGCCGTCCAGGCATCCTCTGCATTGGTAATACCGCACACTTTGACTTTGACGCTTTGCCGCATCGTGCTACGCCCCGGCGGTCGACGGCTCCCCCCGCAGCTCCCTGATCTTGGCCCGGCTATCATCGGCGGTGATCAGCGATTCTCCAATGAGCATCGCGTGAATGCCGATGTCGAGAAGTTGCTCAACGTGGCTCCTGGTGTGAATGCCGCTCTCGCTCACGATCAGCTTGCCGGAAGGGATGCGAGGGGCCAGGCGTTTGGTAATCGTGAGATCGGTCGTAAAGGTGGTGAGGTCGCGGTTGTTGATGCCGATCATCCGGGCGTCAGGAACCCATTCCAGCACCGTGTCAAGCTCGCGCTCGTGATGGGTTTCAATCAGTACGTCAAGCGAGAGCTCGTGCGCCAGCGCATGAAAATCGACCAGCTGAGTTCGCTCGAGCGCGGCCACGATCAACAACACGGCATCGGCACCATACGCACGCGCTTCATAAAACTGCAGCTCGTGGACCATGAATTCCTTGTTGAGGGCCGGCAGCGGAATCGATCGCTTGATGTCACGCAGATAATCCAGGCTTCCTTGAAAGAACTCTTTGTCAGTCAACACCGAAACCGCGGAAGCCCCCGCTTCCTGATAAGCTTTCGCAAGAATGACAGGATCGAATCGGTCGTCGAACTCCGGACGGAGCAGTCCGAGGCTCGGAGATGCTTTTTTGACCTCGGCGATGAGCGCGGGGCTCGTGGAAGTTCTGGTCGCGTCGAGCGCCAAGGCGAAGCCGAGAGGACCGGAATTATTTCGGATTTGTGCCTTCAGTTCTGAAAAATAGCCGCGGCTTTGTTTGTGCCGCAATTCGGCCTTCTTGTGCTCGAGAATTCTGGACAACATCATGGATGAGAGGCTTTGCTGGTAAAGGCCACCAGGCGGGCGAGTTTATCGGCTGCAGCGCCGGCATCAATGATCTCGGCGGCGAGGCGAAAGCCTTCTTGAAGCGTCTTGGCTTTCCGACCGGCGACCAGCGCCGGGGCTGCATTGAGACAGACCACGTCACGCTTGGGTCCCTTGCGCCCTTGCAGCACTTCCCGAGTGATCCTGGCGTTGTCCGCAGGCGTTCCTCCGGCGAGTTCCTTTGGAGAGACGTTCTCAAGACCGAACTCATGGGGGGTGAGCACGTAATTTGACAGGACGCCGCCTTTCGCTTCCGAGACAATTGTACGATCCGTGAGCGTGATTTCGTCAAGCCCGTCCATGCCGTGCACGACGAAACAATGCTGCGAGCCCAGGTGCATGAGCACTTTGCCCAGCAGTTCCGTGAGGCGTCGCTCATAGACTCCAAGGATCTGGACCGTCGCTCCGGCGGGATTGGTCAGCGGCCCCAGCAGATTGAGCATCGTGCGGATCCCCATCTCCTGACGTGGTGCCGCGCAGTGTTTCATCGCGCCGTGATAGAGCGGCGCGAAAAGGAATCCTATGCCCACCTCATTGATGCAGTCCGAGACGCGGTCAGGTGACAGATTGATGTCCACGCCCAATTCGGAGAGCACGTCCGCGCTGCCGGATTTCGACGAGACAGACCGATTGCCGTGTTTGGCCACCGTCAATCCGGCACCGGCCACGACGAACGCGGTTGTCGTCGAAATGTTGAACGTGTGACGGCCGTCGCCACCTGTGCCGCAGGTGTCGACGACCAGCGAAGCGCCGACGGCGATTCGAACGGCGTAATCGCGCATGGCCCGGACCGATCCCGCGATTTCCTCGACGGTCTCTCCCTTCAGACGAAGTCCCATCAGATAGGCGGCGATCTGTGCCGGTGTCGCAACGCCGGCCATGATTTCGCGCATGACCTCCTCCGCTTCTTTTTCCGTGAGCGGGAGACGGTCGGCCAGTTTTGCGATGGCGTCTCTGATCGTTGGCATTGAAATGTTACAACTTGAGGAAATTGCGGAGGAGATCCTTTCCCGCAGTGGTCAGGATCGATTCCGGATGGAACTGAACGCCTTCGACGCCAAGCGAGGTATGACGCATGCCCATAATCTCGCCTTCGGCCGTTTCCGCAGAGATCTCAAAGCAGGACGGAAGGCTGCTGCGTTCAACGATCAGCGAATGATAGCGGGTGGCGTCGAAGGGATTTGGCAGCTGGCGAAAGATCGTGCGCCCATCGTGCTGAATGCGGGAAGTCTTACCGTGCATGAGGCGTTCGGCTCTCACCACCTGGCCGCCGAACGCCACCGCCAACGACTGGTGTCCCAGACAGACGCCGAGAACGGGCAGCCGCCCGGCGAAGTGCTTAATCGCCTCGACTGAGACGCCGGCTTCGTTGGGAGTGCAGGGCCCTGGCGACACGACAATGCGGCTGGGCTTCAACGTCTCGATCTGTTGGACGGAAATCTTGTTGTTCCGGTAAACGTGGACATCCTCACCCAATTCTCCGAAGTATTGGACCAGGTTATAGGTAAACGAATCGTAATTGTCGATCATGAGGAGCATAGATGTGTAAACCTAGTGCTCTTATATCTAGTACTGTCTCACTGTGACTGTTGAGACCCTCTTGTAGCCGCTTTTGTCGCTGGACTGATGACCGATACGCCTTGCGCCATGACCAAAGGTGATCGTCGCTTGCTTCTCCGCACGAACGGTTTCGGAATGAACCCTCGACTCTGGCGTAGTAACCGCTCTGTACAAGAAGCGTGCAATCAGCTGTATATTTGACGGCGGCGCTACCACGATAGCAGAAAATGCGGTGTCCGCTCCAGTGCTATGACGCGGCAAGCTTTCCTGTCCGCTGGTCGCGCGTTGTATTCGGTGGTGGGAGGCACGATTTTACTCATCCGGCTCACGTCTTCGCTCCACGTATGCGGCAATCCAGCGTTGACTCACTCGAGACCTGAACTCCGGAGATCAATGGCACAAAACCGCCTTCCGCGATCCTTCCATGAAGAATCGGTGGAAACCTGCCTTCCCGTCAGTCGATTTGGGAGCACAGACCTGAAAAGTCGTTCGCCTCTTTCGCCGCCGGAACGCCGGCTCCGGAACCGTGCGGTCAGACTGCGTTTACAAAGGGCGCTTCGCACTCGACCGCCAATCCATGCAGCCAGCCGTCGGGCGCATCCGCCCATCGGCTGCCGAGAGCCGGTCTCTTGAGAGAGTGTCGCGAAGTGCTCACGGGCATGGGTCGCATCCTTCATAGGTCGGGCGTTCATCCGCAAAAGTCATATAGCCGTAGATCAGGTAGCCGTCCACCGCGCGCGCGCTTTCCCGCACCCATCCCATGCCGAGCATGATGGCCATCGCCGCGACGGCGACCGTGATGAGCAGGTAGGATTGCCGACGCTCCCGTCGGCCCGCGTGCTCCGCGTGAAGGACCTGCTGACGCGCCTGCGGAAACCAACGGAGGAAATACAACCAGTTCGCGAGTCCGAACAGGACGAGAAAGGTCAAGGCGAAGTACTTGTGCGGCTGCATCTTCCCCCAGGGGTTGATGACCTGATCGGTCAGCCGCCACAGGCCCGGCACATGCTGAAGATGGTAGGGTTGCGCCAGGAGGAGCGCCGCCGCGCCCAGCACCGCCAAGGAGAGCGGAAGGAAGGCGCGTGCCATGGACTCCGTCGGCGCGCGGGCAAAGACGACGGAGGCGATGTAGCCGGAGCCGGTGAACACGAGAAGGCCGTAGAGGAGGGCCACAAGATCGAACAGCCATGAGCGCCGCCCCAACATCAAGACGTGGAACGCCTGGGGTTGTCCGTAACGTAAGTTCAACAGGTAGTGGTAGCCGATCAGCGGCATGATCAGCAGCGCCCCGAAGCCGATGGCAAAGCAGAACGCAGCCGCCCAGCGATAGTGCGTACGGTCCTCCGGGGTCCCTGCGCGTAGAAAACCGATCGCACACAGGGCCGCCAGCGTAAAGCCCGCCCAGGTCAGGTTTCCGAACCACCGATGAAGGTCGAGGTGGATCATCGTGGGGTTCAAAATGTTGGCCCATGCCGAATCCGGGGGGTGTGGCGTCAACATGTACGAGGCGGTGATATCGATCAAAAACATGGCGACGACGGCGCAGAGCGCTGCAAGCCAGGCGAACGTCAGATGAAGCCTACGCCGCCAACCGGCGACGGTCGACCAATCCCACAAATAGAACCAGGAATAGGCGAAGACTGCCTCGCCTAAAAATAAGCCGGCTTCCAGCACGAACGGCCAGAACATGATCCGGAAGATCCTGTGCCAAAACCGAGGCCAGAAGATATTGAGCGCGAAGATCAACGACACGCCGAGAAAGGAAATCGTGGCCGTGCTCACCACCAGCGCGAACGCGATCGTGTGCGCCAGCCGGCGGTAGCTGGGTCGATCCGTCAGATACGCCATCGTCGCAACCGCCGCTCCGATGACGGCGCTGCCCACCACCAGCGTGGCGAATAAACCGTGACTCAAAGCCGCCGCGGCGATCGCAATACGGCCGTAAAGCATCGGTATATTGAGCGGGTCGAGGTCCATGGGGGTTCAGAGAGGTAAAGGTTATGGTTCAGGCCGGGTGGAATCCGGTGAGATCATTGGCTGTGCCTCCTGGCCTTCGCGATCGATCGCCGGCTGTCTGGCTTCGTCCTGGAGCGAAATCAGATGACGCACCGTATCCGGTCGTCTCGCCGTTTCCCGAATGGTCCCCATCGTCACATAAGTCAGCACGGCGATGACGGCCATGCCGACGGAGAGGTGCCGCATGAGAGGAGTGCGGAACCGTTCCGGCGATGGCTCTGTCTC
The DNA here is from genome assembly GCA_035761895.1 of Nitrospira sp. Taxonomy (GTDB): domain Bacteria; phylum Nitrospirota; class Nitrospiria; order Nitrospirales; family Nitrospiraceae; genus Nitrospira_C. Next base: position 17,139 of record DASTQE010000283.1, on the reverse strand, counting down.
GACGAAGAGCCGTCGTGACCGATACAGCACCCAGAGGCTGAGCGTCACGAGCGCAACACCCAAGACGCGGCGCAGATCCGGCCGGTCCACGGAGACGACCATGGCGAGGGCGAGCGCGCCGGCGCCCCAACTGCTCCACCGCCCCGGCGGACTGGCCCGACCGGCGGCGGTGAGCCAGAGATGGCTGCCGAAGAACAGGGCACCGATCAACAGGAACTGCAGGTAGGTGAGCGGTCGATAGACGCCCTCCGTCAATCGTTCATACGCTTCGGGCGCTGCGGCACTGATGGCTTGGGCGTAGACGAAGCCGCTCAGCGGCTGAATCATCAACATGACGAAACCGAGCAGCAGACCTCCCCGCGACAGCCGAAGGTAATAGTCCATGTCACCGTCGCGCGCCGATGCAAGCCGCCACGCGGCATACCCGGCGACCACGTAGCCGGCGAGGACGAGATTGCCGAGGAAACGATGCACGACCAAAGGACCCCAGGTGGGGTTCGAGAGCCGGCCCCACGCATTTTCGGTCTTCGTCGGCGTCAGCATATACGACCCCATGCCGTCGAGGACCGCCACCCAGACGAGGATGAGTGCAGCCGCGAGAACGCCGAGTGCGAGATGGACGCGAGGGCGGCGAGCGCGCAAAACATCCCAAAAATGGTAGTAGAGATAGAGCGCGAAGAGTTGAAGCGCAAAAGCGATCATGGCGACGTAGAAGGGGTAACGAAACCGATTGAATAGGTGCGAGTTGGTCAGGGGGAACAAACCGATGAACAGATCCGCCATCATCACCGCCAGCACCAGGCTCGCGGTGTAGGTCACCACCGTAAAACGCGTCATCGAGCGGGCGGCGTCGAGCAGCCACGGCCGCGTAGCTCCGGCGTATTCGGCCATCGGCGCGAGGATCATGAATCCGACGCCCAAGCCTGCAAGGACAATGTGAAGCAGGGCGACGACGCCGATGATGAGGCTATTCCCCAGCAGGGGAAAATGAATCGGCTCGAATGCGGGAGGCCATTCCGGCATCGTCGTCCTTCACCGGATTGTTCCGGCTATCTCTGTTTGGAACCCCGCAGCGACAGCACATAGCCAGCCAGGGCTCGACGGTCCTGCTCCGAGACATGTCCAAAACCGGGCATGGCGGTGCCCTCTATTCCCGACGAGATGGTTCGAACGACGGCATCCAGGCTCTCGCCTCGTTTCAGGCGGCCACCGGCCAAATCGGCGGGCTTCGGATTCATCGTAGCGCTCACAGGGCCGTCTCCCCTTCCCGAGGATCCGTGACAGGCGAGGCAATGGGTGGCGTACAACAACTTTCCCTGCTGCGCGGTCTCGGGTGCGGTACCCTTCCCGCTTTCAGGTTTCTGTCCATCGAGCCCTTTGATCCAGGACACCAAGGCCCATCGTTCCTCAGCTGATAACTCCCCTTGAAATCCCGGCATCGCGCCGAATCCGTTCGTGACCGCCCGGTACAACGCCTGGTCCGATTTGACTTGCACGTGCGGAGCGCGAAGGTTGGCGGGCACGTGAGAGAGGTAGGGCGCAACCGCGCCGTCTCCTTCGCCGGTCGAGCCGTGGCAATGGGCGCAATTGATCCGAAACAGGCGCGCGATACTGCGGCGCTGCTCCTCGGTTTCGTCGGGTGCGCGCAGAGTCTCGCTCGGATGAACACGGCTCACGCGCGGCACGCTGCCGCTCGGTGAGGACAAGCGCGGAGGTTCCTGGGGCTGATAGGACGGTTGATCCGTCATGTTGGGCGAACAGGCGAGAGCCGACAGGCCCATCCACGTGATGAGGGCATCGCGTCCTGTCATGCCGTCTCCAAGGTCCGCACCTCGATCGCCTGCGTTTCCTGCAGAAGGCGCCGAACGTGGTGCCGGCGGGGATCGTCGCCCGACAAGCGCACCACCACGGCGACCTCGTTGTCCGCCTCCAGCTCGGGAATCCCGGCGTTCCAAATCGCGGCGCGTCGGATCGAGATCACCAGTGCCGCGACTGTCGCGAGGATGGCACAGAGCATCATGGTCTCGTAGGAGATCAGCCCGACGATCGGGTATGCGACGATCGGTTTGCCGCCGGTCTGGATCGGATAGAGCAAAGCCGTTCCTCCGGCCAGGGCGACGCCGATCACGATCCCCGCTAGGCCGGCCAGCACGGCGACCGGCACCAGCCAGCGAGACCCTGTCGCGAGAGGCGCCTGGAGCGGCTGATTCGAGAACAGGCTGATCTGCGGATCCTCGATCCCGCTGCCGCGCAACTGGTCTAATATGGATGCGATCCGATCATCGGACGCCAGGCGGGCATAAAGCGTGATCGATCGCGACTCGGACTCAGTGGGCATGTGTCAATCCCTCCTTTTCTTCCCAAATCGAAATCAACGGGACAAATTTGATCGCCAGCAGATAGAGGAGCAGGAAAAAGGCGAAGGTGCCGAGGATGATCGTGCCTTCGATGAACGACGGCACATATACGCCCCAGGCATAGGGCAGCCGCGGCCGGCCGAGCGACGGCACGATGATCAAGATGCGCTCGAGATACATGCCTGCGTTGATCAGCAGGCCGATGACCATGAGCCCGACTGGCCATCGCCGGAACGAGGGAAAGACCACCGTCGTGATCGGGACGACGAAGGCCAGGGCGATCATCGACCAATGCAACCAGGCATAGGTCCCGTACAATTGCGCGTGCATGACTGCCATCTCGGCGGGCTCCTGTCCGTACCAGTGCACGAGCTTCTCAACGAAATACATGTACCCCCAGAGCAGTGTCGTCACGAGAATCAACTTCCCCATCTTGTCGAAATGCTCGAGCCCGATGTAGGCCTCCAGGCGGTACACCTTCCGAACGAAATACAAGCCGACCACCACCACCCCCATCCCCGAATGAATGGCGCCGACGACGAAGAACGGCGCGAAGATCGTCGAATGCCAGCCGGGCACGAGCGCGACCGCGAAGTCCAGGCCGACGATGGAATGCACGGATACCATGACCATCACGATGAGCACACAGACGATTCGCATGGCCATCTCCAGTTTCTGCCATTGCGCATGCGAGCCGCGCCAGCCCAGCGACAGCATCGCATAGAGCGGCCGGCGCCAGCCGCCGATGCGCCGGCGGGCGAGCGCGAAATCAGGAATCAACGGCAGATACAAGAAGAGCGTGCTGCCGATCGCATAGGTCAGAATGGCCGTCGCGTCCCACATCAACGGCGACCGGAAGTTGGGCCAGAGCGCCCGCTGGTTCGGGAAGGGAATCATGTAATAGAACAGCCAGACCCGCCCCAGATGGACGAAGATGCTGATCGCGGCCATGACGATGGAGAACAACGTCATCAGTTCGGCGATCCGAGTAATCGGGCGGCGCCATTCCGCATTGCTGAGGCGCAGCGCGCCGGAAATGAACGTGCCGGAGTGACTCACGCCGACCCAAAAGACGAAGGTGGCGATATAGATGCCCCAGAAGATCGGGGGATTCAGGTTGGTCTGGCCGATGCCGGTTCGGATCTGATAGACCCATGCGCCGGCGCCGGCGAGGACCAACGCCGCCAGCATGCCGACCAGCAGGCGATACCCTGTTCCGGTGGAGAGGATGGGCGCCAGCAAGTCCTCGTCGATCCGGGCTGGCTCCGGACGCGGGCTCTGTCCCTCCATCAACGCACCCGTTTGAGATAGGTGATCGAGGGTTCGGTGCCCAATTCTTCCAGCAGATGAAATCCCCGCCCGCTGTGCGCGGACTGCGAGACGCGGCTGCTCGGATCGTTGCGGTCTCCGAACAGCAACGCGGAGGTGGGACAGGACTGGACGCAGGCGGGAACGACTTCTCCGTCCATGACTCGTCGCCCCGCGCCGTGCGCCTGCTCCTTGGCCGCGCGGATTCGTTGGACGCAGAACGTGCACTTCTCCATGACGCCGCCAGCTCGTACCGTGACGTCAGGATTGAGTTGTTCGGCCAGCGGCTCGTCCCACTGCGGATCGAACCAGTTGAATTGGCGGACGGTATAGGGGCAGTTGTTGCCGCAGTACCGAACACCGATGCAGCGGTTATAGACCTGCGCGTTCAGGCCGTCGGGCGTGTGATAGGACGCATAGACCGGACAGACCGGTTCGCAGGGCGCCTTGCTGCAATGCTGGCACAGCACGGGAATGAACTTCACCTTCACGTCGGGGTAGTCCCCTTCCCAATAGCGCTCGATGCGGATCCAACTGATCGAGCGGCCGGCGGCCGATTCCGCCTCATCCGAGAGCCGCACGTTATTCTCCGCGTGGCACGCCACCATGCAAGCCTGACAGCCCGTGCAACGATCGAGATCAACGACCATTTCCCATTTATACGGCGCCGCCGGCGGCGTCTTGTTTTGCGGTTCGTCGGCCATGTCAGATCGGCGCCTCGACGTGTTGGACAGGTTTACGATCGATGGAAATCAAGCCGCTGCCCGCCGATTTTTGCACTTGTTCGATAAGGACGAGAGAACCGGTTTTTCCGGTCGGTTCGATGCGGACACGCGTCGCTCCCGTCGCGAACGAGCCCGACACCTCATCGAACAGAGCCCCCAGCAGCACAAGTGGATTGGCTCCTCGTCCCCGCGCATAACGTCCATATTCCCTATGGCCTTGTCCCAGCGGCATGGCGACCGTATCAGGCCTGAGGCCTGGCATGAAGACAACGGGCGCTTCCAAACGGCCATGTGGAGACTGAAGCCGAATCACTTCTCCCTGTCGAACCCCGTACTGCGCCGCCGTGCTCGGATTCAGCTCCACCCACGTCCCCCAGACAGCGGTCGTCAACGGATCCGGTAACTGCTGCAGCCAGGGAAGATTCGCCCCTGCTCCCCGGCCCAGAGCCGGAGAAGGGAACGGGTAGAAGTACAAAGGGAATTCTCGTTCGTGCCCGTCGAAGACCGGCAACGGAACCGGCGATCCGCGGTCCTTCGATAAGAGAGGGATAGGCGATGGATCGGCCGGCCACCAGCCGCCCGTTTGAAGATGCGCGATCCAAGTCCGCTGCGATCCGTCCTCTCCATTGCCCCTTTCTGCTTCTTGAGTCACGAGCGGTCTCCAAGAGGCCTCCACCATGTCCTCGACGGCGCGCCATCGTAAGTCCGCTGTATCGCCTCCTTTTGGCGCATGCTCCCCGAGTTCCCGGGAGCCGGCGAGGAAGAGGTCGCCGGTTGATCGGGTATCCCAGCGTGGCCGCACGACCGGCTGGCGGAGACCGATGACGGGCGCAGAGGCCATGTCGATCGGGACGTGATCGCCCCACGATTCGAGCCCGGTATGGTCGGGAAGGATGAGGTCTGCCGCGGCGGTCGATTCGTCCAGGAAGGAGCTGAAGCTCACGACGAATTCCGACCGATCGAACATCCGCTGCATGGGAATCGACGGAGGAACCTCATAGAGAGGATTGCTGTGATGCAGCATGAGCATGGTCCGCTCACCGCGTTCGAAGTCGCCGATGACATCCAACAGCCCTTGCGCAGAAATTCGAGGGACGGTGTTGCGCATAAACGTCGGCACCGTCTCGAACAGGCGCACGCCTCCCGGTTTCTGAAGGTTACCCATGAGGAGGTTTAATCGGTTGACGGCCAATGCCGTGCCTGTGGCGTTGGTATGAGTCAAGGCGCCGCCGCCGGCGACGGCCAGAGGCGCTTCAGCTCGAGCGAAATCGTGCGCGAGACGGCGGATGTCCTCCTGGCGAACGTCCGTCACCGCCGCGACCTCGGGGAGGAAATTCGCGCGGTATTGCCGACGATACCGTCGCCGGTCGGCCGCTGAAAGTCTGTCCCATCCTTCCGCCAACAGAATCTGCGCCAGCCCTTCGGCCAGGAAACCTTCCGTTCCGGGCCGGATGGGAAGCCACCAATCGGCGCTGGCGGCGGTCACCGAGAGACGAGGCTCGATATGGACGAAGCGTCCGCGTGTTTTCTTCCCTTCCGCGCGGAACTCGCCGAAGGCCCGGCTCCATGCGACCGGGGAGAGCCAGTCGTCCAAGAACGGGGCGCCGAACGACAGCAGATGGTCGCTCCGCGCGAGGTCGTACAAGGGCAACCGATCGATGCCGAAGCTCGCCTGCATGGCTGCGCGTAAGGGCAACTCCGCTCCGGGGTCATAGGCCATCAGATGGCCGCCCGCATGCTTCATGAAGCTGCCAAACAAATCCGCCAACGTGCCGGTCAAGGGCTGAGTCATCAAGACGATGCGTCCGGCATGCCGCCGCAATTGATCGATCCACAGGGACATGCCGTCATCCCAGGTGATGGTTTCGAAGTCTCCTGTGCCGCGTGCGCCTCTCCGGCGCAGCGGCCCACGCAGCCGATCCGGATTGTAGAGACGTTGGGGCGCGGCCTGACCGCGGGCACACAGCTTTCCCTGATTGATCGGGTGGTCGGGGTTGCCTTCGATCTTCTTGACGCGACCTTCCATGACGCGCACGAGGATGCCGCATCCCGCCGGGCATTCGCTGCACACAGACGCATACCACGCGGCCACGCCCGGCACGATTTCATCGTCGGGCAACACATAAGGAATCAGCCGGTCGACCTCTTGTCGACAACCGGGAAGGGCCGATCCCACCGCCGCCAAGGCCGCCGTCTTGAGAAATGTCCGACGTCTTAGATCCATAGAAAGTAATTAGAAATGAGGAATGTTGAATTGGTTCGCAATTCCTCAATCCTCATTTTCTTATTTGTGGCACGTCCAACAATCCTGCGATGCCTTTCGCTGCTGATGGCAGGTCAGGCACCAACCCATCTCGTAACTGGCTGCGCGCGGCGTTCCTCGCATGGTGTCCACCCGCCCGTGGCAGTCCGCACATTGCAACCCGCTTTTGAGATGCCGCTCATGGGTGAAGTACACGTGGTCCGGGAGCCGTTGTAGCCGAATCCACGGGATCGGCTGCTGCTCGCGCCAATACGTGAGGAGCTGATCCGTCGACCGATTGCGGCGCTCAATCGATTGATGGCACGTTATGCAAGCATGCATGCTCGGTATCCCGGCAACGCGGGACTGTTCGGCATACCGATGGCAGTATAGGCAGTCGATCTTCAGTTCGCCGGCATGGCGGGCATGACTGAATGGGACCGGCTGAAGGTCCTGACTGCTGGAATCGGAACTGCCGGAGGAATACAGCGTTCCGATGCCGATCGCGACGAGACCTGTCAGGCTGAGCACCAGCACTGCTCGCACTCGCGCTGTATGGAATCTTAACCACGCCACGCGTTCTGCTCCCGAGCCATGGCACGCACTCGTGCAGCCAACCCCGTGCAAATTGGGGGCCTTCACTTATCCGGACGAAAGCGTGGGTGGAACGTCTTGATCAGAAAACAACCTGTCTGACCGCGGGAGCGTCGCCCGTCCAAAGTGCTTGAAAAGAAATCGCTTGAGCTCGACGACTCACCTCCTGGATGAGCGTGGGACCACGCAAATTGTCCTCGAAAAGACAGGTTGTCTCGACTCGACACCCTGGTGATCCCCTTCCTGAGCAACCTCAAACTCTGTTGCCCATGCGGGAGGGAGGACTCGAAGTATGGTTTGCGAGCAGGAAGATTGCGCCGGCTTCTTGGAGAGAGAGGGCAGGATATTCGTCGATTGTGAAGAGATTTTCCCGACCGGCTATGCGATACCGGTATCGACAGAGCTTCGATCCATTCGATCTAATTGGAGATAAAGACCACCATTTATAAGCTACCGAGTTCCTGACTTTCGATAGGCGGATTTTTGTGTTCCATCCCGTCACCGTCACCGATCACTCGTCACGGCCTTTCTATTCCAATCCCTGCTCCGCCAGTTCGATCGCCTTCATCATCGCACGGGCTTTATTGCAGGTCTCTTCGTACTCGTATTCGGGGTTGGAATCCGCCACGATTCCGGCGCCTGCCTGGATAAAGGCCTGATGTTTTTTGATCACCACCGTGCGAATGTTGATGCACATGTCCATGTTGCCAGAAAAACTGAAGTAGCCGACGGCGCCCGCGTAAGGCCCGCGTCTCGTCGGCTCCAACTCATCGATAATCTCCATGGCCCGGATTTTTGGCGCTCCGGACACCGTGCCGGCGGGAAAACAGGCGCGCAAGACGTCATAGGAAGTTTTGCTCGGATCGAGGCGTCCGGTGACGTTCGAGACGATGTGCATGACGTGGGAATACCGCTCTACGTGCATCAACGAGTCGACGGTGACCGAACCCGCCCGCGCGACTCGTCCGACGTCGTTGCGGCCCAGGTCCACGAGCATGACGTGTTCGGCCCGCTCTTTTTCATCCGCCAGGAGCCGGCGTTCGAGCTGCTGGTCCTCTTCGACGCTCTGTCCCCGACGGCGCGTACCTGCAATCGGCCGGACGGTGACCACACCGTCCTCGCAGCGCACCAGGGTCTCCGGCGATGAACCGACCAATTCGACGCCCGCCACGCGGAGGTAATACATATAGGGAGAGGGATTCACCACTCGAAGCGCCCTGTACAACTGAAGCGGAGAAGCTTGCACGTTCGTTTCCCATCGTTGAGACAACACAGTCTGGACGACATCCCCGGCCCGGATGTACTCCTTCGTGCGCACGACCATTTTCTCGAAATCGGCCTTGCTCATGTTTGATGTGAACATGATCGGTCGGCGCCGTCGATGAGGCCGTGTTCTGCGAAGTGGACGCTTGAGACGCGCGATCATGCGCTCGATCCGATCGGTTGCCGCACGATACGCCCGCTTGACGTCGCGCTCTCGGGTCGAGGTGACGTGCGCATTGGCGACGACCTTGATCTTCTGAGAGACGTTGTCGAAGATCACCAAGGTGTCGGTGAGAAGAAACGCAAAGTCCGGCAGGTCGACCTGCTCCTTCCGGCCCCCCGGCAGCTCTTCGAACGTTCTGACCATGTCATAGCTGAGATATCCCACGGCTCCGCCGGCGAAGCGGGGAAGATCTGGCACGACGACGGGCCGGTAGGCCGACATGATCTCCTGCAGCCGGCCGAGCGGATTGCCGCGGCTCGCAATGCGTTTCTTCCGCTTGCCGCGGAGCAGAATGAGATCTCCGCGATCTTCATAAATGACGACCGGAGATCCGCTGCCCAAAAACGAATAGCGGGCCCATTTTTCCCCGCCCTCGATGCTTTCCAGGAGATAGGCGGTCGGGCCGTGGTCTATCTTTGCAAAGGCCGAAACAGGAGTGTCATAGTCGGCCAGAATCTCGCGATAGAGCGGAATGAGGTTTCCCTCCACGGCATGGCGTCGGAATTCTTCGAGGCTGAGTGAATACGTGGGGGGAGGCACGACTTCGCCTATGGCTCCTGGCTGACGATCAGTTTTTGTCCGACTTCGATGATGTCGTCAGGAAGTTTGTTCCACTTGCGCAAGAGGTCCACTTTCACCCCGTACCGCCGGCTGATGCGGTAGAGGGTTTCTCCCGGCTTCACCACGTGGATGTTCGGTCCCGATTTCGCATCCATTTGCATCTCGGTCGGTGGAGGCGATGACTCGGCTTGCGGGCTTGGCGCCGTTCCCAGCAGCTCGCTGATATTCGGGGTTGGTTCCGGTGGCGGCTTGACGGCGGGAGGCGCGGCGCGCTTCATGTCGGCTTTGGCCTTCCGTTCGAGCAGCGATGCCTCCTTGATCGCCTCGCTCTCTTCCTGCGCCCGCGCCAGCTGTTCGCGCACAGCTTGCACTTGAGCGGTCAGCTCGCGGTTACGCGTTTCGTATTCCGCCAATTCTCGCTTGGTGCGCTTGACTTCGTTGTCGAGTTCGCCCGTCCGCTTCTCTTCCTGGGCGAGGAGCCGCTGAAAGTTCAAACTGCGTGCCTTCTCTGCTTCGTATTTTTCTGACAGCACGCAGCCGCTGAACAGCAGTCCTCCACAGATCAGCACGATGATGCGGCTGGCCGGCGCCAGAAAAACCGACCTCACCCTCGCGTCCTCCTTCATGTCTCCTCCTCATGGCACGCGGATACGTGCGCCATATGCTCGACGATCGCGTGCTACAGTCCTCGCATCCTTCTTGATCGGATTGGATAGAATAATGGCCAAAGGTGCGAAAGTCAAAGAGATCGGGGTCGGACGGCGGGTTTGACCGTGCAGCATTCGCTGTGATAACAACTGCTTTCGGGGAGTTCTTCGAGAACGTCGAGTTCGAATCTTCCCGCTCGATTCCATGACGACGGCAGACCTCCAGGCCCGGCTCGTTGCTCTGCGGGATGAGATCCGGCGCCACGACTACCTCTATTACGTCAAAGCGAAACCCGAAATCTCGGATTCGGCCTACGACCGCCTGTTTCGCGAACTGGCGGAACTGGAGCGGACCCACCCCAACTTGGTAACGTCCGACTCGCCGACCCAACGGGTGGGTGCGCCTCCCCTCGATTCACTACGAAAAGTTCGTCATGAACAGGCGATGCTGAGTCTGGATTCACTCGTCGATCGCACGGATGTAGTGGCATTCGATCAACGGATGAAACGGGAGCTTGGCGTCTCCGCCGTCGACTACACGGCCGAACCCAAATTCGATGGCCTTTCCGTGGAGCTGCTCTACGAGGGAGGAGTCTTTACCCGAGGCGCCACCAGAGGAGACGGAACCACCGGTGAGGACGTCACGATCAACCTGCGAACCATACGGGCGCTTCCCCTCCAGTTGATGGCTCAGACGGGCTTCCCTTCCCGAGTGGTCGTGCGAGGTGAAGTCTACATGCGGCTTGATGATTTTCAGACGTTGAACCGCACGATGACGGAGCTCGGGGAGGACGGCTTTGCAAACCCGAGGAATGCCGCCTCAGGAGCCTTGCGCCAGCTCGACTCGGCGATGACGGCCGCCCGCCCGCTTGCGCTCACCTGTTATGAAATCATGGCCTTTTCCGGAAGGGGTCTGCCAACCCACTGGGAAGAGCTTGAGGCGTTGTCGCGATGGGGCTTCCCCGTGCCGTTGCACCGGCGTCTCTGTCCCTCGATCGAGGAAGCCATTGAGTACCACCGTGACACGGAGACCATGCGCGACAGCCTGCCGTACGAGATCGACGGCGTGGTCATCAAAGTCAACCGTCGGGACTGGCAAGAGCGGCTCGGGTACAAATCGAGAAGCCCGCGCTACGCCGTCGCCTATAAGTTCACGCCACGGAAGGAAGTCACCAAGGTACAGGACATCGTGGTGTCCGTGGGGCGCACGGGCACATTGACCCCCCTGGCTCTGCTCATTCCAGTGGAAGTCGGAGGCGTGACGATCAGCCGTGCAACCCTCCACAACGCCGATGAAGTGGCAAGGAAGGACATTCGTGTCGGCGATACGGTCCGGGTGGAACGCGCAGGCGACGTCATTCCGGCAATCGCCGAGCGAGTATCGGCTCCTGAGGACGTCCGCGGAGAACCCTTTCGTATGCCGGAACACTGCCCTGTGTGCGGCTCGAACGTTGCCAGGGAGGGCGCCTACTACTATTGCACCGGAAAGTCGGTATGTCTGGCCCAACTCAGAGGCGCCATCGAGCACTTCGCGTCGAAAAGCGCACTCAACATCGAAGGGCTCGGAAAGAAAACGGTGGCGCAATTGGTGGAGGCCGGACTAGTGCGCTCCCTGGCCGATGTCTACCGTCTGACCAAGGAACAGCTGCTCACCCTGGAGGGATTCGCAGAACGGTCGGCGAGCTTGTTGCTGGCGGCCATCGAGCGCAGCAAGACCGTTTCCCTGGACCGGTTTCTGATGGGACTCGGCATCCGGCAGGTCGGTCAGCACATTGCCAAGGTCCTCGCCAGAGAATTCGGCTCACTGACCTCCCTCATGGAGGCCAGTGAAGACCGCTTCCAGAAGGTGTCCGCCATCGGACCGGAAATCGCCGCAAGTCTGGTCTCGTATTTCTCAGAAGAGCATAATCGCCGCGTGATTCGAGATCTCTTGGGCAGCGGTTTTACGATCGAGGCACCGACCTCTGCCCCCTCGTCACGCGCTCCCCTCGAGGGCAAGACTTTTGTGTTCACCGGAGGACTCAACGCCTTGACCCGCGAGCAGGCTGGTCGGTTGGTCGAAGAGCGGGGGGGAAGGATTGCCTCCAGCGTCAGCAAAAAGACCTCTTTTGTCGTCGCAGGAGAGGAGGCTGGCTCAAAGCTCGAACAGGCGAGGAAGCTGGGAATTGCGGTCCTGACCGAAAAAGAATTTCTGGCGATGGTGGAGCCGCGGGACGACGAGCCCTTGCCAGTTAGCTGACCAGATGGGGGGCTTCCACCGGAACGGGCGCTTTTTCCTCACGGAAAATTTGAACGCTACGGATGGACCGCGGCTCGGCTTCATGAATGAGCATGCGGCAATTTCCGATCCGTAATTCCTCTCCGACCTTGGGAATACGGCCCAATTCCTGCTGAATCAGTCCGCTGATCGTCACCGCTTCATCGCCGAGATCCACCTTGAGAAAATCATTCACCTTTCGAACTTCGGTACGGCCATGCACGAGGATATGGTTCTTGCCCAGGCGCTTAATGAGTTCTTCGGTGATGTCCGTTTCGTCCATGATCTCGCCGACGACCTCTTCCAGCAGGTCTTCGAGGGTGACGATTCCCATAACGCCGCCGAATTCGTTGACGACCACTGCCATGTGCCGTTTTTCCTGCTGGAATTGCTTCATCAAATCGTCCGCAGTTTTCCCAGCCGGCACGAATATGGGCGGATAGGCGATCTCCTTCAATTTGGCGTCGGTCTGGTTCTTGGCCAATTCGGTCAGAGCTCTGCTTTTGTAGAGTATCCCGGTGATGTTGTCGAGCGTGCCGTCGTACACGGGAATCCTCGAATACTTCGAGTTATATAATAGCTCCTGCGCCTCCTTGAGGCGCAGGTTGCCGTCCAGCGAAAACACATACAGACGAGGGGTCATGGCGTCTTCCGCAGTGATGTCCTTCAACTGGAAGACGTTCTTGATCATTTTAACCTTCTCCACCTCGATGGCGCCGGCCTTTCCTCCTTCGTCGAGCATGATTTTGAGCTCTTCTTCCGTGACGAGCGGCAAGGTCAACCCTTTTCCGCCGGTCACCTTATGGATGAACGGCACCATGATGGCCAAGATCGGTTTGAGCAGGATTTGAACACCGTAAACCGGATAGGCCATGTTCAGGGTGACAGGCACGGCAAATTTGGCGGCCAAGGTTTTGGGAACCACATCCACGGATACGAGCAGCACGAAGGTGAGGAGCCCCACGACGACCGCAATCGTATTGTCAAAAAAGGTCCGGTCGGCCCCGTAGGTGTTCAAAGTCAGGAACGTCGCATACATGGGGATGGCCGTACCGACCAGGCGGTCGCCGACGAGGATCGTTGCCAGAAGCTTTTGAGGGTCGCTTCTCAGATGGAGAGCCATCCTGGCGCGGCTATTATGATTCTGAGCCAGCGCGCGCAGCTTGGTCTCATTGACGGCAAAGAAGCCGATTTCCGCTGTGGAAATCACGGCCGAAAGAACAATAAGCCCCAACAGAATCGCAATATCCATAGAGCTTCCGGGTTAGGGACGCGTTACGCGCGCGGTCGTCCGGATACGAGACAGCTGGAAACTTCCGGCGGTCGGACAGGAGAACCACATGGGGGAAAGGCCAAGGTAGATGCGAAAAGGGCCACATGGGGGTATGGGTTTCATGACGTGTACATCTATCATAGGCGGCATGGAGGGGCAAGCACTTCAAGGAAACTCACCGTAAAATCATCAGCTTATATTTTCAAGGTCAGCTATCGTCTCGAAAAACGAAAGACTGCACGCCTAAATCCGCTTCGAGTCGGGCCGCAGCCGATTCCGCCTGATTCTCGGTCCGAAACACCCCTACTTGCACCCGGTATCTCCTGCCATCAGGCAGGTCCACCGCCTGAATGCGTCCTCCCTGGTAGATCCGCTGAGCCCGTTCAAGCAGGGTCGTCGCATTTCGATGTTCGGCGAAGGAGCCGATTTGCACCCTCAGAGACCCCATATCCGCTGTTCTGCCTTGGTATCCGATCACGCGAAGCTCGATCTGATCGGTTCCATGCCCCACCATGCCTAACGTCTGAGCGCCTGCGTACGAAAGATCCAGGACCCGTCCCTTGGCGAAGGGCCCTCGGTCGTTGATCCGTACCGTGATCTCTTTGCCCGTGGTGGTCGACCTAACGAGGGCTATGGACCCGAGCGGGAGCGTCCGATGGGCGGCCGTCAGCTTGTGCATGTCATAGCGCTCGCCGTTAGCCGTCTTGTTTCCATGGAACCCGGGGCCATACCAGGAGGCCATCCCACGCTCCACATAGCCAATGGGGTAGCCCGGGAAGTACACCGGTCGCGGGGCTGGACTGCCACACCCTGAGAGGAAGGCAATGATGGCAAATAGTGGGGCGAATGAAGAAAGAAGAGGGCGAGAAATCCACTTGTGGCGGGTGTGGACAGGCCTCAGCACCTGGTCAGAACTCGTCGAGCGATTGATTCCGGAGAATGGAAAGAGCCTTTTCGATATTCGAGACGGTGAGAACCACAATCGCGCGTTTGCCCTCCCTGGAAGGGGTGCAATAGCCGCACTTGATGTTGATGCGCGCCTGTGTCAACAGGTCCGCAACCTCATTGAGCGCCCCCGGTTTGTTTTCCAAACTGAGAATGAGAGCGGTCTCTTCTGTGAACTTGATTTTGGCCGACTTCAAGGCGGTGCGGGCCCCCTCAAGGTCGGCGACAAGGAGTCTGAGCTTGCCCGTGCCGGTCACTTCAGGCGCGGAAAAGGCTTTGATGTTGACGCCAGCCTCACCCAGGACAGAAGCGACTTGCGCCATCACGCCTGGGCGGCTTTGACCGCTGATGACCAGTTGTGTCGTGGTTGGCATGAGAAAGTCCTAATCGGCCGCCGGTAATTCCTATCACTTCCGGCAGGTGAACCGCAACTATCCCCATGGGCGAGGCGTCTGCCCTACAGCACGTGACAGACTCCGTTGATGAAGGTGAATTCATAGATGCAACTGACGGTGATTGAGGCCTCCTCAGTCAGCCTCGAAGCAAGCTCCTTCATGCCACGGGGAACCAGCAGATAGAAGGGAACGCCTCGAGTCATTGCCCTTCTCCATTTGTCGACGACATGGATCTCTGCCAATGAGTCCTCTGTTTCCACTTCCGCCATCCATTCCATCGAATTGCCGCCCGAGCTCACATACCAGCCGACGATGTCGCAAAGTTGGTTGGGCTCGATCCAAGGATTCTGCTCAAGGCCGGTCCGGACGGTCACCTGGCAGACAAAGGCCTTGGCCCACCGCTGAGCGATCAGGTTGACGACCTGATTGTGAACCGTGTCTATGGCGTGTTCGCGAAGCGTCGCGCTCATAAGCGCCCCCTTTTATGAACATCCGCTCGTGGCTCCGCACCCCATGCACTTCAAGCAGGTGCCGTTTCTCACGAGCTTGAACTCGTTGCAGCTCTGGCAAGGGTCCCCCTCATAACCTTGAAGACGCGCATACTTGATGGCTTCGGCTGTATACGTCAGCGTTTCGCGCTTGAGCTCCACCTTGTGCGTCACACCGCCATTGCCGTTTCCATGGCCATTGCCGCCATGGCGAGGCTGCATGCCCCTTCTGGAAGGAAACAATTCCGTGCTGATGGACGAGGAGGCCAACGTTTGCGGATCGGCTTCCTCATCGGAGCATTCGGGATCCTGATCGTCCTTTTTCACAGAATCCATGCGCAAGTCCTCTTCCTTGACTTGCGCCAAGTCGTACCGATCCAGGTAGGTCACCGCCAGTTCGCGGAAGATATAGTCGATGATCGACGTCGACATTTTGATGCGATCGTTCAGTTTGACGGGGCCGTTTGGCTCGAAGCGTGTAAAGACAAAGGCTTCGACGAACTCCTCAAGCGGAACGCCGTGCTGAAGTCCCAGTGAAATGGCGATCGCAAAGCAATTCATCAGACTCCGGAAGGCGGCGCCTTCCTTGTGCATGTCCAAAAAAATCTCGCCGACCGTGCCATCTTCGTACTCACCGGTCCGAAGATACAGCTTGTGCCCTCCAATGACCGCCTTTTGCGTATACCCGTTTCGTCTCGCCGGAAGCGGGCGCCGCTTGGCCAGGTAGCGCACCAGAACCCGTTCGGTGATTTTCTCGGCGATGTTGAGGACTTCTGCCGGCGCCTCGACGCTTTTTCCACTGTCCGTTGACGCCGAGAGCGGCTGACTCAATTTCGACCCGTCCCGGTAGAGCGCCACGGCTTTCACCATGCTCTTCCAGGCGAAGAGATAGGCCGACTTGACGTCTTCCAGCGTGGCGTCCGCCGGCATGTTGATGGTTTTGCTGATGGCGCCGCTGATGAAAGGCTGCGCGGCTGCCATCATACGGATGTGGGCATCGACGGCAATGTAGCGTTGGCCGATACTACCGCAGCGATTGGCGCAGTCGAAAACCGGTAGATGTTCCGCCTTGAGATGCGGCGCGCCCTCCACCGTCATGGTGCCGCAGCAGTAATCGTTGGCGGCGGCGATCTCTTCCTGAGTGAATCCGAGCGCCTTCAGCATGTTGAAGTTCGCTTCGGTGAGCTGCACGTCCGTCAGCCCCAGTTTCGTGCGGCAAAACTCCTCTCCGAGCACATACTTATTGAACGCAAACTGAATCTCGAATGCCTGTGACAGCCCGCTTTCCATCCGAGCCAGCGCGGCATCATCAAAACCCTTCTGTTTCAGTGTTTCGTGATTAATAAATGGCGCGCCCTGCAAAGTCTGGCGACCGACACAATAGTTGACGATGTCCAGCACCTGCGACGCCGCATACCCTAAGGTTTCGAGCGCAGGCGGCAGACTTTGGTTAATGATCTTAAAATAGCCTCCCCCCGCCAGCTTCTTGAATTTGACCAGGGCAAAGTCCGGCTCGATACCCGTCGTATCGCAATCCATGACCAGCCCGATCGTCCCCGTCGGGGCGATCACGGTGACTTGGGCGTTGCGGTATCCGTAGGCGGTTCCGAGCTCCAAGGCCCGATCCCATGCCCGCCTGGCGGCGATCAACAGATCGGGAGGACAGTGCTCCGCGTGGATGCCGGCCGGCGGGATTGTGAGGCCCTCGTATTCCTCCCTTGGCGCATTGTAGGCGGCGCGGCGGTGATTGCGGATCACCCGCAACATGGCGTCCCGGTTTTTGGCGTACCCGGGGAACGGCCAGAGCTCCGCCGCCATTTCCGCCGATGCGCTGTAGGCTTCACCGGTCATAATGGCAGTG
>DASTQE010000282.1:0-51572 GCA_035761895.1 Nitrospira sp. | reverse complement strand
CGCCTTCCGAAGTGGCCTCCGACGTGGTGCAAAAATCGGTCACGTACGCCCGAGACATGGGCATCAAGGTGCTGGGCATCGTCGAAAATATGAGCGAGTACCGGTGTCCATCGTGTGGCGAACTGAACGAGCTGTTTGAAGGCAACACCGAGGCCATGTGTGACGCGCTCGACCTCCCCTTGCTGGGCCGCATTCCGTTCGACCGCAAACTCGCCCGGACGTTTGATAAGGGCGAACCGTTGCTGGATGAGACCTACCCGACGATTCAGCGCTATCAAGACATCGCAGGCCGGATCAGAACGTTATTGGACTATAAGAAGGTCCTGGCGGAAAAATTGTGAGTGGAGAGGAGCTGTCATGAAATTTGTGTGTCTCAACTGCGAAACCTATATGAACTTCGAGAAGGTGGAAAAACCCGGCGAAGGATCGCTCGGTGTTTTCTTTGGCTGCCCCTCCTGCGGCGCCAAGTTCTCGATGGTCACCAACCCCGGTGAGACGCAGATGGTCAGTTCCCTTGGTGTGCAGTTAGGAGGACGGACCGCTCAGGCGCAACCGTTTGAAATGACCCGCGGCACACTCAAAGAGGAAGCCCAGGCGGGTTCCGGACAAATGGCCGCCTACCTGAATGAAAAAATCCAGGGAGGTCAGCCGGTCGCTGCGTCTGCCGCTCCGGGGAAAACCGGTGAAAAATCCGGCGGGGGATGCCCGTTTTCTGCCATGGTGGCTGAAATGGGCTTGACCTCGAGTGGAAAACCCGAGAATGGGGGGCACGGCAAGTCCGAATTGACGTGGACTCCTGATGCGAAGGAGAAGCTCGATCGGCTCCCTGCGTTCGTGAAGCCGATGGTGCAGAGCAGTGTCGAGGCTTTCGCGCGCAAACAGGGCTATCAGACGATTACCTTGCAGGTTATGGACGACTCAAAAAACGACTCGCCCAACGGCATGGCTTGGACGCCTGAAGCGCAACAGCGTCTCGACAACATTCCCGACTTTATCCGTCCGATGGCCCGTAAGGAGATCGAGCGGCTCGCAAAGGAACGCGGCGTCGGGACGATCACGGCCCAGGTGATGGACGATGCCAAGGACAAATTTATGAAGTTTATGTAGTGTGAGACCGCTGTACTCCCTCAGAGACCAAGGGCCCATCCGGTCCGGCCGGATGGGCCTTTCCATTGCCATGTGCCACAGCTTCTTCCTGACAGCGCTCTTCTGCCGTATGGCGCTTTTTGCGCTGCTGACCGCGGCTCCCGCGCTCGCTCAACATTCAGCCCAGCTTTCCCATGACTCACCGCACACCGTCGGTCATGAGGTGCACGCCCACCCAAGGTCTGCGGATATCTGGGAAGGTTCGGCGAAAGGCATCGCGTATTCCGAACGCAACCATCACATTGCCGGCTTGATGGTCCTGTTGATGGGGCTCGCCGAGGGGAGCCATGTGCTGCGCCTCGCATCGCTGAGATGGGCCAGGTTCCTGCTGCCATCGGCCATGTTGTTGGCAGGTTTGTTCGTCATGATTTGGAGCGATCACGAAGCCTGGCCCATCGGCTCGCTCAGTTTTGCGGAAACCTTTGCGGGTGAAGACCAGGAGATTCTGCAGCATAAGATTTACGGGATTCTGGCCTTGGGGGTTGGAAGCGTCGAGCTGTTCCGTCGAGTGGGACGAATTGGACACAAAGCGTGGGCATCACCGCTCCCGCTCATGGCGATTGTGGGAGGCCTCATGCTCTTCGGCCACTCGCACGGGTTCCACCCTTCAGCAGAGAAAATTGCCATGCATCACGCCATCATGGGTATGATGGCCGTCACAGCGGGTTCCACTAAATTAGTATCCACATGGGTCGTGCCTGAAGAACGGTCCGATTCCACAAACTGGGAGTGGCTATGGGTTTCCCTCATTCTCCTGATTGGCGCCCAACTGCTGATCTATTCTGAATGAGCCCTTGTCGGGCTCGCCTGTGCCGTAATTGACACCCTTCCAAACGCTGTGTTACCTCTACAACTTCACTGGCTCACAGTGCCGAAACACCGGCCGTCACCGCACGGATGAACGGGAGTGGACCATGGGCGGGCATAGTCACTGGGCGACCATCAAGCGCCACAAAGGGGCTCAGGACGCAAAACGGGGAAAGATTTTTACACGCATCATCCGCGAAGTGACCATCGCCGCTCGCATGGGCGGTGACCCCGATGGCAACCCCAGGCTTCGACTGGCGATTGCCAAGGCGAAGGAAGCGAACATGCCCGGTGACACCTTGAAGAAGGCGATTCAACGGGGAACCGGTGAGTTGCCCGGGGTGACATACGAGGAGTTCACGCTCGAGGGCTATGGACCCGGCGGAACCGCCATATTGATCGAGATCACCAGTGACAACCGGAATCGCACCGTGGCGGAGATCCGCAGCGTGCTCACGAAGAATCACGGCAATATGGCGGAGGCTGGCGCGGTGTCCTGGCAGTTCCATAAAAAGGGACTGCTCACGATTGACAAGTCCAGGAGCGATGAAGACACGCTGCTGTCGGTTGCGCTTGATGCCGGAGCGGAAGATGTGAAAGTCGGAGAGAAGACCTTTGAGGTGATCACCAATCCTCAGGATTTCGACGCCGTAAAGAAGGCGCTTGCCGATGCCAAGATCGACGCATCCCTGGCCGAGATCACGTACCTTCCCCAGAACACGATCAAGCTGGAGGAAAAAGGCGCCGAGCAGATGTTGAAACTCATGGAAATTCTGGACGAGCACGACGACGTGCAGAAGGTACATGCCAATTTCGACATTCCGGACGACGTGATGGAAAAGGTTGCGGCCGCCGCGGCGGGATGATGACTACGGTGGTGCACCCATCACGCATCACTTGACCTGATGATCGCCCTTCTGACAGGCCGACTGGCCTTCAAGGCGCCCACGCATCTGGCTCTCGATGTCCAAGGAGTCGGATACGAAGTCTTTATTCCCCTCAGCACGTATTACGACTTACCGAACGTCCACGACAGCCTGACGCTGAGCATCCATACTCATGTTCGTGAAGATGCGATCCAGTTGTTTGGTTTCAGCACGCCGCATGAAAAGGACGCGTTCGTCCTGTTGATGAGTGTCTCCGGCATCGGACCCAAGTCGGCCTTGGGGATTTTGTCCGCGCTGCCCGTGTCCGATCTCGTCTCGGCCATTCAATCGGGTGACGTCGACAAACTGGAAACCGTCCCGGGAATCGGGAAGAAATCAGCCGGGCGCCTTGTCCTGGAGCTCAAAGATAAACTGACCAAGCTGCATCCGGCACTCACGCCTCCCGACGCCCACATCGTGAAAGGGCGGGACGACACCTTTGATGACGCCCTTTCGGCTCTGACAAACTTGGGCTATCGGTCCACCGATGCCAAGGAGGCCCTGAAGGCTGCGCAGTCCCGGTCCGGACCGTTGACACTGCAGGAACTGATCCGTGAGAGCCTGAAGAAGCTGGCGAGGGGTTGAACCATGATCGCGTATAAACGGGCCGTCCTCTGGAAGACCTGGTGTGTCGGGCTCGCTCTCGTCGGGGCCCTTCATGGCACATCTGAGTCCGTCTGGTCGGCCGACGAGGCGCCTTCGGAGCCGAAGAGCATTCGCAAGACATGTGGGAAATGTCCTGACGGCTATGCGGTCACCGGCGTGACGCAGTCGCCCGAGCTCTGCAAAGACGGCGATCCGACGCTGGTGCAGTGTGTCCCCCTTGGCGCCAATATGCTGCCGGTCTGCGGCTCCTGCCCTGAGGGGTATCGCGAGATTGGAAGTTCATCCGTGCCGGTTCGTTGTGGAAGCCAGGACGGAGGACGGCTTTCTCAATGTCAGCTGGAGCGCATGGAGCTCAATCTGCCCGATCCGACACAGGGGCGCAAAGTCTGTCCGCCGGATTGTGGCACCATGCCGGTTCCCGGACAAGGAGCGTTGCCGCCGCCACCCAAATACATCCCCCCTTCGGACAAGCCGTGACGAAATGACTGAGAAGAGGGAGCCGTCATGTCCCAACGAGTAGTCAATGCGCAGTTGACGGACGATGAACGCAGCATGGAGCAGGCGCTTCGCCCGCAAACGCTTGACGAGTACATCGGGCAAACGCGCATGAAAGATTCCCTGCGGATCTGCATCGAAGCGGCAAAACAGCGCGGTGAACCGCTCGACCATACGATATTTTACGGTCCACCTGGACTTGGAAAGACGACCATTGCCCACATTATTGCGCGTGAAATGGGAGGGACGTTCTCTTCGACGTCCGGCCTGGTCCTGACGCACGCGGGCGATCTTGCGGCGATCCTGACGAACCTCCAAGAGCATGACGTCCTCTTTATCGACGAGATTCATCGCTTGCCGGCTTCGGTCGAGGAAGCCTTGTACCCGGCGATGGAGGACTTCCAACTGGATCTGGTCGTCGGTCAAGGACCCGCGGCGCGCACCGTGAAGCTCGATCTGCCCCGCTTCACCTTGGTAGGTGCGACGACAAAGGCAGGAGCCCTGACCTCGCCGCTGCGCGACCGGTTCGGACTCGTGCATCGTCTTGAATTCTATTCTCCGGCAGAGCTGGAGATTATCGTCATGCGCTCAGCCGGATTGCTTGGCATTGCCATCGATCAGGCGGGCGCCGAGGAAATCGCCCGGCGTGCTCGCGGCACGCCCCGCATTGTCAACCGGCTCATTAAGCGCGTCCGCGACTATGCGCAGGTGAAGGCCGAGGGACGGATCACATGCCCCGTGGCCCAGGAGGCGCTCACGTGGTTGGGGGTGGACGCCGCTGGTTTCGATGAGATGGACCGCAACATCCTGCTCACGATCATCGATAAATTCGGCGGCGGTCCGGTCGGCGTCGAGTCCCTGGCGGCCGCCGTGCAGGAGGACAGGACCACACTCGAAGACGTGTACGAGCCGTATCTTATTCAGGCCGGTTTCCTCGATCGGACCGGTCGCGGCCGGCAGGTGACGAAGGCCGCTCTGGAACATTTCAAGCGCCCGTCGACTCTGCTCTACTAGTCTCCTCTCAAGGCCGTCTGGCGGCTCCGTCTGCAGGGCCTACTCTCCGCCGAGGAGAGCGCGCAAGTTCGTGAAAGTCTTAGGGTCTCCTTGCTTTCCGTGAAGCGGTTCCTGTATCATTCCTTGCTTGCTCGCACCCGTCCTGCCTCTGGACGCTCGTCCAACTCATGGGGTAGGGGTGGAGGGGGCTCCACTCATGTCTGCTGACCTTTCCGGTTACCGGAAAGAGATCGATCGCATCGATGACGAGATCTTGCGTCTCCTTAACGAGCGCTCGAAAAACGTCGTCGAGATCGGCAAGCTCAAGAAGCAGCAGGATGCGGGCGCGAACCTCCACACGCCGGCCAGGGAAGCGGCCATTATCGAACGGCTGGTTGCGCAAAACACTGGTCCGTTTCCGTCCGACGCCATCCGGCCCGTCTATCGCGAGATCATGTCGGCGTCCCTCTCCCTGGAAGGTCCACAGAAGGTGGCCTATCTCGGGCCGCGGGCGACCTTTACCCATATGGCTTGCACACAGAAGTTCGGCGCCTCGGCGCAGTACGTCCCGGTCAACAGCATCAAGGAGGTCTTCAGTGAAGTCGAGCGGGGCAGGGCCAACTTCGGTGTCGTCCCGATTGAGAACACGACTGAAGGCGTCGTCAACCATACGCTGGATATGTTCATCGATTCGAACCTCCTGATCTATGGGGAAGTGCTCCAGGAAGTGTCGCACCATCTGATGTCGAAGTCCGGTGTCGCCGAAGACATGAAAAAGATTTGCTCTCATCCCCATGCGATTGCTCAATGCCGCAACTGGCTGGAAAACAACATGCCTCACGTACCGGTCTCAGAAGTCGCCAGCACGGCCCGGGCGGCGGAAATGTGCCTCGACGATCCGTCGATCGCGGCAATCGCCTCTGAACTGGCTGCCCAGCTCTATGGCTTGAAGGTCATCAAGTCGCGGATTGAGGACAATCTCAACAACTTCACCCGGTTTCTCGTCCTGTCCCAAAAGCCTCCGCAGCGCACGGGCAAAGACAAGACATCCCTGATGCTGTCCATCAAGGACAAGGTCGGCGCACTGTACGACTTGCTGCGCCCCTTCGCCTCGCATGGGTTGAGCATGACCAAAATCGAGTCGCGCCCCTCGAGACGCAAGGCGTGGGAGTACATCTTTTTTGTGGATATCGAAGGCCACATCGAAGAGGAGCGGGTCAAGAAGGCCCTTGAAGAAATCACCGGGCGCTGTCTCTTCATGAAGGTGCTTGGTTCGTACCCGGCCCACAGTTAATCCCATGACGCTTCACGTTCATCCCGATATTGCCGCCTTGAGTCCCTATGTACCGGGGAAACCGATTGAGGAACTGCAGCGTGAGTTGGGCCTCGCACGCGTGATCAAACTCGCATCCAATGAAAACGCGCTGGGTCCGTCGCCCAAAGCTATGGCGGTGATCAACGAGGGCGTGGCCACGTTGCACCGGTATCCGGACGGTGGCGCCTTCCGTTTGCGAGAGGCCCTTGCGGATCGGTGGAAGGTGACAGCGGATCAGGTGATTCTCGGCAATGGTTCGGACGAGATCCTCGGCCTCCTGGCGCGGACGTTTCTATCCCCCGGGGATGAAGCCGTCATGGCCGATCAAACCTTCGTCATCTACAAAATGGAGGTCATGGCCGCACACGGCAAGGCCGTCATCGTTCCCCTCGTGCAGTGGCGTCACGATGTCATGGCCATGGCTGCTGCGATGACTGGGCGGACGCGTCTCCTGTTCCTGTGCAATCCCAACAACCCGACCGGCACCATGGTATCCGCTGAGGAGGTGGCGCGGCTGCTCGCGCGTGTCCCGGAGCATGTGGTTGTGGTCTTCGACGAAGCCTACTTCGAATATGTCCGCAGTTCGGCGTTTCCTGATTCGATGGCCTATGTGAAGCAGGGGCGGAATGCCATTGTCTTGAGGACGTTTTCAAAGATTTACGGCTTGGCAGGCTTGCGCATCGGCTATGGAGTGACGACGCCCGAGATCGCGAACTTCCTGAATCGCGTGAGACCGCCGTTCAACGCCAACAGCCTTGCGCAGCGTGCGGCGCTTGCGGCGTTAGACGATGATGAACACGTGGCCAAGAGCCGCGCAGTGAATCAGACGGGTATGGAGCAGGTCGTCACCGGGTTACGGGCGCTCGGCCTGGCGCCGATCCCGAGCGAAACCAATTTTGTCTATTTCGACGCCGGCCGGGACGGCCGACAGGTGTTCGAGTCTCTCTTGCGTCTCGGGGTCATCGTCCGTCATATCGAAGGGCGGATGATACGCGTGACGATCGGGCAGGCGGACGAAAACGGGGCATTCCTAACAGCACTCGGACAAGTCTTACAGGCAGGCTGAACCAAGGTGAGGACAACATGATCATCGTGTTGAGGCCGGATGCATCCGAGCGGGAAGTCGATCACATCGTCGATCGGCTCCGTGAACTGGGATTGAAATCGCAACTTTCAACAGGACAAGAACGGACGATCATCGGCGTCATCGGAGACGACCGCATCCTTCAAAACCAGCCGCTGACGGCATTGCCCGGAGTGGAGAGCGTCTTGCCCATTCTCGCTCCCTGGAAGCTGGTGAGCCGGGAATTCAAGAAGGAAGGCACCATCATCGATGTGAGCGGGGTCAAGATCGGCGGCAAACGGTTGGCGATCATGGCCGGCCCCTGCGCGGTGGAACGGCTCGAGCTGACCGTCGGCATCGCGCATGAAGTGAAGGCTGCCGGGGCCAGCATCCTGCGTGGCGGCGCCTATAAGCCGCGAACGTCACCCTATTCTTTTCAGGGATTGGGCCGGGAGGGTCTGGACTATCTGGCCGAGGCCAGGAAACAAACGGGACTGCCGGTGGTCAGCGAAATCCTCGACACGCGCGATATCGAGCTGTTCCTGGAGAAGGCCGACATCATCCAGATCGGGGCGCGCAACATGCAGAATTTTGAGCTGCTGAAGGAAGTGGGCGCCTACGACAAGCCGGTGTTGCTGAAGCGGGGACTCTCCGCCACGATCAAAGAGTTTCTCTTGTCCGCCGAATACATCATGTCCCGCGGCAACCGGAATGTGATGCTGTGTGAGCGCGGCATCCGGACCTTCGAGACGCAGTATCGCAACACGCTCGATCTCGCCGCGATTCCGACACTAAAAGAATTGTCGCACTTGCCGGTGATCGTGGATCCCAGCCACGCCACCGGAAAATGGAACCTGGTCGCCCCGATGTCGAAGGCCGCCGTAGCCGCCGGGGCGGACGGCATCCTGATCGAAGTCCATTCAAATCCGGAATGCGCGTTGTGTGACGGTGAGGAGTCGATCAAGCCGACCAAGTTTAAAGAACTGATGCACGATATGCGCAAGATCGCCATCGCGGTTGGAAGAGAAGTCTGATGAGTGTGCACTATAACCAGGCGGTCATTATCGGAGTCGGCCTGATCGGCGGTTCGCTTGGAATGATCCTGCGTCGTAAACGATTGGCCTCCAGCGTCGTGGGAGTGGGACGGCGGATCGAGAACCTTAAGACGGCGGTCTCCGTCGGGGCGATCGATCGGTATGTCGTGGATTCCAGAGAGGCGGTCAAGGATGCCGACCTCGTGATCCTGGCCACGCCGGTCGATACCTACGAACGCCATTTGAAAGAGTGGGCTTCTTGTTTGCGGCCCGGCGCTATTGTCACAGACGTCGGCAGTGTCAAGGGAGAATTGGTCGAGCGGTCGGAACGTCAGATGCCAGCCGGTGTGCATTTCGTCGGCGGACATCCCATAGCCGGCAAGGAAAAGACGGGCGCGGCGGCGGGATCCGAGGACTTGTTCACGGGGAGGCGGTGCATTCTGACTCCGACCAAGCAGACGAACACGCAGGCGCTCGAGCAGGTGCAGTCTCTATGGCAGGCGGCAGGCGCAGTGGTGCTGACGATGGATCCCCATTTGCACGACAAGATTTTGGGGGCGGTCAGCCATTTGCCGCATGCTGCAGCGTTCGCCCTCATCAATGCGCTCATCGATATCCGCACCGAGGTCCCAGCGCTGGATTTGGCCGGCCACTCAGGCGGGGGATTGCGGGATACGACGCGGATTGCCGCAAGCTCGCCGGAAATGTGGCGGGACATTTTCCTCTGGAACAGCGAAAACGTGGTCGCCTGCATTCGAGCGTACGAGCGATCATTAGGTGAATTACGACAGCTGATCCAGACAGGGGATGGGGCAGGGATCGAGAAGATGTTGGAGCGGGCGAAGCAGGAACGGGAGAAATTTCCCATCCGTTCCTGATCATGCATTGTAGACCATGAGGATGAGGCAGTTGTCAACGTTGACGATCACACCGGGTCAGTCCCTCCGCGGGACGATTGCCGTTCCCGGCGACAAGTCCATCACGCACCGCGTGCTGATTCTCACCGCGCTGGCCGAAGGCGTCGGCAGGCTCACACATTATTGCCGAGGAGAAGACTGCCTCAACACCATGCGCGCGTTGCAGGCGCTCGGCGTAAGAATCGACGAAACGGCTGATGCGCTACAAGTCCATGGGAAAGGCTTGTGGGGACTTGCCGAACCAGGAGGCGTCATTGATTGCGGCAACTCGGGAACGGGTATCCGTCTGCTGACCGGATTGCTGGCCGGACAGGATTTTTTTACTGTCCTCACGGGCGATGCATCCATCCGGCGCCGTCCAATGGGACGGATCGTCAAGCCTTTGCGCGAAATGGGCGCCACGATCGCGGGAAGAAAGGGCGGCGAGCTTGCTCCATTGGCGGTGAGCGGGACGACGCTTCGCGGGATCACCCACGCTTCGCCGGTTGCCAGTGCACAGGTCAAATCCTCGCTTCTGCTTGCGGCGCTGTTCGCCAAGGGCACGACCCGGTTGTCGGAGCCCCGCCTGTCGCGCGATCACACGGAGCGGCTGTTCGAGTTTTTTGGATTGCCGCTGACTCGCGACGGACTCACATTGACAATCGAAGGGAGACCGTCCGTCGGTTGGGCCGCTGCCGCCGAACTGACTGTGCCGGGAGATCTCTCCGCAGCCGCGTTTTTCATCGTGGGTGCGAGCATCATTCCCGGATCAGACATCACGATCACCGGGGTCGGTGTGAATCCGACGAGAACGGGACTGCTCGACGTCTTACAGCGAATGGGCGGCGACATTCAGTTGCTCAACCGACGGGATCAGGCAGGAGAACCGGTGGCCGACATCCGTGTGAAATCGGCTCCACTTCACGGCGTGACGATTGGCGCCGATCTGATTCCTCAGACCATCGATGAATTTCCGATCCTCTGCGTGGCTGCCGCAGTCGCCGAAGGGCAGACTGTGATCATGGGAGCGGAGGAATTGCGTGTAAAGGAAAGCGATCGAATTGCGACAATGGCTGCCGAATTACGCGGCATGGGAGCACAGGTCAACGAGAGAGCGGACGGAATGGACATTCAGGGCGTGGGACATCCGAGGGAAAACGGCCGGCTACAGGCGACGAAAGGGCGCAGTCATGGAGACCATCGCGTGGCAATGTCACTTGCCATCGCTGGATTGACGGCTCCCGGTCAATCCGTCGTGCACGACGCGGACTGTATCGAGACATCGTTTCCAGATTTTTACGCTTCACTCATGCAATTAACGGGGCAGCCGCTGAGAACCGAGACATAGAAGGGCATGTGAACGAATGATTGTGGCGATCGACGGGCCCGCCGGAGTGGGGAAGAGCACAGTAGCAAAGCTCTTGGCCTCGCGGCTGCGCTTCTTGTATCTCGACACGGGGGCGCTGTACCGCTCGGTGGCTTGGGCCGTTCTCAAACACGGGCTCGACCCGATGGATGCCAAGGCGGTTGCGGCACTGTTGCCGAAACTGTCGCTTCAGATGCAAGTGACGAACGAGGATGTCGCGGTCTCTATCAACGGCAAGGACATTACCAACGAGCTCCGGACGCCGCCGGTGTCAGCGGCGGCCTCAGTGGTTTCAGCCATCCCGGCGGTGAGAGCGTGGCTCCTGCCTGTGCAACGCCAGATTGGAGAGAAGGGTTCGGTGGTCGCCGAAGGGCGCGATATCGGTACAAAAGTTTTTCCGTCCGCGCCGGTGAAGTTTTTTCTGGAGGCTGATCCGACCGTCCGTGCCCAGCGCCGGCATCGCGAACTTGTGGCAGCCGGTCACGGCGGCGCCATCGAGCAGACCAGCGCTGAACTGGCAGGTCGGGACGATCGCGACCGTTCCCGTACCACGGCGCCGCTCGTTCCGGCCGACGACGCCCATCATATCGACACGTCAAGGTTGTCGGTGGAAGAGGTCGTCAACCAGATGCTGGCATTGGTGACGGCCAAGTTGTGAGTTCGGTCGCGTACGCGATGTTATGGGTGCTTGCACGCACGGTGGCGCGGCTCTGCTTCGGATTTCGCGTGATCGGTTCTGTACCGAAGCATGGCGGCTTATTGGTGGCAGCCAACCACGCCAGCTATTTCGACATTCCGCTCCTCGGGTGCGGAATGTTCAGGCGAGCGTGGTACCTTG
Organism: Nitrospira sp.; assembly: GCA_035761895.1. GTDB lineage: Bacteria > Nitrospirota > Nitrospiria > Nitrospirales > Nitrospiraceae > Nitrospira_C. The sequence continues at coordinate 40,087 of DASTQE010000282.1, read as the reverse complement.
GCCGCAGTGATTTGTTTATGCCCGGGTTGAAAGGGATCTTGCAATGGCTCGGATGGATTCCGCTTAAGCTGGGCCGGCTGGATCGGAAGGCGTTCGACCGAGCGATCACCTTGATCAAGGCCGGGAAGGTGGTGGTGATTTTCCCTGAAGGTGGGCGGAGTCTTGACGGGCGGTTGCGGCATCCCAAGTCGGGTCTAGGCATGATCGTCGCGCAGACAGGTTGTCAGGTTGTGCCCGCCTATCTCAAAGGCACGTTTGACGTCTTGCCGGCTGGCGCAAAGCGGCCGCGGTTTCATCCCGTATCGGTCTCGTTCGGATCGCCGCTGTCGTTTTCTCGGGAGGGCCATTCGGAGACGAAACAGTTTTACCAGGAAGTGAGTCGAGTCGTGATGGAGCGGATTGCCGCACTGGGCGGGGTTGCCCCGCCTCAGGATCACGCCAGTGCCGGTGCTCGCAACGCTGAGTGAGCTCCGGTGGTATTGATCATCAGCACCCGACGGTCGTCGGAAGAGTAGGACAGTCCCATGAGTACGGTTTCGAAATCGAGTGAGCCCCAGTTGGACCGCGAAGCCTTAGCCGCCCTGTACGAGGAGACCTTTAAAAACCTCGAAGAGGGCACCATCACGGAAGGCCGGGTCGTCGCCTTAACGAAGGACAAAGTCGTCGTCGACATCGGATACAAATCCGAAGGGATGATCCCCAGCGATCAATTCTCTCATGACGATCTGCAGCATCTGAAGATCGGCGACCGCATTCAGGTGTACATCGAGGAATGCGAGGATGCCGACGGCAATCTGATTCTCTCCAAAGAAAAAGCCGACAAGATGAAAATTTGGGAGGAATTGGAAAAGCTGTACAAGGAGGAGAAAAGCATCGACGGCAAGGTGGTCTCGCGGATCAAGGGCGGCATGATGGTGGACATCGGGGTCAAAGCGTTCCTGCCCGGTTCGCAAATCGATCTCCATCCCGTGCGTGATCTCGACGGCTTGGTCGGCCGCACGTTTCCCATGAAGATCATCAAGATCAATCACCGACGCGGCAACGTCGTCGTCTCCCGGCGTGTGCTGCTCGAGGAAACCAGAGACAAGAAACGTCAGACGACCCTGGCCACGCTGAAGGAAGGACAGTTGATTCAAGGCATGGTCAAGAACATCACTGACTACGGGGCCTTCATCGATCTCGGCGGAATCGACGGCCTCCTCCACATCACCGATATGTCCTGGGGCCGGGTCGGACATCCGTCGGAAATGTTCAATGTCGGCGATCGTGTCGAAGTGAGCGTGCTCAAGTACGATCGTGAAACCGGCAGGATCTCGCTGGGCCTGAAACAAAAGTCGGCCGATCCCTGGACCAATGTGGCGGGCAAATATCCGACCGGCACGCGCGTCAAGGGACGTGTCGTCAGTCTGACCGATTATGGCGCTTTCGTGGAACTGGAGCCGGGTGTGGAAGGCCTGGTGCATGTCTCGGAGATGTCGTGGACGCACGAAGTCCGCCATCCGTCTCGTGTGGTCGCCATCGGCGATCAGGTCGAAGCTGCCGTGCTCAACGTGGATCCCGCCAGCCGGAAAATTTCGCTCGGCATGAAGCAGACAGCGCCCAATCCCTGGGACATGGTGGAAGGCAAGTATCCGATCGGGACCCGCATCGAGGGGAAAGTGAAGAGCCTTACGGATTTCGGGGCCTTCATCGGCTTGGACGAAGGGATCGACGGCTTGATCCACATCTCTGACATGTCCTGGACGAAGCACATCAAACATCCCTCGGAAATCTTCAAGAAAGGTCAGAAAGTGGAGGCCGTGGTCCTCCGGATCGACAAGGACAAAGAGCGCCTCTCCCTGGGCTACAAGCAGCTGACACGAGATCCGTGGGACGACGAAATTCCCGGGCGGTACCGGGTCGGCGATTCGGCCTCCGGGAAAGTCAGCAAGGTGGCGGATTTCGGCATTTTCGTGGAGCTGGACGGCGGCGTCGAGGGATTGATCCATATCAGCGAGGCCGGGTTGGATCAGAACGCCAAGCTTGAGGAGAAGTTCAAGTTGCAGGACGAGGTGTCCGCAAAGATCATTAAGGTGGATCGGGAGGAGCGGAAGATCGCGCTGAGCCTTCGGGACCACCAGTTGGACTCTGAGCGGCGGCACGTCGACGAGTATCATGCCGCGCAGGGCGCGCCAGACCAGAGTCTTGGCCGGGCTGCTAAGCAGAGCCGGAAGCGTGGTCCTGCGGACGACGACAACAAATAGAGACCGTGATCACCGGCGTGGTGTCGTCAGGGTCTCGCACACGTGCGAAGAGCGTCTATGAGCGAAGAAACGTCAGGCAAACCGGCAAAGCGCTCCCTGCTTCGAAGAATTTTTCTGGTGGCGGGAATCGGGATTGCGCTGTTGTTGCTTGTGAATCTACTGTTCCCCGACCTTGATCTGTCGATTGAGGACCGCGTGGCCCTCATTCGCGTCGAAGGCGTGATCCTGGATGCGCAGTCCACGGTGACGGATTTGAAGCGGTTCGGCGAGAACCCTTCAGTCAAAGCCATTGTGTTGCGGATCGACAGCCCAGGCGGAGGCGTCGTTCCCTCCCAGGAAATCTACGATGCGGTGCAACGGGTTCGGAACAAGCACAACAAGGCCGTGATTGCCTCGATGGGCACGGTCGCCGCTTCCGGCGGCTATTACATTGCCGCCGCCACGGATCGCATCATCGCGAATCCTGGCACGCTCACGGGCAGCATTGGCGTGATTATGGAGACGGCCAACGTCGAAGGACTGCTGAAGAAGATCGGGGTCGAGGGCATCGTCGTGAAAAGCGGGAAGTTCAAAGACGTGGGCTCACCGCTCAGGAAAATGACCGACGAAGAGCAGGCGCTGCTTCAGGCCGTCATGGACGATGTGCACAAGCAGTTCATCGATGCCGTCGCCGAGGGACGGGCGCTCGAGCCATCGACGGTCCAGGCATTGGCCGACGGCCGCATCTTTACGGGTCGACAAGCCAAAGAAGCGAAACTTGTCGATGAACTCGGGAATTTGGACGATGCCATACAGCTGGCCGCCGACTTGGCGGGAATCGAGGGAGAGCCAAAGGTCGTGGAACCGCGGCGACGTTTCTCATTCCGGGATTTCATCGAATCACGGCTGTCGGGGATTTTGCCAAAGCTGGATTTCTATTCTGGTGTCAGCTTGAAGTACCTCATGGCGTTTTAACTCGAGGGAACGGCGAGCGACGCTCGCCCAGCGAAAGGGGAATCGGAGATGACGAAGGCGCAGATTATCGAACGGGTCTCTGAGCAGGTCACGACGCTGACCAAGCGGCAGGCGGAAATCGTGGTGAACACCATTTTCGACTGCGTGAGGGACTCTTTGAAGAACGGGGACAAGACGGAAATCCGGGGCTTCGGCAGTTTTCGCCTCCGGTCGCGGCGGATGAAGGAAGGCCGCAATCCGAAGACCGGCGCCACTGTGGCGGTACCGGCTAAGAAAGTTCCCTTCTTCAAGGCTGGCAAGGAACTCAAAGAATTGCTCAACCAGTAGCAAGATGGTGAAAATTATAGACAGGGAACATTATGAGCCAGAATACTGACGATGCCGTCGGCACTGACGTCCGATGGACGGAAGGCGCTCTCAAGCGCATGGAGCGTGCTCCGGTCTTCCTACGCGGCATGGTTCGCCGGCTCGCTGAAAAAAAGGCGAGGGAACTGGGGTATGCGGAGATCACCGAGGCAATCCTCGAACAGTTCAAGAGCCAGATGATGGGTGGAATGGGCGGCGCCTCTGGCATGGCCGAAGCGGCGGAAGCGATGGCGCAAGGCCGTCTTCCCTGGACCGCCGCGGCCAAAGAACGGCTGAATACGGTGCCCGAATTCATGCGGGGAATGATCAAGCAGATCGCCGAGGAAGTTGCCAAGGAAGGCGGCCACATGGAAGTGAATGTGGAGCTTTTCGATCGGGTGGAAGCGCTGGGAGACGTTCGCGAGGCCGCGATGCCCCCGCTGCCCTGGACCGAGGGTGCGCTTGCGCGTCTTCACGAAAAGCTTCAGCATTCGCCGCCGATCGCGGTCGAATTCGTCACCGACATGCTGAAGCGTGACACCGAAGACTTGGCCCGTGAGAAGGGTTTGACACAGATTGATGAGCAGACCCTGGTTCAACTGTGGGATGCACCTCAGGAGCGCATCGCGTGGACGGATGAAGCTTGGAAACGGCTGCAGACGTCGCCTGATTTCGTCAGGAGCGGAATTCGAAAGGCCGCTGAACGGCGCGCCCGCAAGCTTGGCTTGAAGGAGATCGACTCCGAACATCTCACCGGCTTTCGGAATCAGGCCATGATGAAGGCCGTCAAGCGGATCCGGTCATTCGGGTACAACGAATTGACGTTTGACGCCTTCGATACCGCCCTGGAAAAGACCAAGCGGTTACAAGGCAACGAGCAGGCTGAAAAGCGCCTTCAGGAAATCCGGGGGCATTTCGCCGACCCCGAGACCAAAAAGCCGGAGGGCGGTACCCTTGGGGCGGAACTCATGGACCGGTTCCGGCGGTACCTCAAAGGAGAAGGAACGCTGTAGCGGGATCCAGATCCGTCGCAGGTGCCGGATCCCGTTCCGTGAGGAGGAAGGATCCAGGCACCGGAGCCGCAGTGCTAGTGCGCAGCGGCCTGTTGAGGCCAAAACTTGTGCCGAATCTGGGGAAGGGGTTCGTTATCAAAGTTCGGAATGTCGTACAGACAGCGGTCGATCAATGCGACTTCATCCTCGGTCAGCTCCAGCGTGACCTTTTTCTTCCAGAACTGATCCAGCGTAAAATAATCGCCTGACTGGGGCTTCTCCGCCAGCAACGCTTTCATTTTTTCAAATCCGGCCGTATCTACGCCCGGGATCCGTCCCTTATTCCGATCGTGACACCAATGAAGGACTTCTGCGATCCCGTACATCGTGATGTCAATCTTCACCGTCTTGCCCATGGACTCCTCCTTGCGAAAAAGGAATGTAGTCTAACCCAGACCGAATCCGACTTTCAAAGGCTGTTTCTCTGCGCCGCCGGGTGTCGTCCGGCATGGCCGCAGGCCGATTCGTTGCCAGGTGAAAGCTACCGCCGGTATACTAACACCCTTTTCAGACGCGAGCGGGATGACGGCGATGCCTAGGATGCAGAAGTGGGTCATGTGGATAGGGCAGGCGATGACTGGTGGATGGGGCAGGGTGGTTGTCGTACCTGGCATCGTCGCGATGATGACATTCCCTGCCTGTTCCAAGCAGGATCCATACGTCCCGCCTGATCTTTTTTACTACTTCGCCAGCTACAAGGTCGGGAAAAATCCCACGAGTATCACCCCCATCGACATCAATCAGGATGGGGTGACTGACCTCCTGACGACCAATGTGAGCAGCAATACGCTGTCGATCCTCATTGGGAATGGCGATGGGACCTTTCATGATCAAGTACAGCTTCATGTCTGTCAGGAGCCACGCTCTCTGGCAACAGGCGCTTTCAATGCCGACTCCTATCCCGACATTGTGCTGGCGTGCGCCGGCGGCGACGAAATCGCCGTTCTGTTCGGCCGGGCGGACGGCAAATTCGATGAAGGGCCACAGTACCCCGTGCACCGCACGCCGGTGTCGATCGCGAGTGACGATCTGAACGGCGACCAGACGGCCGACCTTGTCGTGGCATTGCGCAATGACAAGATCAAGGTCTTTCTTGGGCAAGGGAACGGAGAATTCAAACACGGCTCGCAGTATGAATATGGCGATACACCAACGTCAGTCGCTTTGTCCGATCTCAACGGCGACGGGAAAATCGACCTCGTCGTAACCAACGGAGGGCCGATGTCCAACGCCGTCTCTATCTGGATCGGGAACGGAGACGGGACGTTTCAAGCGCCGACGGATTACCGCTCCGGCAAACGTCCGCTGGGAGTCAGTTTTGCGGACTTCAACAACGACCGCATTCGAGATCTGCTCGTCATCAACGGGGAACGGGACAGTTTTTCGACGTTTTTGGGAAACGGCAATGCGACGTTCCAGGCCGGCCGGGACTCTGGTGCCAATGCCGGTCCGAACTATGGATTGGCCCGAGACTTCAACGGGGATCATCGGACAGACGTCGCCATTGTGAATTTGCAGTCGAGCGATCTCTCGATCCTGTTCGGCCGGGGCGACGGCACCTTTGAATATCCGCCGAGAAACTACCGCACGAAGGCTGGACCGTTCGCGATTGCGCTCTACCGCGTGACGAACAGTGAGGTCGAGGAACCGGGTCTCGTCACTGCCGACAATGGCGATGGGACCGTGTCCATATTTCTCCATCGTGGACTCAGAGGAGGACAAGCTCCAGCAACGGCTGCCTCCGCGTCCAAGGCTGCTCGTTAGCCGCCGTTGAAAGAGCACACTCAGCTTGACAGCTTGGGACCCCTCGGCTAGAGTGGCCGTCAGGCGCGGCTTTTGGTCGATTGGCTGCGCTGCACGAGGACAGCGGTGAGATCCTTCTCTTGGTGGTTCGGCATGGGGGCGCTCCTCACCCTGTCGGTGCTGATGGTCCAGGGCGGCGTCCGCGACCTGTTTGACGGGGCGCATCCCAGTACCGGAGCCAGTCCGTACCTGTCACTGAGCACGACGATTTTCGGCGGGGGCCTTCTGGCCGGATGCCTCGCCTTGGTGATGAAGCGCATCAGATAACATCGGACGCTTTGTGATGGATTGTCTCAAGTGCAAAGGCTTCATGATGGTTGAGCGGCATTATACGCTCATGAACCGGCGGCTCTACGCGCGTTGTCTCAACTGCGGCTTTTGGATCGATCTTGCCGATCTTCTTCGGTTTTTCCACAAAGTAATTGATAGCGGGTTCCGCGGAAGCAAGGTCCGGGAATCCTTTACGCTGTGATCGAAGGGGCGTACATCATGTCGTCTGGCCACGGCCGTCGAGTGCGTGCTTCCATGTTGACGGCGCTATGTCTCGTCCTGCTCCTCCCCGCGACGGTCCACGCCAAACGCGCTGGCGGAAAAACGAGGCCCCTGCACATCGTCAGTGAGAAGAATCAGCCGTTGCCGTGGCGCCGCGTGCCTGCCCACAGCATTCTGCTCAAAGAACTCAACACGGGCCGTGTGCTCTATGAACACGAGCCCGGCAAGCGATTGTCTCCCGCCAGTCTCACCAAAATTATGTCGGCTCTGGTGATTCTTGAACATGGAAAGCTTGACGATCTGGTGACCGTCAGTCCCGCGGCCGCTCGGGCGCATAAGACCCACCTGCGGCTCAAGGCAGGTCAGGTCTTCAGATTGGATGACTTGCTCAAAGCCATGCTGATTGTCTCTGCCAACGATGCCTGCCTGGCCGCCATCGAACATGTCGGAGGGGACGAAGCTCAGTTTGTCGGCTTGATGAACGACAAGGCGGCGGCCTTGGGATTGCACAATACCCACTTCACCAATGGATGCGGATTCGACGGCCCAGGACACTATTCCACCGCGGAAGATCTTGCTGCGTTAAGCGTGATCGCGCTTCAGCAGCCGATTTTCCGGAATCTGGTGAAAGAGGAACGAGCCATGATTATGCCGGTGAACGGCACTCATGCCTACATCCTGCACACGACCAATCGTTTGTTGGGACGAATTCCCGGCGTGGAAGGCATCAAGACCGGTTTTACATCGAAAGCAGGGCGGTGCCTTATCGCGAAGGTCTCCCAAAACGGCAGCGACCTTCTGTTGGTCATCCTCAACTCCAGCCGGCGATGGAATACGGCCACCAGCTTGATCAGTTATGGCCTGCGTGCCTCCGGCCCCTCCCTCTAACGCATCGACAACGAACCCCTGACAGGATAATGCTCCGTACGAACTGAGACATGGAGTTCATGATCGAAGGGGTAAGCGCGCTTGAGAGTTGAATGCGAAGACGGTTAGTGGACCGGTGAGAATTCGATGTTTACGTCTTTGCCGAGATAGTTGATGACGAAACCCTGCTTATCGTAGGCCAACACCGCACCCATCACGTTCTCATCACCATAGTCTTCGCGCCCTAGGAGTTTGCGGATATCTTCGGGGCTTTCGCTGTTGAGCACGTTGCGAAACAGACCACGCGTCTTGTACGCGAAGCGGTTGTTGATGAAGATCATGTCGACTTTGCCGTCCTGCACGCGTACACCCGCCATCGGACCTGTCGGTTTGCGTTGATCGACCAGGAAGATGAATAGGGCCTCTTGTTCGACCTTAATGCCGGGGATTTTCTCGTTGACCAACACTTCCATCGCCTTGGCTTCGCTGTCACCGATTTTTACGCCGAAGAGGGAAATGTCGGGGCTTCTGATGGCCTTGGGGTCCATCACGTCGTTCTTGCTCAACTCGTAAGGTTCGGCCAACGCCGATGCGGCGGTCAGACCGATTATGCCAAACACAAGGCATATCTGGACCCACGCTCGTACCATCGCGGTCATGAATTCCTCCTTACCTTACTATCCTGGACTGAAGGATCGCGTGGATAAACTGTGGTAAATCACGGCCTTTGGTATTCTATCGGAGGGGCAACCAAGTTGCAAGGAACGTCCAAAGGGTCGAGCGGAATCCTCAGAGCCGACAAGAGGAGGCTACAACGATCAGGTCTAAGGACCTAGGACTTCGGGGGTGCGATCAAAAGGAGGGTGCCGAGTTCGCGCAGGCGCTGGAAGTAGGGGCGACAATCCTCCTCGAGTTCTTGTTCCATCGTTTCGAGGTCGGCCAGGCAGTCGCCGATGATCGTGCGGCGTTGATCATCGAGTCCCTCTTCGCTGTCCAAAAAATAGACAACGCAGCCACTGATCACCGTATCGAGTGTCATCAGTGGGCCTTCCAGCTGGGTCGCCACCCGCGGCCAGCCGTCGTGTTTATGGGCTTCCCACAACAGGGCGACGGTTTCTCGGTCCACAACAGTGAACTCCTCCTCGATGAACCGCCGCTCCATGCCGCAAGATCGATAGCCTGCGTTTCCCTCTGCTATGGATAGAGGCCGCGGCTCATATGAGCTTGCGCCACCTTGTCGATGCCGTTCATCAGCGCGGCCATGCGCATGGAGGTGCGCTTCACCGTTGCAGAATGCAGCGTCCGCTGAAACGCGGAGGTCATGAGATCATTCAGGCGGTCTTGAATGTCGGTCGCTTTCCAGAAAAACCGCTGTGCATCCTGGACCCATTCAAAATACGAGACGATGACTCCTCCTGAATTGGCCAGAATGTCAGGAATCACGAAAATGCCTTTGTCCTGTACGATGCGGTCAGCCTCCAAGGTCGTCGGACCGTTCGCTCCCTCTGCCAGCACACGGCAGTTGAGCTGAGCCGCATTGTGTTTCGTAATTTGTTCAGACAAAGCAGCCGGGATCAGCACCGTGCATTTAAGCTGCAAAAGTTCGGCGTTGGTCAAAGGATCGCCCAGTTTCGTATCGCCGAGGGTTTGGCCGGCGGATTTGTAGGTCGACAACAGTTTCGGAATGTCGAGACCACGAGGGTTGTAAATGCCGCCGCTCACGTCGCTCACAGCGATCACCTTGGCTCCCGCTTCGTGCATGATGCGGGCCGTATGGGATCCGACGTTGCCGAACCCCTGAATGACCACGGTGGTCTCACGGATGTCCATCTGCAGATGACGCAGGGCTTGGAGCGTCACGCATACAACGCCGCGACCCGTGGCGTCTTCTCTGCCGAGACTTCCTCCGATCGAAAGCGGCTTTCCGGTCACGACGCCGGGGACGGCATAGCCGACCTGCTGGCTATAGGTATCCATGATCCAAGCCATGACCTGTGCGTCGGTCCCAACATCCGGTGCCGGCACATCCTTATCCGGTCCGATCAAAGGGAATATCTCTGCTGCGTACCGGCGGGTCAGACGCTGAAGCTCGAATCGAGAGAGGGTTTTCGGCGCGACGGCTACGCCCCCCTTGGCTCCGCCGTAGGGGAGATCGGCCAGGGCGCATTTCCACGTCATCCACATGGCCAGCGCCGCGACCTCGCCGAGGCTGACCTCGGGATGATAGCGAATGCCGCCCTTGGACGGTCCGCGGGAGGAATCATGCTGCACTCGGTACCCTGTATAGACCTCGACACGACCGTCATCCATTCGGATCGGGATGCTGACAACCAGCGAACGCTGAGGGAATTTCAAGCGTTCATGGAGATTGGAATCGAGGCCCATCAATTCGGCAGCCTGGTCAAATTGCGCTACTGCCAGTCGGAACGTTGGAGTATCGAGTTCATGCAGGGAAGACATATTCCTCAGTTCCCTTTGTTCCAGCTCTGGGAGACCGTGCTTCGATTCCGGCTGTCGTCATGGCGCGCTCAGGCTTGGGGCGGTCCATTCAAGCTGAAACACCGCCGAAAAGACTTCGGCAAGCTGTTCGGCGACGGATGGAACCGGGATCGCTGTTTGCCTTATCTCCGTCATGGAGGTCATACGGCATCCGTTCAGCCCGCAGGGAATGATGCGAGAAAACGGACGGAGGTCATTACTCACATTGAGCGCAAAGCCATGCAGGGTGATTCCTCGGTCGATCCGTGCGCCGATGGAAGCGATCTTGACCTCGCCCTGCGGGTGGTGGGTCCAGACGCCTGGCGCCTTCGCCACCCTGTGGCCAGAGATATCCCATCGAAGGAGTGTCCGAATGAGCACCTCTTCAAGCATGTGCACGTACGCCTTCGCCCCCGGTGCATGAGCTGACAGGGCCAGGATGGGGTAGGCCACCAGTTGTCCCGGGCCGTGATAGGTGACTGATCCGCCTCGGCTGACCGTTTCGATTGGAATTGCCGGATCGTTCGAGGAAGTGTCTTCGGCCTTGAGATGGGTTGGCTTGGTCCGGCGTCCAGCGGTATAGACCGGCAGATGTTCGAGCAGCATGAGGGTGTCCGTGCGGCGTCCCGAGAGACGTTCGGCATGGAATTGCTGTTGGATCGCCCAGGCTGCGGAATAGCGTACTGGCTCCTTGAACGTGACCAGCACAGCCGAGCGCCGAGGACGCGTCATGAAGGGGGAGCTGGACGGCGAACATTGCGCTATGGCCGCATCAAGGACAGTCACTGTGCCGCCTTGAGCGCGGCCGGCTTGGGCAGTTGGAGGGTTGCCGGACCGCTTTTCCCGTGCAAGGTCAATTGGACCGTGGGTTGGTCGCCGGAGCGAAGCAATGCATGCCAGAAGTCACCCATGTTGAAGACCTGATGCTGATCGACGGCAGTAATAATGTCGCCGTTTTGGAGTCCGCCGACTCCCGCTGGTTTTGCGGAGTCGACCTGCAAGGCCAACACGCCGCGGTCGCCTTCCAAGCCGAAACTCGCCATGATGCTTGGGGTGATTGTCACCGGCGTAAATCCTAAATCCGGCCGATAAATAGAGCCGCGAACCATCATAGATTGGATGTGAGGATATATCGCTTCCATCGAGAGCGCATAGCTGATCGCCTGTGCCGATGGTGCGATGATGACATTGATTCCCACCACTCGACCGGCCAGATCAACGAGGGGACCCCCGCTGTTGCCAGGATTGATCGCTGCATCGGTTTGAATGAGGTCGTAAAGCGTCTCGCCATCGGGTGTCAAGACCGACCGGTCCAGCGCACTGACGACGCCCACCGTGACAGTCGAGCCACCCTTCAGTGCCAGGGGATTGCCAATGGCGACAACAGATTCTCCGATTTCCAGGTCAGGTTTCGGGTGCAGTGTCGCGGCAACAAGATCCTGTGCATTGATCTTCACGAGAGCGAGGTCGAGGAGAAAATCCCTGGCAACGACACGGCCTGGCGTCAGTCGACCAGTGGATAGCCCTACCACCATGCTCTTTACGCCGGTCACCAGATGGTTGTTCGTCAAAATGTACCCGCCGTCGTCGATGATGACGCCGGATCCGGATCCCGACTGTGTCTGCGAAGAGCTCGCTGGCACTCCCCGTGTCAGAATTGTGACAACGGACGAGCGAACCTTAGCCACGACGGCGGGAACAGAGAGGGTTTTCTCTGTTGGGACGAGGCTTCCATTAGAAGTGGTAGAAGTGGCCCAGGCGGAATCATCGATAAAAAACGTGAGCAGGCCGGCAACACAGAGGAAATAGGTGACTCTGGAGGGTGACATAGATCCTGGGCCATTCTCGCACAACTCCCCTCGCAGGAAAAGCCGAACAAAAAAACGGGGGGTGAGGAGCTGACTCCTCACCTCCCGGGTTCATCTTCGGCGTGATCTCAGTGTATTGCGGCGAACATTTCCTTGATGGCAGGCGTCTTCAGCTTTTTGAGCGCTTTGGCCTCGATCTGCCTGATCCGTTCCCTCGTCACGGCCAAATTCTGCCCAACCTGCTCCAAGGTGCTGGGCTGATCATAGCCGATGCCGAACCGAAGCCGGATCACGGTCTGCTCCCGGGGAGTGAGGTTCTCTAGAATGCGGTCGAGCTGATGCGTCATTTCTGTGCGGTGTACATGCGCATCGGGAGAAACCGCTTGCAGGTCGGGCAGCAACTCGCCGAACTCTGTTCCGCCGTCCCCGACGGGATGTTCCAAGGCTACGGGTTCCTGGAAGGCCTGGACCGTCTCATGCAATCTTTCCGGGCGCATCCGGAGGGCGCTGGCGATCTCTTCGAGCTTCGCCGGACGACCGAGCTGCTGGCCAAGTCGCCGCGTGACACGCAGAATCCGGTGTGAAGCTTCCGTCTGGTGAACGGGAATGCGGATTGTCCGTGATTGGTCCGCCAATGCTCGGGTGATGCCCTGGCGGATCCACCAGGTGGCATAGGTGCTGAACTTGAATCCTTTGCGGTACTGATAGCGTTCGGCCGCTTTCATGAGCCCGATATTCCCTTCCTGCACCAGATCCAGTAATGTCAGACCCCGGCGGGTGTAATGTTTGGCGACATCCACCACCAGCCGAAGATTGCATCGCACTAGCTCATCTTTGGCTTTTTCCAGCACGAGACGGGCCTGCCGAACTGTGGCCAGATGGCTTCTCAGATTCTTGACCACGGTCAGCGGCAGTTTCACCCCAGCTCTGCCTTTGATCAAGCCCGACAGCGTCTGTTCAACCTTGTCGAGGGCGGTCGCGGACAGTCCACTCAACCGCCGAACGGTTTGCAGCGTGTCCTGCGCTTCAAGAAGAGCGTCCGACCGTTTCACACGGCCGAGCTGCTGATAGGCATGACGCAATGTCGCGCGGATGATGCTCGAACCTTGATCGATCTGTTTCGCTAACGCTGTCTCTTCTTCTCTCGTCAAAAGCGGGCGTTCGCCGAACGATTGAAAGTAGAGCGACTCCAACAAAAACGGACTGCTTGATTCGATGTGGCGCTTCGTCGATTTGGGGGCTTCCTGGGATGAATCCCGATCCGCGGAATCTCGTCCGATCATGTCCAGCAAATCGCTGTCCTCGGAGTGGTCCGCGTCAACATCTTTAAGCCCCGGCGACTTCAACTCTGGACCATCGGCAGCGAACAAGTCGTTTTTCATATGATGATTCCTCCTCAAACTACGTCTCTCAGGATCACCGGTCCAATCACGATGACCATAGTTCTGAATAAGTCTCCTTTACTGAGAGGCAATCCCGGGGACAAAAGATTCATGATTGCTGCTGCTGGTATCTACGCAGCAAATCCTATGCTGGATTGATTATGAGTATTCTGTTCGGCCATCGCCGTGAATTAATGGGACTATTAGAAAGACTTAATGAAAAAGGAATGTCCTGCGATGAGGCAATCATGCTGCGGATGTGTAGGGTTTGAGATAGGGGGCGGGGCCGATTTGTCACATTCGGGATAGTGTGTCATAGGCCAAACGGACGGAGTGTGGCGTGTCGAACCGGGGGTGCGGAAACGCCGGAGAGCCTGCGTGCTGTTGTTGAAAAGCCGCCGCCTCGCTTCTAGAATGGCGCGTCATGTCACGCGCGGCTTTCCAGAATGGCGATCGCATACATCTGGTGGATGCAAAGGGCCGCCACTACGCGTTGACGCTCAAAGCCGGCGATGTGTATCAACTGAGCGGGCATAAGATTGCGCACGATGAGCTGATCGATAAGCCGGACGGTTCGATCGTCACTCTCTCCGGCGGCAAATCGATGCTGGCCTTGAAGCCGACCTTCGGGGATTACGTCCTGAAGATGCCTCGAGGCGCCCAAGTGCTTTATCCCAAAGATCTGGCCCTCATCCCCATGTGGGCGGATGTGTATCCAGGTGCGCGGGTGTTCGAAGCCGGCACCGGCTCAGGCGCCTTGACCATGGCGTTGCTGCGAGCTGTCGGACCCCGAGGACTGGTGGTGACCTATGAGGCTCGAGAAGATTTTGCCAGAACGGCAAGATTGAACATTGAACGGTATATGGGCCCAGTTCCCAATCTTATAGCGCTCCGGAACAATGCGTATGAAGGGATCCAGCTTTTGGAGGACGGAATGCCTTTTGATCGCCTCGTGCTGGATCTTCCGGAACCATGGCAGGTCGTGCCGCATGCAGCAAGGGTGCTGAGGTCGGGCGGGATCTATCTGAGTTTTGTTCCTACGGTACCTCAGGTCCAGCAGACGGTCGCGGCATTACAGGACTCTACCGTGTTCGGGATGATTGAGACATTCGAAACGCTCCTCCGCACCTGGTCCATCCAAGGCCGCAGCGTTCGGCCGGACCATCGGATGGTCGCCCATTCCGGATTCCTCACAGTGGCGAGAAAAGTGGAGCCCGGGTTCTGGCCACGCGGGAGGAACACGCAATCGGATCACGAAAGCGACGGTCAAGGTGAAGCAGAGGGAAAGGACGAGACTCGATGAATCGTTTGGAGGGGAAGGTGGCCATTGTGACCGGTGGCAATGCGGGGATCGGAGAAGCCGTCGCCAAGCGCTTTGCGGAGGAAAGTGCCGCGGTCGTGATCACGGGCCGAAGGCAAGTGGAACTCGATCGCGTCATGAGTGTGATCAGACATAACAAGGGTAAGGGGCTGTCCGTGGCAGGATCGGTGACCGATGAGTCCCATGTGCGTGAGGTGGTGCAGCGGGTGCTCGACAGCTTCGGACGCATCGATCTCCTGGTCAACAATGCCGGAATCGGGGATTTTGGTAAGCGCATTCATGAAACCGACGATACTACCTGGGCGACGGTCATGGATATCAACCTGACCGGCGTCTTCCGCATGACGCGGGCGGTCGTCCCCCAGATGCTCAAGCAAGGTCGCGGCGCAATTGTGAACATCTCATCCGTCGCCAGCCTCGTTGGCATTCCCGGGGCTCCGGCGTATGCCGCGTCGAAGGGCGGGCTCGATGCCTTCACACGGGCGCTTGCGGTCGACTATGCCAAGGATGGAATTCGCTGTAACGTCGTGAACCCTGGTCTGATCGACACGCCGATGGCTGCTCCTCTGATGAGCAATCCTGAGATGCTCCAGCCGATCCTCCGTCACTATGCCCTCCAACGGCCTGGAACGCCGGAAGAAGTCGCGAATATGGTGCTGTACCTTGCGTCCGACGAAGCCGGGTGGGTCACCGGAGGTACGTTCACGATCGACGGAGGAATGACCATTTCCAAGGGATGAGCGCCCGATGGACATCAACGCGACGACACAATTCTGCGGGGTCATCGGAAACCCGGTCGAACATTCCCTCTCTCCTGCCATCCACAACGCAGCGTTCCAAAAACTGGGGCTCAACTTCGTCTATCTGGCCTGGAAGGTCGAGGCCATTGGTGACGCCGTCAAGGGTCTTCGCGCTCTTGGTAATTTTCGCGGCGGGAGCGTGACCATTCCCCACAAGGTTGCCGTTCTCCCGTTTCTGGACGAAATTGAAGCCACGGCGCGACACATCGGCGCCGTCAATACGATCGTCGCGCAGAACGGGAAATTGCTCGGTATCAACACGGATGCCACGGGCGCGCTTCGTGCCCTGAAGCAGGGAAACGCTCCGGTGAGCGGTGAGCCCGTGATCATTCTGGGTTCTGGCGGAGCAGCGCGCGCCATTGCCTTTGCGCTCGCTGCTGAAGCTGGGATTTCTCGCCTGCATCTCTTGGGGATTGACGAACCCGAGCGTCGACGCCTGGCATTAGACGTAACGCAAAAGACAGGGGTGCGTGTGGCCGACGCCGGTGTCGATGAGCAATCGCTCAAAACTGCGCTGGCGGAGACCCACGTGTTGATCCACTGTACGCCGATCGGCATGGCCCCCCGTCCCGGTGCCAGCTGTGTGCCGGCGCATCTTCTGCATCCTGGTCTGACGGTCATGGACATCGTCTATAATCCCCGAGAAACGAAACTTCTTGCCGATGCGAAGGCCGCCGGCTGCCGGACTATCTCAGGCCTCGAGATGTTTCTCTATCAGGCCGCAGCGCAGTTCGAACGCTGGACGGGGCAATCTGCTCCCACGCAAGTTATGCGCGCTGTGTTGGAGGCCCGCTTGGCATGACGAAGGTACCCTGGCCGGTTGTGCCGTCAGTTCATGGTAGGCGATGAACGTTGTGTTGATCGGGTACCGAGGGGCCGGCAAGAGTACGGTAGGAAAGGCCGTCGCCTCCCGGCTCGGCCGTCAGATCGTTTCAACCGATAGAGAAGTCGTCAGGCGCGCTGGATCGTCGATCAGCGAAATTGTCACCGCGCATGGCTGGGAGTATTTTCGCGATTTAGAAAGCGCAGTCTGCCAGGACCTGGCCGGGCAGAACAACCTGGTCATCGATACCGGCGGTGGCGCGATCCTGCGTCAGCAGAATGTGGATGTCTTCAAACGTAACGGATGCTTGATCTGGCTGACAGCTTCCGTGGAAACTATTGCGGCCCGAATCGGCGGCGATACTCAACGGCCGTCGCTCACCGGGACAAAGTCTCACGTGGATGAGATTCGAGATGTGCTCACTGAACGAATGCCGAAATATCAGGCCGCAGCTGATCTGACCGTTGCCACGGATGGACGCTCGATCGACGAATTGGTAACGATTATCTTGCAGCACTTCGGCCCCCTTGAGCGCTGGGCGCATCCTTGACACTTCTCGAGCAAAGTGTTTGAAATAGCTTCGTGCGCCCGTAGCTCAGTTGGATAGAGCGTCGGGCTTCGAACCCGCAGGTCGCAGGTTCAATTCCTGCCGGGCGCACCAGACTTTTCAAGAACTTCCGCATGCCCACACGTCTGGAGGTGCTTTCAAAACCATCTGTGTCCGTGAAAGTATCCGGTCTGTAACGACACTCTCTCCCAGCTCATTTCCATCTTTGACGTACGAATTAAACGAATAATACAAAGATTGAGGCGGATTCTGCCGGGACGGTCGCCGCATGTGTATGTGTACCATGCGCGAGGCACTGGTATGGAGCTGTATTATTTGGCCTGTCAGCTCGACCTTGAGGGATTGTCGCCGAATGGGCAAAACAGTCTCTGAGGACAATCTGCAGACGCCTCATTGGAGCAAGATCAAGAATCCAGCATACAGTCAGAAAGAGGACGAGCGGACTTATTCAAGCGAGGGGGTAGCAGCTCATTTAGATTCCATAGTAATCCGCTCACAGCTAGCACCCTTCGGTGCTTCCAGGCCTTCAGGAAGAACTTTCGGCGTCCCACATGCGTCATCAATTTGATCTTGAGTGAGGAAGGCGGTGTTTTTAAAATTGGCGTTATTAATGTGCGCATTCTCGAGTTGAGCGCCCAATAACATGGCATTTTCAAAGTTAGCATTCACCAAGTTTGCGCCACTTAGATTCGCACCCAATAACATCGCACCTGTTAGATCTGCATCCTCGAGATCAGTCTCGCGCAGGTCGGCTCCAGCTAACATCGCCGAGCGAAGATTTGCGCCTTTGAGTTTCTCTTTTTTAAGCCGCTTACCAGCGAGCATTTGCCCAGGAGGGTCTAATTTTTGTCTGCTTTGGTCCTCATACACTTGCTTCTGCTTCAAGATCTCTTGAATCCTCTCTTGATCGACTTCTTGGCAACCAAAAAATACAGAAAGCACCAGTATGAGGACACTTGAAACACCTCTTGTCCGTGTTCCGGCGCACGGTGGCAGTACGTCTGTACTGCTGAAGAAATTCACTTTAGGCCTGTCCACCGAAAGACCCCCGTCAGGCAGGCGGTGGGGCCTTTGAGGACTCCCACGCCTGCGGCTGCATCTACCTGCTACCCTCTCATCTTCGGTTGATATGACGATATAGCAACTCAGCTATTGCGTGATGGCCCACAGAATTGAAGTGCAGGGGGTCATTGAACAGATAGATGGCTTTCGAAGGAAGCCGGTTTGCCTGCAAATACTCCTTAAGCTCATCGTAAAGGTCATAGATCGTTACTCCTGCCCTATGTCCGGCTTCCTTTATGATTTTTTGCGGCTCCAGGACTTCCAAAGAACCTGCTCGTAGCTGATACTCATATGGGAAGATAACAAGCACAAGAGGTTTCTCGTCTGTCAATAATCGTTTGAGCTTGGCGAACTGAGAGCTGAGAAACTCAATCGTTTTCGGGTCGTGGTAATACAATTCGTCGGCCAAGAAATGATCCCTGGCACTATCAGTGGCAAAGCTTTTAAGAAGCACATATGTCCTAGAATGCAATCCTAGGAAAGTGTGGAAGTTGAAGTAATTGTCGTTGATGTAGCGCAATGTCCGCACAAGCATATTGGGATACCGTCTCTCATCCGGAGCAACCTCTCCATCCGCTTCTCGGTTGTGAGCGATAGCAACTATGCTGGCCTGGCTCGTAGGACTGACATCATTGAGACAGAGCCCAATGATGACCAGTTGTGGTTTGAAGTTGTCTGCGATGTGCCCTAAGACTTCGACATAATCCACAATCCCATAGCCCGTGACTGATGCATTCAGAACCTTCTTGCCAAGCTTTTCTTCTAACAAAAATGAGTAGGTCTGCTCAGCTTCGACACCGTTTCCGACGCTGACAGAGTCGCCTAGTACGAAAACGTGTTCTGAGCTATGAGATGGACGTGAGCGAGAACTTGCCCGAAATCCATGTTCATCTGTAATAACCAGAGCACCCATTTCTTCTCCAGTCGCCAAAGCCTTATATCCATATGTTCGGCCATACTTGTGAGGATCGAACAACCTATGGTCCGAATGTTGAGGTGGTATTTCGGGATATAACCACCGTACCGATCCCTCTATTAGACCTATCAATGTCAGGACGATGAGAAGATTTATGATTCCTGTTCCGAACACCTTCGCCGATCTCATTTCATCGCCCTGTGGTGATGTGCTTTATGCGACGTTAGTTTATACCTTGTCACCGAACCTATAGAACACAAATTAATCCTCTCCTGGCCACGGAAGTTCCCCTCTCTCTTTCAGGCAGGGCGGCTGGTCTCATGAGGAATCCACGCCTATCCGGGTTTTTGCCTGGAAGTAGGTTGCTGAATCGCAATTGGTCTGAGAAGGGGAGTATCTCCAGCACTTATAGAGGAATTGGAGCCCGATCAAACATGATCGAACAGGATAGTTCTGTCATAGTGCAGCCACAGTGGTTTTATTAACCTTGTTTCTGAACAACTACGGCAACTTCACACCGAGGGTACTGCGTCTGGATGACAAAGAAAGAGGCGTCAGTCGACACACCCCTCCACTTGCAGTGGTACCCATGGGAGTGCTCCCTCCAGTCAGCGAAGAAGCCTTTCAGGAAGCGGAGTATTTCTTACCGCATCGTATCTTTGACGATATCTAGCCTTCATTTGTCCGTAAACTGTCCGTATATTGAGAGTAACTGGCAGCGATTCGATTCATAAATGGGAGAAGAGAAAAGGCGAGTGATTGTAGATATTAATAGCCTGTCAGATGCTGGCTTTATTAGAGCGCGTTCCACTTCGAACCCGCAGGTCGCAGGTTCGATTCCGGCCGGGCGCACCAGTTCAGCCAGCTAGTCAATCCACCACTGAGAGCAGTCACCCCGTTCAATTGCCTCGTTGCAGCAATCTAAGATCATAATGATGCCAAGCTGAAACTGGAATGCATCGCCTCTCGCAAAGGCACTGTCGAGCATATCGATGGCATGATAAAAGGCGATGTGTTCTGACACCGCTGTTGGTGCGCCGTCGATCCGCATCAAGGCGATCTGCCACGCCCGATGCCAGTCATTCCCATTCCAGATAAGGTCGCTACGCCGCATCCGTCTGCGAGCCATTCCTGCCTCCATGAGGAGGCTAACATGATGGTCGCCAAGGTGTGTTAGGGCCTTCTCTCAGCTACGTAAACTTCTTGAATTGGGCGAGTAAAGTTTTTCCGGGAGCTCAGATTGCAGACGAGAATGGGAAGTTCACAAGTTCGTTTTCCTTTGAATTAGATGCGAGGAACTCACCCGATATTGGAATCAATAATGTTACGCGCAAGTACGTACCGCTTCCGGGGAATTGAGGGTACTGCCCTAGGTATAAGAGGATAACCTCCATAAGAAAGGTCAGCAATGCTTGGCAATGCCTGACCACACTTTGCAACACTCAATTTTTTACGAGGGAGTAAGATGAAAACCTTGATTTATGGTTCGGTGCTGGTACTTCTGATGCTTCTGTCCCTGCCGACGACATCGGAGGCGTTTTCCAGACGATCTTCTGGCTCGGATATCGCTCCGATGCAAGCTGCGACAACACCGGTGACGACAAGAACGAATGACGCTCAAGCGGTTCCGGAACCGCCCGTTGTGTTGCTGATGAGCGTAGGCGTGGGGCTATTCGCCTTAGGCTCTGCAATAAGGGGATTCCGGAAAGAGTCGTAGGAAGATCCTCAGGCATTCCGGTTTCAAGCCCTCACTCAGCATCCCCGGCTCCACCCGTCCTTGTGGCGGGCGGAGCCATCCTTGCGAAGAACGCTCACTGGCATCCAACAACCAACTCACCGTGGACTTACTTGTCTCCGGAGGTCGGTTTCGCAGGACAATTTATCTCCTACTGCTGGACAAGTTATCCCATTACACAGGGCAACCTAAGAAATGATTGGTTCTTGCCCGTTTTTTCGGGAGTCATGGAAGGGCATGAGCTTTGCCTTGGGTGACCGACGAGAGCGGCAAGCAGAATGGACAACCGCATCGAGGGAGACAGGAATGGCGCGGCGACTCGGCGCCGGTTGGCCTGCTGCTTCTTCTGGTAGGTTTGCTGATCCTCTTAGCTGTGTTTCTGCCGACGAGTGATGCAGTGGAAAAGGCCAAGCAAGCCGCTAAGAATGAGAGAGCTGACTCCCGGCAACTGCCCGTGGTTAGCGTCGCAACGGAACCATGAAGGGGGGATCTGTATGTGGAATACGATGGAAGACGAAGTTGAACATCGACGTGTCTTGCTGCGGTTGGCTGCGAAAGGCAACATTCAGGCCCGCAAGGAGCTAGAGCAGGAGTACCATGCGCGTGTCTATACACCTGCGCAACTGGCCGGATTTGTCCCGAAGCTGGCTCAGCCGAGCCTTTCAACCGCGGTGCAACGGACCTTGGACCACCTGATGGATGCCGAACTTGACGCAGCGTAAGATGAAATACGCAAGGAGGATTAACATCGCAAACGCGGCCAACAGCCGGAGGTCTCGGGAACAAAGCCAGGACCCGGACTGCGCCATTTGCAGTTAGGGCAATATAAGGCGCTTCCGTCGGACCTCCCCCACCGAAAGCTGCATAGATTTTCGCGCTGCTTCGTTGTAAGTTGAACACAAGGTCCTTGCAAAGACGGAGGGCCGCGAACGTGCTATTCTATAGACACCATCTCGTAAGGTCCCGTGAGGGAGCGACCGGCGGGTTGACAGATCACGGTAGGAAGCAGGTATGGACAAGGCACTGTCCCTGTTGTAAACGATGGCTGACTAAACGTGATCCTATGACACCCTGGCTTTGTAGCTGCGGATGGCACGCGGGCTAGATGACGATGGACTAGAGGAGGGAAAAAGATGAACCATGTCATCCTCCATGATGTACGGGCCGCGTTCTTTTTGATGATGGGTCTCCTCATGCTGGCGATGATTTGTGCGGTCGCAGCGTTGGGAACGGTGATGCGGCCCGTTCGCTGGGCAGATCGGCGTTCCACCCAATTCTGACCGACCGCTCGTCGAGAACTCAGACTGTGGCTTGAGACCTCCTCTCCTTCCCGTAGGAACTTCCAGTCAGCCCCCCTCGGCTAAAAAAACTCCCATGAATTCACGATCTTGTCTATAGGCCTTCCTCATTCACGCCTGCCTATGCAGGCGGTGCTATAGTTGTTCTAGTCTAAGTTCATCAAAAATGATGGGGGATACCATGAAGGCCAGTTTTGGGAAAACCGTTCTGGTAGCGGCGTTAGCCCTAATTGCATTGGGCGTATCTGGTTGCGGCATGAGATGGTTGCAGTCGGACGGCGATGAAACGGCTGGCACGACGCGCGAGGGAGTTCGCTCAGGATTGAGCGGCCAAGGCGTCAATCCCGATTTCCCCGGTATGACCCAAGGTAGTTCCCGCAACGAGCTAAGCGGATTCTCGCAGAACCCGGCGGATGAGTACCTGGCACACGGCGGCATAGCATCTGTGTCTCCCACGACTTCCGGCACTCGCCACCACGCCGAACTCACGAGAGAAGAGCGAGCGGCCATGGAAGCAGGCCTGAAAGACGTGTTCTTCGGGTACGACCAGTGGACATTGTCCGAGTCCGCAAGAGAAGCGCTGAATCACAATGCTCAGTGGTTGAAGGAACACCCGGGAGCCGTGTTGAGGGTGGAAGGGCATTGTGATGAACGTGGAACGGCCGATTACAACATGGTGCTCGGTGACAAACGTTCAAAGAGCGCGCGTATGTACCTCACCGAACTGGGAGTCAGTCCCAAGCAGGTCGGCACCGTGTCTTACGGAAAGGAACGTCCCTTCTGCACCGAACACGAGGAAGCCTGCTATCAACTCAATCGTCGCGGTCATGTGCTGCTGAAGAAGAAATAACTCCTCAATAAGACACGAGGCGCCCCGGCGGGTTCTCCTTGCGAGGACGTCGGGGTGCGTTGTTTCCGGCATGTCAGAACGCCGGTGGAGGTTCCGAATCGATGGCGGTAAAAGCCCAGGCACTGAAGAAGAGTCGCAGAACAGAAAAAAGAGAGCACCCGCGATTTACGGCCCAGTTTCGCAGTACCTTTTCAGGCGGGCAACGCGAAGGCCAGGGGAAGACGCTGGACCTCTCTGACGGGGGGTGCCGAATTGAATCGGATTATCCGGTGGTCGCCAATGCCTCGTTTGAATGCAGAATCTATGCGCCTGGATTGAGCTGGCCCTTGCGAGTCGACGAGGCGCAGGTTCGGTGGGTCAACGGAAACACCTTTGGTCTGCAATTCACCGTCATGCACCCGGAGGAACGGGTCAAGTTGAGGCAAGTCATCGCCAATCTCAACGCCGACAAGCCGCGCTAATTTCTCCTCGCGCGCGATCTCTTCTCGCCCTCGCCTCGCGAGCGGGTCGTTCGCTATGATATAAATCCTTTTACGCCCACACGCTCCTCGGGCATTGAAACACTTCGATGAGAAAAGGCGGGAAACTTCATCATGAAAGAAGAGGTGGCGACACTTGCGGGAGGGTGCTTCTGGTGTCTAGAAGCCGTTTACGATCAGATGAAGGGTGTGCATTCGGTGGAATCGGGTTACACGGGCGGCCACACGGAGGGGCCGACCTATGAAGCCGTCTGCGGGGGACACACCGGGCACGCTGAGGCGGTCAAGGTTACCTTTGACCCCTCTGTGGTCACCTACCGAGAGATCCTGGAAATCTTCTTTGTGATTCATGATCCAACGACGCTGAACCGTCAGGGGCACGATGTTGGCACTCAGTATCGATCTGCGATCTTTTACCACAGTCCGGAACAGAAGCGCGTTGCTGAAGAACTGATTGGGTCACTCACACGTGAGCACGTCTATGCCGACCCGATCGTGACTGAACTTGTCGCTGCTCCCACCTGGTATGAAGCAGAGCCCTACCATCAGGAATATTTCGTGCGGAATCCGTTTCAGGGCTATTGCACGGCCGTGGTGGGCCCGAAGGTCGCAAAATTTCGCAAGCAGTTTTCGAGCAGATTAAAGGGCTAGGCACCTTCCTGATCCAACCACACGTCTTCATCTCCAGAAACGGCATCCTCCAAACGCAGAGAACGAAAATCAAAAAACCGCCTGTCCAGAAGCAGCGAAGGGGCGACGTTAGACATCGCCGCGAACATGCTGTCGGTGCAGCCGGGTGCGCGGCGTTCCCAGTCCAGCAGGAACGCCTTTGCCTCCTTCCGCCTGAGATCCTCTTGGGAACCGCACAGATCGCAGGGAATAATCGGAAACCCTCGGCGTTTGGCGTAAAGGGCCAGATCGCTTTCGCGGACGGCGGCGAGCGGGCGAATGACGAGATGCCGGCCGTCTTTCGAGCGGAGCTTGGGCGGCATCGTCTTGAGCTTTCCGGTAAACAAAAGATTCAAGAGGAGTGTTTCGAGAATGTCGTCACGGTGATGCCCCAGGGCAATCTTCGTCGCTCCGATCTGAGTGGCCACACGGTAGAGATGACCACGGCGCAGCCGTGAACAGAGCGAACAGGTCGTCTGTCCTTCAGGGACGAGGCGTTTGACGATTGAATAGGTATCGCGTGTTTCGATGTGGAACGGAATGCCGATCGACGTGAGGTACTCCGGCAGGACATGGGCCGGAAATCCGGGCTGCTTCTGATCCAGATTAACGGCGATCAGGTCAAAGTGGACGGGAGCACGGCCCTGCAGGACGAGCAGAAGATCCAACAGCCCATAACTGTCCTTCCCTCCCGAGAGGCACACCATGATCTTGTCGCCGGCCTCGATCAACCCATAATCGCTGATCGTTTGCCCGACCTGACGCAGCAGTCGCGTTTGCAACTGTTCAGTGGCGTCATCCAATTTGGGCAGCATCGAACGGTGGAGAGGGGTCGTGGACATGAACGCATTCTACGCGTTTGATGAATCCGCTGTCGAATTCGAGGCCTCCCTTCTTGGACGGCAAGGGATTTTCCTCGTTCATGTCGCCGCAGGTGACTATCCGGCCCGTCTTCAGAAATCAACCTGCTATCTTTCCAGTAGATGTATAATGGTAACGAGGAGAGCGATGCTTTCAGAAGGACGGAAACCGGTGGAGCCCAGTCAACGCGAGCCTGCGTGGGTGTCCTGGTCCGATGAAAAGCTACTCGATCTACCTATGTCCCGTCTCAACGTGACCATCGACAGTCCGTTTCTGTCGCGTCACATCAATCAGCTCCAAGAGGAGCTTGAATCCAAGCACCTCCGGTTTCGTCCACATTTTTGGATTTCGAACGAATGGTTCACGCCTGACGGCGTGCCCGGCATCGCCATCCCGTTTTATCTCGCCCATCCCCGGTTGGAGAGACTCGAGCTGGCTCAGATGCTGGAGGTTGAAGGAGGCACGGCAGAGTGGTGTATGCGGATCCTGCGCCATGAAGCCGGGCACGCCATTGAGAACGCGTACCGCATCCGCCGGCTCCGAAGCCGGCAGCGCATCTTCGGCCGATCCTCGGATCCCTATCCCAAATACTACAGCCCTCGGCCCTATAGCCGCAGCTTTGTGCGCCACTTGGATGTGTGGTATGCGCAAAGCCATCCCGATGAAGACTTTGCGGAGACCTTCGCCGTCTGGTTGACGCCAAACTCCCTGTGGGCCGATCGGTACAAGGGATGGCCCGTCATGCGAAAACTCCAATATATGGACAGTCTCATGCACGGGTTGGCGGGCGTGCCGCCGCCCGTGACCACGACGGAGCAGATCGATCCGTTACACACACTAAAACGCACCCTCCGCGAGCACTATGCACGCAAGCGCGGCCACTACGGAGTTTCCGGATCGTCTTCATACGATCCGGATTTGAAACGGCTGTTTTCCGATGCCGATACCTACACGGATAAGATGAGTGCTGCCGCCTTCTTAAACCGGTTTCGACGCGAGGTCCGCCGAAAGGTCGCGAGTTGGACGGGCGAGTATCAGTACACGATCGATCAAGTGCTTGAAGGTATGATTCAACGATGCCGCGAGCTGCAGTTGCGTCTGACAATAAATGAAGAGCAGGCAAAACTCGACTTTACGATTCTTCTGACGGTGCACACGATGAACTATTTGCGAAGCGGCCGCCACAAGGTGGCGTTATGAAACGGTTGCGTGTCCTGATCCTCATGCATAAAGACCTGGTACCCCCCGAACCGCTCGACGGTCATGATCCGTCGCAGGCCGAATGGAAAACCGAGTACGATGTGGTGACCACCTTGCGGAAATTGGGACATGAAGTGTTGCCGCTCGGTGTGAAAAGCGATCTCGGCGTCATCCGGACTGCCGTGGAGGAATGGCGTCCGCACATCGCGTTTAACCTATTGGAAGAGTTCGATGGAGTTGCCGTGTATGACCAGAACGTCGTCTCGTACCTGGAGCTGCTGCGCGTCCCCTACACCGGCTGCAATCCCCGAGGGTTGATGCTGGCCCGCGACAAGGTGTTGGCCAAGAAATTATTCTCCTTCCACCGCATCCCGTTCCCGGAATTCATGGTGGCGCCGCACGGCCGCTCGGTCAGACGGCCGACATGGCTGTCGTTCCCGCTGATCGTCAAATCCGTCACGGAGGAAGCATCACTTGGCATCTCCCAGGCCTCGATTGTCGAAGATGACGGGAAGCTGAAAGAGCGCGTGGCATTCATTCACGAGAGTGTGGGGACCGGCGCGCTGATTGAACGGTACATCGAGGGACGTGAGCTCTATGTCGGCGTGATCGGCAACGGTCAGCTTCAAGCGCTACCCGTGTGGGAGCTCAAGATGGACAAGCTGCCCGGGGATGCCCGTCGAATTGCAACAGAACGGGTGAAATGGAGCCGGAAATATCAGGACAAGTACGGGATCACGTCGGAGAATGCAAAGAATCTTCCGCCGGGCAAGGCGGAGCAAATTCAGCACCTCGCCAAGCGGGTGTACCGCGCGCTCGGGTTGAGCGGCTATGCCCGCATCGACTTGCGGATGGACAACGGGGGAAACCTCTACGTCCTGGAAGCCAATCCCAACCCTCAGATTGCACGAAATGAGGATTTCGCCGACTCTGCGGAAAGTGCCGATTACCGGTACGAAGACCTTCTCCAGGAATTGCTGAACGCCGGCCTCCGGTGGCGGCCGGCCAAAACTGCCTGATCCGGCTGCCAGGAACCACCGTACATCTTCAGGTGTGCTTCCTTTGAACTGTCTCTTGCTTTACGGTCGGCCCCTGAGTTGATCTAGTAGAGGCGCCGAAGAGCTGCAGCTAGGGACCGCCAGAACCCGAAGAGTAGAGAAACACTCGTGTGGTCATTTTCAGGGATCGATGGAGAAAGGTTGATTCGTGGAGCTTGACAATCAGAGGACTGGAACGGATTGCCGTCGCGCTGTCTCTAGAGATAGCGGTGATCAGTGACTCGTCCAGTGGAGTCGAGTTCATAGAGCAAGGGGGCGCCCGTTGGAATATTGAGCTCCAACACCTGCTCCTTGGTCAGCTGTTCTAATTCCATGACCAGCGCACGAAGACTGTTTCCATGGGCTGCGATGAGAATTGTTTCACCGGCCAGCAGATACGGCTTGATCGCCTTGTCATAGTAGGGCAACACACGCTCCGCCGTGTCCTTGAGGCTTTCCCCTCCGGGCGGTCGTACGTCATAACTGCGGCGCCAGATCTTGACCTGATCCTCGCCGTACTTCGCCGCAGTTTCGGTCTTATTGAGCCCTTGCAGTTCACCGTACATGCGTTCGTTCAACGCCTTGTCCCGCTCCGTCGGAATCGTGGTCTGTCCGATCACCTCGAGTGCCAGCCGAAGCGTCTCGTTGGCGCGCTGCAACACGGAGGTGAAGGCGCGGTCGAACCGGTAGGGACGCAGTTTTTCTCCGGCGTTTCTGGCTTCCTGGATGCCTCGAGGGGACAGCGGCACGTCCACCCAGCCGGTGAACCGGTTCTCGAGATTCCACTGTGATTCGCCGTGCCGGAGCAAGATGAGACGTCCCATCGCATATCCTCCAGGTGGATCTAGTGCTGCGCCGGCCAGAATACTGAATCGCCGATCCAAGTCAAGCGTTGCTTTCGCTCTACTCCGGCAGTACCATGCCGCACGATTTCAGCAGGATGCGTTGAGTGATGAACACTGGTCCCTCGTCTGAGAGCCACTGGCGCGCGGTCGAACACTGGTGGGTCGGCATGGGCGAGCGGTTGCAAGTGGGCGATCGCGCAGAGTCTTTTTTCAAGGCTGCAGCAGCCGGCGGTCTGCTCGATCGCATCGGCCAGGTCGGCGGGCAGGTCGACTACATCCTGTTCGTGCTGATGCGCTATTGGGTGCCGACCGTCCTGCCTCCCGCCGGCCGCGAACGGCTGACCAAGAGCGATGCGGATTATTGGCTCGAGTCGGAGCAGATCCTCAAGGCCGCGGCGACACGACTGCGCGAGCTCAAGCCCTTGATTGAATTGCTTACGACGCCCAATCCCGTATCCGACAGTCTGTCGGGTCAGAGCGTTAGCCCTTCGCCTGTCACGGAGCTCGAGTTGTCGAGCATCATCGAAGGGATTGCCGAGGCAGCCGGCAGCTATGGCGGACCGGACTATACATCCATCGTCAAAGCGTTTGATCCTGTTCCGCTTCGGCAGACACAGCCCTTCAAGCACAATAAGAAGCACAGCGCCGAACTGTGGGTCGTGTTTTTGTTGCGAGAGCATTTTCGGAGCCTTGGGCTCGGCAAAGACCGGTTCTGGCCGCTTGTCGCGCCGCTCTGCACAGCAGCCGGGATTTTGGCCCCCAATGGACAGGCCTATGGGTCTGACGAACTCAAGAGCTGGTGGCAGAAAAACTGGCCGCGCACCTACACGCAATTGGAACAAAAACAGGAAGCGGCGGACTCGGGCGGGGCGGCGTACGCGCAGGATTGGGACTGGTTTCAGGCCTGGATCACCTGGCAGAAGCAGCGGTGAGGCCAGCGGCGTTCCCTGCCGGCGCAGCCGGTCTCTTCAGGCTCTTGTCCTGGTCCAAGGCGCCTTCTTGAAGCATTTTAAACATGGTGAGCGAGAAGAGCAGATAAAACGCGACCCCAACCCAGATGACATAAGGCTGCACGCCGCCTTCTTCTTTCAGCGCAGCATGCTGTTGCGCCGGATCATTCCAGGCCTTTTGTTTGATCGCCGCGATCTGTTCTCTGCAATGCCAGTAGTACACATAGTTCGCGGTTGCGCCGGCGACCACACTCCACACAATGCCGCTGGTCATGTCGCCTGTCAGGTAGGTTGCAACCATCGGTCCGATGGCGTACACCGCCGCGTAGAGGTACATCTTTCTGTAGAGAAACCAGAGAAACGAGACATACAGAAAGGCTGGCCAGTGCCAGGTCAGCGCAAATCGGGGAGCATGGGGGGGACCGAATTTCCTAAATTGCTCCAGATAGCGATCCGCGTTCGGACCAATGAAATCGCGCCAGAGATCGCCATCGGTGCGACTGGAAATCGCCGTCGAGGCGCCCGCCGCCGGAACGCCCAAATCGTTCCCGCATTGATAGCAAAAATTTGCGTCGTCTTGGTTCTGCTGCTGACACTGCCCGCAAGGTTTCATCGTTCAGAGAGTACCATAAACGCTGGGTGACGACGCGCCAGCACGGCACTCGTCTCTCGTGCATGCACTCATTTGCTTTCACCACCGATCCTGTGCTAGCTTCCCTTACTTTACAAGGGGATACGTCTGCCATGCCGACCGAAGAACTCAAGGAAAGCGCCGAGCAGTATCTGATGGGGACCTACGCGCGTCAGCCCATCTCTATTGTCCGAGGGCGGGGCAGCAAGGTGTATGACCTCGAGGGACGCGAATACGTGGATTTTGTCGGGGGCATCGCCGTCAATCTTCTCGGTCATGGACATCCGGATTTGGTGCTGGCGATCCAAAAGCAGGCTGCGCAGCTGATCCATACATCAAATCTGTATTACACAGAGCCGCAGGTCAAGCTGGCTCAAATGCTGGTGGACCATTCGTTCGCCGACCAGGTCTTTTTTTGCAACAGCGGCGCGGAGGCCAATGAAGCGGCGATCAAGCTGGCTCGGCGCTACTCGCATGAGAAATACGGGGCCGGCCGGTTTGAGATCATCACCATGAAGCAGTCGTTCCATGGACGCACGATGGCGACACTGACCGCCACCGGTCAGGAAAAAGTGCAAAAAGGGTATGAACCGCTCCTTCCCGGATTCTTGCACGTGACCTTCAATCACCTGGCGGAGTTGGAGCAGGCGGTGACCGAGAGGACCGCAGCCATTCTGCTGGAGCCGATTCAGGGCGAAGGGGGTGTTCACGTCGCCTCTCGCGAGTATCTCATGGCGGTGCGTGACCTTTGCACGCAGCGGGACCTCTTGTTGATCTTCGACGAAGTCCAGACCGGCATGGGCCGAACCGGAACCCTGTTCGCGTACGAGCAATTGGGCGTGCAGCCGGACATCATGACCTTGGCCAAGGGACTGGGCGGTGGCGTCCCTATCGGCGCCTGTTTGGCGACGGCGCCGGTCGCAAAAGCCTTCGGCCCCGGCTCGCACGCCTCGACCTTCGGCGGGAATCCGCTGGCCTGCGCTGCGGCCCTGGCGGTGTTCCGCGTCCTGCTCGAGGGGCGTGTCCTCGATCACGCCCGCCGGATGGGCGAGTACTTGAGCAAGGGCTTGTCCGAATGCAAGGACCGTCACCACATGATTCGCGATGTGCGTGGCTTGGGCTTGCTGCAAGGAATGGAAGTCGAGATGGACGCGAGAACCGTTGTCGGCGACTGCCTCAAGCGTGGACTGCTCATTAACGCGGCGGGAGAGCACGTGCTCCGCTTTATTCCGCCGTTGATCATCACTCAACCGGAAATCGACCGCTTGCTGGACGTCCTGTCGCATGTCTTTGATCGGCATGCCGCTCAGTCCGCGGCTCATTGAAGGTCGGTGCCTCATGAAACTACCGTCGCAGCGAACTTCTCCGCTCGCTAAAGATCTCCTCGATGTCGCAACCGTCTCGAAAGCCGAGGTGGAACGCCTGTTGACCTTGGCCGCGGAACTGAAAGACAAGCAGCGTCGCGGCATCCAGCATGACTTGCTGAAGGGGAAAACGCTCGGCCTCCTCTTTCAAAAACCTTCTACCCGGACACGAGTGTCCTTTGAGGCGGGGATGCATCAACTGGGCGGCCATGCGCTTGTCTTGCCGATGGCCGACATCCAACTGTCCCGGGGAGAAAGCGTGGCTGATACGGCGCGAGTGCTCTCTCGGTATCTGGACGGCATGGTGATCCGCACCTATGATCACGCCACCGTCGAGGAATGGGCGCGGGAAGCCACCATGCCCGTGATCAACGGCCTCACCGACCTCAGCCACCCCTGTCAGGCTTTGTCCGATCTGCTCACGATCAAGGAAAAGAAAGGGAGGCTCAAGGGAGTCAAGATCGCCTATGTCGGGGACGGCAACAACGTCGCCAATTCTCTCATCGAGGCTGCAGCCAAGATGGGCATGACAATCACGCTCGGTTGTCCCTCGGGGTATCAACCGGATCAGCATGTGGTCGACCTGGCGCGGGTGGAAGCCGCGAAAACCGGGGCCCTCATCGAACTCACCCAGGATCCTTACGTCGCTGTCAAGGAAGCGGACATCGTCTATGCCGATGTCTGGATCAGCATGGGTCGGGAACGGGAACAGGCCAGGCGTCTGCGAGTGCTGGCGCCGTATCAGGTCAACGGAAGGCTTGTCGCCAAAGCCAAGGCGGATGCCATCGTGATGCATTGCCTGCCCGCCCACCGGGGGGAGGAAATCACCGCCGAGGTCTTGGACGGTCCTCAGTCCGTCATTATCGACCAGGCGGAAAACCGGCTGCATATGCAGAAAGCCATTTTGACAACGTTACTGCGGAAAGGAACACCAGGCCGACGATGAATCGCGGGATAAAAACAATTGTGCTGGCCTATTCCGGAGGGCTCGATACCTCGGTCATTCTGAAATGGCTGCAGGAGACGTATGAGGCAGAGGTGATCGCGTTCTGCGCCGATCTCGGTCAGGGCGAGGATCTGCAGGCCATCAAGGCCAAGGCGCAGAAGCTTGGCGTCAAGAAAGTCTATGTCGAGGATCTCCGTGAGACATTCGTAAAAGATTATGTGTTCCCCATGCTGCGCGGAAACGCCATGTATGAAGGGTCGTACCTGTTGGGCACCTCCATCGCCCGTCCGTTGATTGCCCGCCGTCAGGCGGAAATTGCGCTCAAAGAAGGGGCCGAAGCCGTTTCCCACGGGGCGACGGGGAAGGGCAACGACCAGGTGCGCTTCGAGTTGACTTACATGGCGCTTGCGCCCAGCCTGAAGATCATTGCTCCCTGGCGCGAGTGGACGATGCGGTCCCGCCGCGAGTTGATTGAATATGCGGATCGCCACGGCATTCCCGTGACGGCCACCAAGGCGAAGCCCTATAGCATGGACCTCAATCTCTTCCATGTAAGTTATGAAGGCGGCATCTTGGAAGACCCCTGGGAATCGCCGCCCGACGAGATCTTCCAGATGACGGTGTCGCCGGAGAAGGCTCCGAACAAGCCGATCGAGGTGCAGATCGAGTATGAGGCCGGCAACCCCGTCGCGGTGGACGGCAAGAAAATGAGTCCGGCATCGCTGCTGGCCCATCTCAATAAGGTGGGCGGTGCGCACGGCGTCGGGCGGGTCGACCTGGTTGAAAATCGCTACGTCGGCATGAAATCTCGCGGCGTGTACGAGACGCCGGGCGGTACCATCCTGCATGTGGCCCATCGGGGGCTGGAATCGCTGACCATGGACCGCGAGGTGTTGCATTTCAGGGACAGTTTGATCCCCCGTTATGCCGACTTGATCTACAACGGCTATTGGTTCAGTCCCGAGCGGGAGATGGTGCAAAAGGCGATCGACGAGGCACAGCAAGACGTCAGCGGCACGGCTCGGGTGAAACTGTACAAGGGCAGCTGCACATTGGCGGGAAGAAAATCGAAGCGGTCGCTCTACCGACTGGATATCGCAACCTTCGAAGAAGACGAGGTATACAACCAGAAGGACGCCGAAGGCTTTATCCGACTGAACGCCTTGCGATTGAAGATCAGAGCCCAGCGCAAGAAGGCGTCGTCCTGATGACGAAAGGGCGGACAGGCAATGGTGTTGGCGGTAAAGCCTGGAGCGGACGCTTCCGTGAACCCACGAACCGGCTGGTTGAAGCCTTCACCGGTTCACTGACCGTCGATCGACGGCTGTATGCACAGGACATCCAGGGCAGCATCGCCCACTGCAAAACATTGGAGAGGGCGCGCGTGCTGACCCCGGGCGAAACCCGGACGATCGTGAAGGCCCTTGAGGCGGTGAAGGCCGAGCTGGATCGGGGACGATTCAAATTCGCCCCGCAGGACGAAGACATACACATGGCAATCGAGCGGCGACTCACAGAATTGATCGGTCCCTTGGGAGGCAAGCTGCACACGGGACGAAGCCGCAACGACCAGGTGGCGCTGGATGTCCGACTTTTCCTTCGCCAGCAACTGGAGGAGTTTGCCAAACGCCTCCGAGAGTGCCAGCGCGTCCTTGTGGCCAAGGCGAAGGCGCACCGGACCGTGGCGATGCCCGGTTACACGCACTTGCAGCGGGCCCAACCCGTCCTGTTCGCCCACCATCTCCTTGCGTATGTCGACATGCTGGAGCGTGACAAGGGCCGCATTCAAGATGCACAGAAACGGTTGAACGTAATGCCCCTAGGATCAGGGGCCCTGGCTGGCACCAATTATCCCGTCGATCGGCAGTATACGGCGGGGCTGCTAGGCTTTCCCCAAGTGACGACGAACAGCCTGGATGCCGTTTCCGATCGGGATTTCATGATCGAGATCGCGGCGGCGCTGTCCATCACCATGATGCATCTCTCGCGGCTCAGTGAAGAACTGATCGTGTGGTCCTCACAGGAATTCCGGTTTGTCGATCTTCCGGAGGGATTTTGCACCGGCAGCAGCATGATGCCACAAAAGAAGAATCCGGACGTGCCGGAACTGATCCGTGGCAGGACGGGCCGCGTCTATGGGCAGCTGATCAATCTGCTCACGACGATGAAAGCGCTCCCTTTGAGTTATAATCGGGATCTGCAAGAGGACAAACCCGCGCTCTTCGATGCGCTGGACACCGTCACGGCTTCACTTCAAGTCTTGACGGAATTGATGCGTCGGCTCAAAGTAAACCGGGAGAGTCTCAAGCAGGCGGTTCAGGGGGGCGGGCTCCTTGCGACCGAACTGGCGGATTATTTGGTCAGCAAGGGCATGCCGTTTCGCGAAGCTCATGGCATCACAGGCCGTGTCGTCCGATCCGCACTGGAGCGCGGGCGCGAGTTCACCTCCTTTACGCTCGAGGAGCTGCGTCAGTTCTCCGACCGCTTTGACAAGGGCGTGTTCGCGCGGTTGACCGTCCAGGCGGCGATCGATCGCAAGGACCAGATTGGCGGCACGGCCAGAGGACGGGTCGAACAGCGCATTCGGCAACTGGAACGGATGTTATCGTGAAGGCCATGCTGGTTGCGTTTGCCGTTTTGTCGTCCGCGGCCTGCGGCGTCATCGGGTCGCCGATTCCTCCCGAAGATGTGGGGGTCGCGCCTGTGATCGAGCGACAACAGAGGCTCGACGCGCTGGAGGCGGCGAAGAAGGAGGCCGTTGAATCGCAGCCAGCCGTGGAACCGCAGGGGCAGGATGTGGAACTGCCGGACTTGCGTCCCGTGGGCACCCGATAACCGTGTAACAACGAAATTCCGAGTGTGACGCCAAAGTGGAGGTAACACCGATGGCACTGATCCAACCGATGCGACAAGGACAACCGCTGAAGCCGGCGGCGAAAAGGCGGCTCCTCCTCGTCGATCCCTACCCTCGAAACAACCGGTATCGCCTCACGGCTTCGGAACGGCGAGCTGTCTGGTTTCCGAAGCTGAGCCTGCCGACGATTGCGGCCTATACTCCGGAGCACTGGGACGTCAATCTGGTCGATGAAGCGGTGCAAGACGTCGATTTCGATCATCCCTGCGACATGGTCGGCCTTTCGATCATGACCTGCTATGCGCCGCGGGCCTACGAGATTGCGCAGGAATTCCGGAAGCGCGGCAAGACGGTGGTCCTGGGCGGGGTGCATCCGACCTATTGTCCGGACGAAGCCCTGCAGCATGCGGATGCCATTGTCTGCGGCGAGGCCGAAGACTTATGGCCTCGATTGGTCGAGGATTATGAAGCCGGCACGATGCAGCGCGTCTATAAGATGTCGGCCTTTCCCTCCCTGGAACAGTATAAGAGCCCGAGGGTCGAATTGCTCAGCCCTGATGCCTATATGACCCGCCAGTGCAGTTTCACGACCAGAGGTTGCCACTTCGACTGCGAGTTCTGCAGCGTCTCGCCGTTTAACGGCAAGACCACAAGGCGCCGGCCGGTCGACGAGGTGGTCGCGGAATTAAAGTATGTGCAGCGGTGGGTCCGCAGTGAATTGGTCGAGCGCATGCGGGACGAACCGCTGTGGCGGGCCTTTCTCTCGACGCTAAAGATCCGGGTGGGCATCGAAGATGGCAGCATCGTCGCGTTCGTCGACGATCTGCACAACAGTAACCGGGCCTACTGCCGCGAGCTCTGGACGGCCCTCAAACCCCTCAAGATCAAGTGGGGCTGCCAGTCCACGCTATTTCTCGGCGACGACGAGGAGATGGTCAAGCTGGCCGCCGAGAGCGGCTGCGTGTCGGTGTTCGTGGGGATGGAGTCGCTCGACGAGGATTGCTTGGATGAAACGAACAAGCCATTCAATCGGGTGCAGAAGTTTTCGCAAGAGATCCAGATGTTCCATAAATACGGCATCATGGTGAATCCCGGCATCGTGTTTGGATTCGACAACGACGATGAAGCGGTGTTTGAGCGAGCCGTCGATTTTCTGACGAAGAACCACGTGGAACTCGCCTATTTTAACGTGCTCACGCCTTTGCCCGGAACGGCGCTATTCGACCGGTACAACAATGCCGGACGAATCTTCGATCGGGATTGGTCAAAGTACGATGGAAAACATGTGGTGTTCCAGCCGAGCCGGATGACCCCGGAACAGCTTCAAGAAGGGTTCCACTGGGCGAACCATCAGTTCTATTCTCTGCCCAATATTTGGTACCGGCTTGCCGGCACGAAGCAGCGGTTGATCGCCCGATGGGAGATGAACCGGGAATTCCGCAAACTGGTGAAACGGAGCTGTCCGAAGGGGAAATTGTCTCCGCTCGCGTCCGTGCTAAAAAATCTGCAGGCGAAGCTGCCGGTGCTCGATACGGATCATCTCATTCCCAGCGCGTTGCATGCGTTCAAGCAGCGGTTCGATCCGAAAGCCCCCTCCGCGCAGCAATTGACGCTGAATATCAAGGTGAAGCGACACGACAAATTCGCCGCATTGTTCATGGACCTGGAAGGGGCGCTGGACCGTCTGAACGTCGATGAACTCATCAATCGAATCAAAGAAGCGGCGGAAAAAGCCAGGATGGACATCATCGTGAATTTTGAGCACCTGAAGCTCGCCGCTCCCGACGCGCTGAAGGCGCTCGTCGATTCGGACGCTATCAAGGCCGCCGTCCCCCACGTGAAGGTTCGATACCGCAAATTCAAGGATGCTTTCGAGAACTCCGTGCAAGGCCTCTCGCTGGCGGGCCTGGAGATGCTGACCGAGGATTTTCAGGATGCATAATTTCGTATACCGCCAGGGGGAGCTCCACTGCGAGCAGGTACCGATCAGCCAGATCGCCAAGGAGGTCGGCACCCCCTGTTACATTTACAGTCACGCCACGCTGATCCGGCATATCCGGGCCTATGACAATGCGTTCAAAAACATCCCTCATCTCATCGCCTTTGCGATGAAGGCCAACTCGAATCTGGCGGTCCTGCGCCTGATGGCCAAGGAAGGCAGCGGCGTGGACATCGTTTCGGGGGGCGAGTTGTTCCGGGCACTGAAGGCTGGCGTGCTGCCGTCGAAGATCGTCTTTGCAGGTGTCGGGAAAAATGCGGACGAGATTCGCGACGCCTTGAAGGCCGGCATTTTGATGTTCAACATTGAGTCGTCGGCAGAAATGCATGCCATCAACGACGTAGCGGCCTCAGTCGGCAAGATTGCGCCCGTCGCTCTGCGGATCAATCCCGACATCGATCCAAAAACACATCCTTACATTTCCACCGGGCTCAAGAAGAGCAAGTTCGGGATCGCCGCCGATCGTGCCCCGGAGGAGTTCCGCGTGGCGTCCACACTCCGGCACATCCACGTTGTCGGTGTCCACGCGCATATCGGCTCACAGTTGACCGACGTGACGCCCTTCGTCGAGTCGCTGAAGAAAGTGCTCGCGCTCGTGGACACGCTCAAGGGGCAGGGGATCAACATCCGGTATCTCAATATCGGGGGTGGACTGGGGATCACCTATTCTGATGAAAAACCGCCTTTGCCGCACGAATTGGCCGATGCGGTCTCCCCCCTCGTCAAGGGGCTGGACCTCACGCTGGTGATGGAGCCAGGCCGTGTCATCGTCGGCAATGCGGGCATCCTGGTGACGAAGGCCTTGTATGAGAAAATCGGCGAGAGTAAGCGGTTCATCATCGTCGATGCGGCGATGAACGACCTGATCAGGCCGAGCCTGTACAGTGCCTATCACGAGATCCGTCCGGTGTCCGAAGCCCTCCTGCACCGGCCAAAACACCCGGTCGATGTGGTGGGACCGGTCTGTGAGTCAGGTGATTTTCTCGCCAAGGATCGTTCATTGCCGGAGGTCAATCCTGGCGACTTGTTGGCCGTCATGAGCGCGGGCGCGTACGGATTTGTCATGGCCTCAAACTACAACTCGCGGCCTCGCGTGCCCGAGGTGTTGGTCAGGGACAACGAGGTGCATGTTATCCGAGAGCGCGAGAGTTATGATGACCTTATTCGAGGCGAGACGATTCCGTCCTTTTTGAAAGGATAGGCCTGTGCAGGATGGTCAAAAAGGCTGTCCGTCTCACCCGCCCAGCCTCGGCGCGCCGGGACGCGCCGTTCCCCCAAGCGAGGCGCAGCGGGCACAGAGGCGAGGCGTACTTTCGGCCCGTACGTTGAGCCTCTAAGCGATGCGAGAACAAAGCTGGCGGCCTTGGAGGGGTGGGGCATGTTTAGCGGTTCAGTAGTCGCGATCGTGACGCCGTTTCGCAACAGCAAGGTTGATGAGCGTGCATTCGGTGATCTGATCGAGTGGCAGATCGCGAACGGCACGAACGGCATCGTGCCTTGCGGAACGACTGGGGAATCCGCCACCCTGACGCATGATGAGCATCACCGGGTCGTGAGGCTTACCGTCGAGATCGTGAACGGTAGGGTTCCGGTCATTGCAGGCACCGGTTCCAACAGCACCGACGAGGCAATCTCGCTCACCCGACATGCTCGAGAGGCCGGCGCCGACGGGGCACTGCTCATTACGCCCTACTACAATAAGCCCACCCAGGAGGGATTGTATCGCCACTACAAGGCCGTGGCCGAGGCCGTTGATATCCCTCTGGTGCTCTACAACATCCCGGGGCGCACCGGGGTCAATATGTTGCCAGTCACCGTGGCGCGTCTTGCCGTGGTGAAAAATATCGTCGGAGTCAAGGAGGGAAGCGGAAACGTCCAGCAAGCCTCGGAGATCGCCCAGACCTGCGGCGATCGGCTGACCGTTCTTTCCGGAGACGATGCGCTGACGCTGCCGATGATGGCGGTGGGCGCGAAAGGGGTCATCACCGTGACAGCCAACGTCATGCCGAAAGAGATGGCGCAGTTAGTTGACTCGTTCCAGGCTGGCCGTATCGATGAAGCCCGTCGCATCCATTTTGCTCTTTCACCGCTGTTTGCCGCGCTCTTTTCTGAAACCAATCCCATCCCCGTAAAGGAAGCGATGGGAATGATGGGCAAGATCGATCCGGAATTGCGGCTACCGCTTTGCGCCATGGGCGCCGATAACCGCAATCAATTGGCCCGCGTGATGAAAGAACTGCGGCTGATCTGACCGTCAGTCATCCTGAAAGCTCACATCCATGACCAAAGTCATCGTTGCCGGGGCCGCTGGCCGAATGGGAAGCCGGTTGGTCGCCTTGATCAAGGATTCCCCTACCTTGACGCTGGCGGGTGCGATCGAGGGAAAGGGACATCACGCCCTTGGACAGGACGCCGGCGAAGCGGCCGGTGCCGGAAGAATCGGTGTTCCCATGACCCATGACCTCACCGCCCTGCTCACACAGGGCGAAGTCGTCATCGAGTTTTCGGCACCCGAGGCGACCTTAGTGCATTGCCGCGCAGTTGCCGAACAGCGGCGGGCGATGGTGATCGGGACGACGGGGTTTAACGCCGCCGAATTGGACGAACTGAAGTCGTTGGCCAAGCAGATCCCCTGTGTGCTTTCTCCCAACATGAGCGTCGGCGTGAATCTGATCTTCAAGGTGATCAGCGAAATGGCTCGGACATTGGGAGATGACTATGACATTGAAGTGATCGAGGCCCACCATCGACTCAAGAAGGATGCCCCGAGTGGAACTGCGCTCAAGATTGCTGAGGTGTTGGCCCGGGCAGTCGATCGGGATCTGAATCAAGTCGGTGTCTATGCCCGGAAGGGTCTGATCGGCGAACGCAAGAAGCAGGAAATCGGCATTCAGAGCATTCGCGCCGGGGACATCGTAGGCGACCACACGATTCTTTTCGGCGGAATGGGCGAACGGATCGAACTCACGCATCGGGCCAGTAGCCGCGATACGTTTGCCCGCGGCGCGCTGCGGGCGGCGCGCTGGGTTGTCACACAGCCTCCCGGCCTGTATGACATGATGGACGTTCTTAACCTGAAGTAGAGCCCGTGTTTCTTGTCACGGGTACGGCGGATTCTGCAGCTTCGCCCCGGCGGCTGTGTGCTCGTCAAAAACGATCGGGGAAATTGGTCATCGTGTCAATGTCTGGCCGTAAGCGGACGAGGTTCCTGATCCGCTGCCTTCCGACGACCACAGTTCAAACAAGCAAACACCGTGATCGCCAGTCCGGCATCCAAATCCACTGCCCGTTCCGGTAACATTGTCCCGCGACATTTATCACAGGTCTTCATGGTCGTCACTTTAGCATTCATGCCGTACAGTGCCTATCCATCGGAAGTACGGGGGAAGACGGGATTTAGGCCCTGAAGAAGCCCGGGAAGCTAGGCCGTTCGAGCTACTGCGAATCTATCAGCC
>DASTQE010000281.1:0-3570 GCA_035761895.1 Nitrospira sp. | reverse complement strand
AGATCGAGGTGATTCGTCTTGGTGAGCAGGTGACGCTCCAAGCCAATCCGCCAATCACCCAATTCAAGTTCGGCAATCGCTCCGCCGAGACGATGTTGAACGTGAAAGACGGGGAAACCATTGTGCTGGGCGGTCTCCTTCAGGAGGAAGACCGTCGGACGCGTGTCACGATCCCGTGGATCGGCGACATTCCCTTGATTGGAAACCTGATCAGTTCCTTTAGGACCCAGCGCGTGACGACGGAAGTCATCTTGACCTTGACGCCTCACATTGTCCAGGCGATGACACCGCCCAGCTTGAGCCGGCAGGCGTTCTGGTCCGGAACCGACTCGACCTACTCGAATTCGACCATGTTCACGCCTCATCCCAAAACCGTCTCGACGAAGTTGAATGGCACGAACATGTCGTCGGCCCAATCCTCACCGACGCTCCAGCGTGGAGTTGCCGGAAAGACGCCACCCGCTTCGCTCACCAAGATGTTGACTGTGGGCCCTGTTGCCTCGATTAAGCCGAACGACTCCGTCGTCGAGGTTGGAAAGGAATTCAGGGTGGCCATACACGACGAGCGGTTACGGCCTGACAAAGAGGGATTGTTTCATTTGCAGTACGATCCCAATGTCCTGGACTTGAAGGGTTTGATCGATGCGGAAGTGATTCAAATGGATCCAGCCGAGCTGCCGCCGTCGGGGTTTGCCGAGGCCATCGTCGCATTTCGGGTCGGAGCATCGGCCCCGCGTGCGGCCACGGGCGGCAGGAAGGTCACAGCCAGATTTATGGCCAAGGCGCCGGGGGTGTCTCCCCTTCGGGTCGCGTTGATGAACGCCGATGGAACAGTTGTCGACGGAGCGCCGCCTGACGGGAAAGGGATCGTGAGGGTGCGGTGAGAGAAGCAGGAGTCACGCTCCTTGAACTCCTGGTCACCTTGACGATCGTCATGGTGCTGGCGTCGGTCGCGCTTCCGTTGGGCCGGGTCTCGACCAAAAGAACGCATGAAATTGAGTTGCGTCAGCATCTACGGAATATGCGGGCGGCCATCGACACCTTCAAAATGGAATGGAACCGGGATGGCGAGGTGCTCCTCGGCCCGTTGTGCGTGAAGAACAAGCTCTCGTGTAAAGACGTCTCGAGCATCTACGGGTATCCCAAATCGTTGGAGATGCTCTTGGGAGTGAAATTGACCAGCCAAGAAGCCACACTTCGAGGAACGACGGTGAGACGCTACCTCCGAAGCCTGCCGCTCGATCCCATGACGGGCGAAGCGAACTGGAAATTCCGCTGCTATAAGGATGCGCTCAACTCGACGTTCTGGTGTGGTGAAGACGTCTACGATGTGATGACGGCGAGTGAGGAAACGGCGTTGGATGGAACCAAATACCGCGATTGGTGAGTTCCGTCTCGCAGAGGCCAAGGGTTTTACGCTGATCGAGCTTCTGATCGTCGTGTCGATCATTGGGATTCTGGCGACCCTGGCCGCGCCGAGCTATCAGGCCTCAGTGATCAAGGCGAGGGAGGCCGCGTTAACGCAGGATTTATTTACGCTCCGTGACGTGCTCGATCAGCATCGGGCGGATCAAGGCAAGTATCCGTCATCTCTTCAAGCTTTGGTCAGTGCGGGGTATTTACGAGCGATTCCGAAAGACCCGTTCACCAATTCGGCGACGTCATGGCAGGAAATCACCGATTCCACTGAAGGCGGAATCTTCGACGTCTTTTCAGGCTCTGAATATGTCGGAACTAACGGGACACCGTACAATCGCTGGTAACTGGTCATGATGCACAGGGCCCCTCTGCGAACGATGCTGCTCTGCGCACTCGGGCTATTGGCGCTCACCGCCACCGCCTGCGGCGAGTTGGAGCCGATCGTCGAACCGGAGATCGTCGATCTCCAACTGACGCTCGACACGTTGAGAACCCAGGTGCGTGATGCCCAGCGTAACCTGGCTGAAGTCCGTGCCGAGCTTGAGTCACGGCGGCAGGAGTTGGCGGATGCACAAGTGGCTCGCGCGCAGCTCGAAGGCCGTGTGCGGGAGGCTGAACGGCGGGTCAGCGAAGCGCGCCATGTGATCGAGGTGCAGCGCGAAGAATTGCTGGCGGCACGTGCTGAACGGGAGCGCGTGTTTCGAAGCAGCTCTCACTCACATGGCCAGATGAAGCAACTCCATTCTTCACCCTCTGCCACCCCAGCGGTTAATGCCTTTCCGGCCAAACGGGCCGCCACTGCCGCGCTGAGACAGACTCCGCCGATTGAACAGATCATCGTGAAGCCGGGCGATACCCTGTGGAGCCTCGCACGCAGGTACCGGATCGGTCTGAATCGGCTGCGCGCAATCAACAATCTGACCGATGATCGCCTCGAGGTTGGTGAAATATTGTTTCTGTCGGAGCATCGCGCGCTGACGGACCCTACGGCGGAGATCAATCGTTAAGTCGGCAACATGTTCCCCGGTTGCATAGTGGGCCGCATCCATGGCTGTCTTTGCGTACAGAGTTGCGCGTTCCGACGGATCAACACTCGAAGGCCAGATCGAAGGCGACGAGGAACCCGTCGTTCGTGCCAAGTTGGAAAGCCAGGGGTTCCTCATCTTTCAGCTGAAACGGCGAGGACTGGCTCAAAGCCGGCCCGTGTTCGAACTCAGCGCGTTTCGCGGTCTTCCGATCGGCGAGTTTCTGATTTTCAACCAGGAATTGCTGGCGTTGGTCAAAGCGGGTCTTCCCGTCCTCCGGGTGTGGGATCTGCTGATTGAGCGCGCCAGGCATGAAGGCTTTCAACAGGCCTTGCGCATGGTTCGTCAGGACATCCGCGGCGGGTCCTCCGCCTCGGAAGCGTTGAGCCGGCATCCGGGATATTTCTCGGAGCTCTATGTCGCAACCGTCCGCGCCGGTGAGCAGTCGGGTAATTTGGTGGAGGTGTTGAAGCGATTCATTGCCTATTTGAAGTTGATGATCGGACTGCGGCACAAGGTCGCCAAGGCGCTTGCCTATCCGGCATTTCTGGTCTTGACGGGGATCGCAGTCGTCGGCTTCTTGATCAGTTATGTGATGCCGACATTTATCTCGGTCTATGCTGAAACCGCCAAATCTTTGCCGCTCGCCACACAGCTGTTGATCGATGCCGCGTCCGCCGCCAAGGTCTATGTCGTTCCCGCCCTCGCATTACTCATCGGTCTCCTGGTGGTCGGCCGGATGTATTACGTGACACCTCATGGTCGTCTCAGCATCGACCGGCTTCTCTTGCAGGCGCCTGTCCTTGGGTCTGTGTTCATCAAACATCACACGATTCAATTGGCTCGAACGCTTGGGACGATCCTGGCAGGCGGAACTCCGCTGGTGGAGGCATTGCATATCACGAAGAGTGCGGTCTCGAACCGCTATATTGCCGCCGGACTGAGCGACG
Source organism: Nitrospira sp. (assembly GCA_035761895.1). Lineage (GTDB taxonomy): Bacteria > Nitrospirota > Nitrospiria > Nitrospirales > Nitrospiraceae > Nitrospira_C. The sequence goes on along the minus strand of DASTQE010000281.1, from coordinate 176 downwards.
CCGTGGACGAAATCCGTGAAGGCACCACTCTAGCCGCAGCACTGGATCGCCCGAAAGTATTTCCCAAGCTTGGCATCGAGATGCTGTCGGTCGGCGAGGAAACCGGATCGCTGGAGGCGATGCTGCATGATGTGGCCGAATTCTATGAAGCCGATCTCGATCTCCGCCTGACCCAG
>DASTQE010000280.1:0-17533 GCA_035761895.1 Nitrospira sp. | reverse complement strand
GTCAACGCCGCCGTCAGCGTGGTCTTCCCATGGTCCACGTGCCCGATCGTGCCAATATTCACGTGCGGCTTCTTGCGCTCAAATTTCGCCTTCGCCATTGCTCCCTCCTACAAACGTAATCCGTGAAGAGTGATTCCGTGATGAGCCCCTCAGATCCATGTGTTCACTTCGCCTGATCACCGGTCACCCATCACTCGTCACTGTTCTTATTCGCCACGATACTTGGCGACGATCGCCTCCGAGATCTGCTTCGGAACCTGTTCGTATCGATCGAATTCCATGCTGTACGTCGCCCGGCCCTGCGTGCGCGACCGCAGGTCCGTGGCGTAGCCGAACATTTCCATGAGCGGTACGGAGGCCTCAATCGCCTGCGCGCCGGCCCGGACTTTCATGCCCTGCACCTTGCCACGACGGCCGTTCAAGTTGCCGATGACATCGCCCATGAACTCCTGCGGAACGAGCACCTCGACCTTCATGATGGGCTCGAGGAGCACCGCATCGGCTTTCTTGCAGGCCTCCGAAAATCCCATGGAGGCAGCAATTTTGAACGCCATTTCGTTCGAGTCGACCTCGTGGTAGGAGCCGTCGATAACCGTGACCTTGATGTCGCGCAGGGGATATCCGGCGATCACGCCGTTTTCCATGCGCTCTTTGACGCCCTTCTCGATCGCCGGAATGTATTCTTTCGGAATGGCGCCGCCCACGACCTTGTTCACGAATTCCAGGCCCTTGCCCGACTCGGAGGGTTCAACCGTCAACACCACGTGTCCGTATTGGCCACGACCACCGGTCTGCTTGATGTATTTGGACTCGGCTTCGGCCTTCCGACGGATCGTCTCGCGAAAGGCCACTTCTGGCTTCCCGACATTGGCCTCGACCTTGAATTCCCGGAGCAGGCGATCGACGATGATTTCCAGGTGCAATTCCCCCATTCCCGCAATAATGGTCTGCGCCGTTTCCTCGTCGGTGCGCACGCGAAATGAGGGGTCCTCCTGGGCAAGTTTTTGAAGAGCAAAACCCATCTTTTCCTGGTCTTGCTTGGTCTTCGGTTCGATCGCCATCGCGATGACCGGCTCGGGAAACTTCATGACTTCGAGCAGCACGGGTTGCTTTTCGTCGGCCAGCGTGTCGCCGGTAGTGGCGCCCTTCAAGCCTACGGCAGCTACAATGTCGCCCGCATGAGCGGCATCGATTTCTTCGCGCTTGTTCGCGTGCATCTTCAACAGGCGGCCAATGCGGTCCTTCGTGCCCTTGGTCACGTTCAGCACCGGCGTTCCGGTTTTCAATGTCCCGGAATAGACGCGGAAATAGGTCAACTGCCCGGCAAACGGATCGGACATGATTTTGAAAGCGAGAGCGGAAAACGGTTCGCTATCGGCAGGCTTCCGTTCGATTTCTTTGTTGGTGTTTGGATCCAGGCCTTTTACGGCGGGAATATCCAGCGGAGAGGGCAGGAAGTCCACGACACCGTCGAGCAACTGCTGCACACCCTTGTTCTTGAAGGCCGAGCCACAGAGGACCGGGATGACTTTCATCTTAATGGTAGCGGCGCGGATGACCCGATGAATCTCTTCCTCCGTCAATGACTGGCCATTGAGATATTTCTCCATGACCTGATCGTCGAACTCGGCGACCGCTTCGAGCATCTTTTCGCGGTACTCCTTGGCCTTATCCACCAGGTCAGCCGGGATTTCCTCGATCTTGTACTTCGCACCGAGGGTTTCATCGTCGTACACGTAGGCTTTCATGCTGACCAGATCGATCGAACCGCGATATTCCGATTCCCGTCCGATCGGAATCTGGATGGGCACCGGATTCGCGCCTAACCGGTCGATGATGGTCTGCACGCTGAAATAAAAGTCGGCGCCGACCCGGTCCATCTTATTCATGAAGGCGATGCGGGGGACTTGATACTTATCCGCCTGCCGCCACACGGTTTCGGATTGCGGCTCTACACCCTGCACCGAGTCGAACACGGCCACCGCCCCGTCGAGCACGCGCAAGGAACGTTCGACTTCGATCGTGAAATCCACGTGACCCGGCGTATCGATGATGTTGATGCGATGGTCTTTCCAAAAACAGGTCGTGGCGGCAGCGGTGATGGTAATACCGCGCTCCCGCTCCTGCTCCATCCAGTCCATCGTCGCCGCGCCCTCGTGCACCTCACCCATCTTGTGCGTCATGCCGGTGTAGTAGAGAATGCGCTCTGTCGTGGTCGTCTTCCCGGCGTCAATATGCGCCATGATGCCGATGTTTCTGGTCCTATCTAATGGTGCTTGCCTTGCCATATTGTCCCTTTAAAAACACACGTGCTGCAGATGGAGCCGACTACCGCTGCGATTCAGGGGCACCCCGCGTCTGCGGATCGCAGCACGGCCCAACTGCAGCACGAAACGACGTTACCAGCGATAGTGCGCGAAGGCTTTATTCGCCTCCGCCATCCGATGCACGTCTTCCCGTTTCTTGACCGCGGCCCCTGTATTATTCGACGCGTCCAACAGCTCCGCCGCGAGTTTCTCCCGCATGCTCTTGCCGCCGCGCGTCCTCGCATATTCCGACAGCCACCGAAGGGCGAGAGACATCCGGCGCGCCGGCCGGATTTCCACCGGCACCTGATAGGAGGCGCCGCCGACCCGGCGGGACTTCACTTCGACAATGGGCTTCACGTTGTCGATCGCCGACCGAAAAACTTTGAGCGGGTCTCCGCCTGTTTTTTCCTGGATGACGTCGAACGCACCATAACAAATCCGCTCAGCCGTGCTCTTCTTGCCCCCTTCCATCAGGATATTGAGGAATTTTCCCACGACCTTGTCGCGGTACCGCACATCCGGAAGGGGCTCTCTCTGTCCTAGAAATCTGCTTCGTGGCATGTCGATTACTTTCTCAAACGCTGATGATCGTCACTACTTCGGGCGTTTCGCGCCATACTTCGAGCGGCCCTGCTTCCGGTCGGCAACCCCGACGGCGTCGAGCGCTCCGCGTACAATGTGATAGCGCACGCCGGGCAGGTCTTTCACGCGCCCGCCGCGCACCAGCACAATCGAATGCTCCTGTAAGTTGTGCCCGACACCGGGAATGTAGGTGGTGACTTCCATTCCGTTGGTGAGTCGCACACGCGCAACTTTTCGGAGCGCAGAATTGGGCTTCTTCGGCGTCGACGTATAGACACGCAGGCAGACGCCTCGCTTTTGCGGACAGGACTTCAGCGCCGGACTTTTCGTCTTGGCGTGGGCCAACTGGCGACCCTTCCTTACTAACTGATTGATCGTTGGCATCGTAAATTCTTTCTCTAAGCTCTAGAACACAATGGTCTGCGGGCCCATCAAGGGCAAAGCCCGCGGATTATAATGATGCGCACGTGCGCTGTCAAGCCGCGAACCCCGCTTCGATTATGTGCCAGTACCCTCTCCCGTCGCTGCAGCGGCTCCTTCACGCGTCAATGCCGCCGGCTCCGTCGCGCCGACGACAACAGGCTCCGGTTTCGGGCTGATCACGAACGTGTCGCGATACTCCTCGAAGCCGCTTCCTGCCGGAATCAAGCGTCCGACGATGACGTTCTCCTTCAATCCGAGAAGATTGTCTTCGCGTCCGTTGATCGCCGCCTCGGTCAACACCCGCGTGGTTTCCTGGAACGAGGCCGCGGAAATAAAGCTGTCGGTTGTCAACGCCGCCTTCGTGATGCCGAGCAGCACGGGCTTCCCAAGCGCCGGCTTGCCGTCCTTCTTCAAGACGCGTTCGTTTTCTTCTTCGAACACCATCTTGCTCACCTGGCTGCCGGGCAAAAATTCGGTGTCGCCCGGATCTTCGATCCGCACCTTGCGCAACATTTGACGGACGATGATCTCAATGTGCTTGTCGTTGATCGACACACCCTGCAACCGGTAGACGTCCTGCACCTCGTCCACCAAATACTTTTGCAGCTCGTTGGGCCCGAGGACATCGAGTATGTCGTGCGGATTGGCGGACCCGTCCATCAACGGCTCTCCGGCCCGCACCCAGTCACCCTCGTGCACGTTGACGTGCTTGCCCTTCGGAATGAAATACTCCTTGACGTCTCCCATTTTGTTGTCGACCAGCACCTTACGCTGGCCTTTCACGAATCCGCCGTACGACACTTCACCGTCGATCTCGCTGATGACGGCCTGCTCCTTCGGCTTTCTCGCCTCGAACAACTCCGCGACACGCGGCAGACCGCCGGTGATGTCCTTGGTCTTGGTCGTCTCGCGGGGAATCTTGGCCAACACATCACCGGGATGCACCACCGCGCCCTTCTCCACGAAGATATGGGCGCCGACTGGCAGCAGATACCGAGCGACCGTGTTGGTGCCGCCGGCCACCTTGGCGGTCTTCCCGCCCTCGTCCTTGATCGACACGCGAGGACGCAGCGTTGCCCCGGAATGCTCGATGATGACCTTCCGGGAAAGTCCGGTGACCTCATCGAACTCTTCCTTCATCGTGACGCCCTCGATGATGTCGCCGTAGGCCACTTTGCCTCCGACTTCCGTCAGGATCGTCAACGAATAGGGATCCCATTCCACCAGCTTCTGGGCCAGTTCGACGCGGTCTCCATCCTTGACCTTGATCTTGGCGCCATAGACAACCGGATACTTCTCGCGCTCCCGGCCGTTTTCATCCACGATGGCAATCTTGGCGTTGCGGTTCATCACCACCCATTCATTCTCTTTATTGCGCACGGCGATGCCGCTGTTGTGCACGTCCGCATTCTTCTTCGCATCGAAGCTCATGAACTTCATGCGCCCCGCATGCTTGGCTTCCAGCACGGTCTGCTCGACAACCTTGCTCGCGGTTCCACCGATGTGGAAGGTGCGCATCGTCAGCTGCGTGCCCGGCTCGCCGATGGACTGAGCGGCGATGACACCCACCGGCTCGCCCTTCTCGACCAGACGTCCACGCGCCAGGTCGCGGCCGTAGCAGGCCCGGCAGACGCCGCGGCGGGATTGGCACGTCAACACTGACCGGATCTTCACCCGATCAACCGCCGCTTCCACGACATCCTTCGTCCGCTCTTCGGTAATCTCTTCGTTAAAGGAGACAATGACTTCGCCGGTCACCGGATCGCGAATATCTTCGGCCGCCAGACGCCCGAGGATGCGCTCCTCGATCGGTTGGATAATCTCGCCGCCTTCGACCAGCGCGCTGACAAAGATACCGTCGGTGGTCCCGCAATCGATTTCACTGATGATGACATCCTGTGCGATGTCAACCAGGCGACGTGTCAGATAGCCGGAGTTCGCCGTCTTTAGCGCCGTGTCGGCCAAACCTTTGCGCGCGCCGTGCGTCGAAATAAAATATTGAAGCACGGTCAGGCCCTCGCGAAAATTGGCCGTAATCGGCGTTTCGATGATTTCACCCGACGGCTTCGCCATCAGGCCGCGCATTCCGCCCAACTGACGAATCTGCTGCGAGCTTCCGCGCGCACCGGAGTCCGCCATCATGAAGATCGGATTGAAGGCTTCGTCCTTACCCGGATCCCCGCCGGCGCCCAACTCCTTCATCATCTCGCCTGCCACCTGCTCGGTGACGTGCGCCCAGATGTCGATGACCTTGTTGTAACGCTCGCCGTTGGTGATCAAGCCTTCGGCATACTGACGCTCGATCTCGTTGACCTCGCGCTGCGCCTTGCCGATCAACTCTTCCTTCTTGCTGGGAATGTGCATGTTGTCGATGCAAATCGAGACGCCCGCTCGAGTCGCATAGGCAAAGCCGGTGTCCTTGATCTTGTCCAAGAACATGACGGTTTCCCGATGGCCGGATTGCCGATACACGGCGTCGATAAGCTTCGTGACTTCCTTTTTCGTCATCAACTTATTGGCATACGAGAAGGGCATTTCGGCAGGCAGCACTTCCGACAGCACGACGCGGCCGACGGTGGTCTGCACCAGGTTCCCGTCGATGCGCACCTTGATGCGTGCATGCTCCTCCACTTCTTTCGCGTCAAAAGCAATGCGGACTTCCTCGGTGGAACCGAAGACTTTGCCTTCGCCTTTGGCGCCCACGCGCTCCTTCGTTAGCCAGTAGCAGCCAAGCACCATGTCCTGCGAGGGCACAGCAATTGGTTTGCCGTTGGCCGGTGACAGGATGTTGTTAATCGACATCATCAACACCCGGGCTTCCACCTGAGCCTCCACGGACAACGGCACATGCACTGCCATCTGGTCGCCGTCGAAGTCGGCGTTGAACGCCGCGCAGACCAAGGGATGCAACCGGATCGCCTTGCCTTCCACCAACACGGGATCGAAGGCTTGGATGCCAAGCCGGTGAAGCGTGGGTGCGCGGTTGAGCAGCACGGGGTGCTCACGAATCACTTCATCGAGCACGTCCCAGACTTCGGGGCGTTCCTTTTCCACCAGACGCTTGGCGCTCTTGATGGTCGTGGCCGCTCCGCGCTCTTCCAGTTTGTGGAAGATGAAGGGTTTGAACAGCTCCAGCGCCATCTTCTTCGGCAACCCGCATTGATGCAGGCGCAGCTCAGGACCCACCACGATGACGGTCCGGCCTGAATAGTCCACGCGTTTGCCGAGCAGATTCTGACGGAACCGCCCCTGCTTGCCCTTCAGCATATCGCTCAATGACTTGAGCGGACGTTTGTTGGGTCCACGAATCGCACGGCCTCGCCGTCCATTGTCGAACAAGGCATCGACAGCCTCCTGCAGCATCCGCATTTCATTGCGGATGATGACGCCGGGCGCCTTCAACTCCATGAGGCGCTTCAACCGGTTGTTTCGGTTGATGACCCGCCGGTATAGATCGTTCAGATCCGACGTGGCAAACCGGCCGCCGTCCAGCGGCACAAGCGGGCGCAATTCCGGCGGCAGCACGGGGATCACGTCCATGATCATCCACTCCGGCTTGTTGCCGGACTTGCGAAACGCTTCGATCACTTTGAGCTGCTTGGCGAATTTTTTCTTCATCGCCGCCGAAGTCGACACCTTGGCCTTAGCTTTGATCTCGTCCCACTTGGCATTGATGTCGATCTTTCGAAGCAACTCACGAATGGCATCAGCCCCGATGCCGACCTTGTAGGCATTTGGTGCGTACTCGGACTGGAGCTGGCGCAGCTTCTCTTCCGAGACCAGGTCTTTCTCCGTCAAGTCGGTCTGTCCTGGGTCGACACAAACGTAGCTTTCAAAGTAGAGTATCTTCTCGAGCTGTTTGAGGCTCATGTCGAGCAGCGTTCCGATACGACTCGGCACGCCTTTCAGAAACCAGATGTGCGCGACGGGCGCAGCCAATTCAATGTGACCCATCCGCTCGCGGCGGACCTTGGATTGAATAACCTCGACGCCGCACTTGTCGCAGACAATGCCGCGGTGCTTCATGCGCTTGTACTTGCCGCAATTGCACTCCCAATCCTTGATGGGACCGAAAATCTTGGCACAGAACAATCCGTCTTTTTCCGGCTTGAATGACCGGTAATTGATCGTTTCCGGCTTCTTCACTTCGCCGTAGGACCAGGATCGGATCTTCTCAGGCGACGCAATGCGGATCCGCATCGAATCGAACGAGACCGAATCCCGCGGCTTCTCGAATAATGTGTATACGCCTTCCAAAGTAGTGACCTCCTCCGATACCGGCCGTCGCCGGCTCAAGTGGTTAGTCTTGCGTCTTGACCAGCTCGACGTCCAATCCCAAACTCTGCAGCTCCTTCACCAACACGTTGAACGACTCGGGCAACCCGGGCTCCAGGAAAGGTTCGCCTTTCACAATGGCTTCGTACATTCGTGATCGCCCTGGCACGTCGTCGGATTTCACCGTCAGGAATTCCTGCAACGTGGAGGCGGCCCCGTAGGCCTGCAGCGCCCACACTTCCATTTCGCCCAACCGCTGCCCGCCGAACTGCGCTTTGCCGCCGAGCGGCTGCTGGGTCACGAGCGAGTACGGGCCAATCGAACGGGCGTGGATCTTGTCGTCCACCAAATGGTGAAGCTTCAGCACATACATGTATCCGACCGTCACGGGGCTGCCAAACGCTTCACCGGTCCGCCCATCCATGAGAATCGACTGACCGCTGGCGGGCAATTTCCCTTTCTTCAGCAGATCCTTGATTTCCTTCTCGGAGGCACCGTCGAACACCGGACTCGCCACCTTGATGCCGAGCGCCTTCGCGGCCCAGCCCAAGTGCGTTTCGAGTATCTGGCCGACGTTCATACGCGATGGCACTCCCAAAGGATTCAGCACGATCTCCACCGGAGTGCCATCCGGGAGATACGGCATGTCTTCTTCCGGCAACACGCGCGAGACAACACCCTTGTTGCCGTGACGACCGGCCATTTTGTCGCCGACTTGGATCTTGCGCTTCATCGAAATATAGACTTTGACGAGCTTGATCACGCCCGGCGGCAATTCATCGCCGCGCTTGAGGCGTCCGACTTTCTCGTCGTAGAGCGTCTGAAGGATTTCGACCTGCTCCTTCGCCCGGCGCTCCACGTCCTCCAATTCCTTCTGTTCGTCCGGATCGCTGAGAATGATGTACCGCACCGACTCGTCGGAAAGCCGCTTGAGAATCTCCGCCGTGAGCTTGCCCTTCTTTTTCAAAATCACATCGCCGCTTTCAGGATCCATCAAATCGCGGCCGACGACCTTGCCCAGCAGGAGCTTGCGGACTTTCTTGGTCTTCTCCTCGTCGATGATGCGCAGCTCTTCGTGATGATCACGCTGCAGCCGCATCGTATCTTCGCTTTCAATGCTTTTGGACCGCTCATCCTTGTCGAGCCCCTTGCGCGAAAAAATTTTGACATCGACGACGATGCCTTCGACGCCCGGCGGCACCGTCAGCGACGTGTCTTTGACATCGCCGGCCTTTTCGCCGAAGATGGCCCGGAGCAGTTTTTCCTCGGGCGTGAGCTGGGTTTCCCCTTTCGGCGTCACTTTGCCGACCAGGATATCGCCCGGCTTCACTTCCGCGCCGATCCGAATGATGCCGCTCTCATCGAGATTGCGCAGCGCTTCTTCGCCGACGTTCGGAATGTCGCGAGTAATATCCTCCTTGCCAAGCTTGGTGTCTCGCGCTTCCACTTCGAATTCTTCGATGTGGATGGACGTGAACGCATCCTCGCGGACCAGCTTCTCGCTGAGCAGAATCGCGTCTTCGAAGTTGTATCCCCCCCACGGCATGAAGGCGACCAGCACGTTCTTGCCTAGAGCCAATTCCCCTTGGTCGATCGCCGGCCCGTCCGCAAGCACCTGTCCCTTCTTAACCGGCTGTCCGATACGGACGACCGGTGTTTGCGTGATGCAGGTATTTTGATTAGATCGCTGAAACTTGATCAGATCATAGACATCCAACCCGGTGTCGTTGCGCTTCCGTCCTTCCTTGCTGTCCGAACGCACAACGATCCGCGTGGCGTCCACGCTTTCGACCACGCCCGATCGCCGGGCTTGGACCACGTAGCCCGAATCCCGCGCCACCACCGCCTCCATGCCTGTGCCGACCAACGGCGCTTCAGATTTGAGAAGCGGCACCGCCTGGCGCTGCATGTTGGAACCCATGAGCGCGCGGTTCGCGTCGTCGTGTTCCAGGAAGGGCACGAGGGCTGTGGCCACGCTGACGACCTGTTTCGGTGACACGTCCATGTATTCCACTCTGTCCGGCGTAATGGTGACGAAATCGCCGCCCGATCTCGCCGACACCGTTTCCGACACCAACCGCCCGGAGCCATCCACTTTCGAGTTGGCCTGGGCGATGAGAAACTTGTCGCCTTCAATCGCAGAGAGAAATTCGATCTGATCGGTCACCCGGCCTTTTTCCACCCGTCGGTACGGCGCTTCGATGAATCCGAACTCGTTGATTCGGGCATAGGTCGCCAGGGACGTAATCAATCCGATATTCGGACCTTCCGGCGTTTCGATCGGGCAGATGCGGCTGTAATGCGACGGATGCACGTCGCGGACTTCAAAGCCTGCGCGTTCTCTCGTCAAGCCGCCGGGACCGAGGGCCGACAGTCGCCGCTTATGGGTGATCTCGGCGAGCGGATTCGTTTGGTCCATGAACTGCGACAACTGGCTGCTGCTAAAAAACTCCTTCACGGCGGCCACGACCGGCTTGGCATTGATCAAGTCGTGCGGCAGCACCGTTTCCATATCCAGAAGATTCATCCGTTCCTTGATGCTGCGCTCCATGCGGACCAGACCCAACCGGAACTGGTTTTCCAGCAATTCGCCGACGGACCGAACACGGCGATTGCCCAAGTGGTCGATATCGTCGATCTCGCCTTTCCCCATCTTGAGGTTGACGAGGTAGCGGATGACTTCAACGATATCCTGAGACGTCAGTGTCCGTTGCTCCAACGGCAGATCGAGGAGCAGCTTCTTGTTCAACTTCAATCGCCCGACCGGCGAGAGGTCGTACCGCTTGGAGTTCAGGAACAAGTTGTCGAAGAGCGCCCGGGCGGTTTCGACCGACGGTGTTTCTCCCGGCCGGAGGCGCCGATAGATCTCTACCATGGCCTCTTCCTTCGACACGGTCCGCTCCATCTCCAGTGTGTCGAGAATGACGGGTGTGGAGGTCGCCGCATCGAAGAAGATGACCTTGAACTCCTCGATCTCGCTTTCAAGGATCTTCTCGATGATTTCGGCCGTGAGCCGCTGGTTCTTCTCGACCAGCTTGTTTTTCTTGGCATCGACCACTTCACTCAACACGGCCCGTCCGACGAGCTCGCTGGGCGCAACGGGAATTTCCTTGACGCCGGCGGCCTTCAATTTGGCAATAATACCCTTGGTGAGCTTAGCGCCTTCGCGCACGAGAGGTTCCTTCCCGCCCTTGTCGACGACTTCCGTCGATGCGCGCATCCCCTGATGAATCTCAGGGTCCAGCTTGCGCATCAGCTTGCCCTTGGCCACGCGGATTTCTTCCACGGGATAATACATTTTCAGCAGGTCGTCGCTGGAAAATCCGAAAGCCTTGAGCAGTATCGTCGCTGGCATCTTTCGCCGGCGGTCGATGCGGACGTACAGGATATCGCGCGCATCGAATTCAAAATCCAGCCACGAGCCGCGGTAGGGAATGATACGGGCGCTGTACAACACCTTGCCGCTGGCATGGGTGCGCCCTTTGTCATGCGTGAAGGACGCGCCGGGCGACCGGTGCAACTGGCTGACGACCACGCGCTCGGTCCCATTGACGATGAACGTGCCCCGTTCGGTCATCAGCGGCAATTCGCCGACATAGACCTCCTGCTCCCGCACATCCAGCACTTTCTTCTTCGGCCCCTTGTCTTCCTTGTCAAAGACCACCAGGCGGACGCGCAACTTCAGCGGCACGGCGAAGGTCATGCCTTGTTCGAGGCACTCCCGCTCGTCGTACTTCGGTGTTCCGAGCGTGTAGCTCGTAAACTCAAGAATCGCCGTGTTGTTGTAATCAGGAATTGGAAACACGCTGGCCAGGGCCGCCTGTAATCCGTGATCTTTCCGTCGTTCCGGCTCGACTTCAAATTGAAGGAATTCCTCGTAGGAGCGCTTCTGGATCTCGATGAGATCCGGAATATCAATGCTCGTCCGAATACGGGAGAAATCCTTCCGTTCGACGAACTCTTGTAGAGTCGTTTCGGGCATTCCGCAGTCCTCCACTACATATGGTTGGGCTTGGGCACCCGTTCATCACGGATGCCCGCAGATGCTGAACGGACCGAGCTTACTTAATCTCGACCTTGGCGCCGCTCTCTTCGAGCTTCTTCTTCATCGCATCGGACTCTTCCTTGGTCGCCCCGGTCTTGACGGGCTTCGGAGCTCCCTCGACCAGATCCTTCGCTTCCTTGAGTCCGAGGTTTGTGAGTTCGCGCACCACCTTGATGACCTGAATCTTCTTGTCGGCCGGGGCAGACGCGAGAATAACGTCAAACGCCGTCTTTTCTTCGGCGGGAGCCGCGGCGGCTCCGCCGGCAGCAGGCGCCGCGGCAACGGCGACGGGAGCGGCGGCCGTGACTCCAAAGCGGTTCTCCAACCCTTTCACCAATTCGGCCAAATCCAGCACGCTCATGCTCTCGATGGCCTTGATCAACTCCTCCTGCGACAACTTCGTGGCTGTGGCTGACATGTCCCCTTCTCCTTTCCGTTTATCTTGAATGGCCGCAATGACTCTCACAAACTTCGTCAACACCGCGTTCAACGTATAGACGACGCCGCGGATCGGCCCCTGCATCGCCGACAACAGCATCGCGATCAGCACTTCTTTTTTGGGCAACTTGGCGACGGCCGCCAGCTCCGCCGGCTGGAGGACCTTGCCCTCGAGGACGCCGAGCATGATCCGGATCTTTTCTTCGCGCTTTTCGGCCGTGATGAAATCCTTGAGGATCTTGGTCGGCAGCACAGGATCGTCGTAGCCGATCACGACGCCCGTGGGGCCTTTGAGAGACGCCTTTAACCCTGCCACGGTAGTCCCTTCGGCCGCTCTAATCGCCAGCGTATTCTTCACGACTTTGTATTCGGCCTTCGCTCCCCGCAGCTGTTTGCGAAGTTCCGTCACGTGGTTGACTGGAAGACCTGCACATTCAGTGACAATCGCCAATCGCGCGCGACTGAACTTTTCCGTCAGTTCCGCAACCGCTGTCGCTTTCTCTTCCTTCTTCATCTCTCCCTCGTTACCCGTTAATCGTTATTCGTTATACGTTAACCGTTCGGAATGACCGACGATTCACGATTAACGATTTGTCGTTGAACGTCTTCAACTCCACTGTTTCGCCAGGGCGACCGCGTCCAATTTGACTCCGGGTCCCATCGTGCTGGAAATGGTCACGCTCTTGAGATAGCGCCCCTTGCACGAAGCCGGCTTGGCCTTGACCACGGCCTCCAAGACTGCGGACGCGTTGTCGTACAGTTGCTCCGGCTGGAACGATACCTTGCCGACCGGCACTTGCACGATGCCGGCCTTCTCCACCTTGTATTCGACGCGGCCTTTTCGGATTTCGGCCACGGCTTTGCCGACCTCGAAGGTCACCGTGCCCGTCTTGGGATTTGGCATCAGGCCACGGGGACCCAACTGTTTGCCGAGCTTGCCGACCGATGCCATCAAATCCGGCGTCGCGATCGCATAATCAAAATCCATCCAGCCGCCCTTGATCTTCTCCATGAGATCGTCGGCGCCGACAAAATCCGCACCAGCCTGGCGCGCTTCCTGTTCCTTTTCCCCCTTGGCAAAGACGAGCACGCGCACCTTTTTACCGGTTCCATGGGGAAGGGACGTGGTGCCACGCACCATTTGATCCGAACGCTTCGGATCGACCCCCAGCCGGATCGCGAGATCGACCGACTCGTCGAATTTCGCATATGCCGCATTCTTAACCACCGCGACGGCCTCGCGGAGCGCATAGGCACGTGGTTCCATTTTTGCCAGCGCGGCCTTCATTTTCTTGCCCATTACAGCTACTCCTTACGTTATCGTTATCCCTGGACCACGACCCCCATGCTGCGAGCAGTCCCTTCGATGATCTTGACCGCTCCCTCAAGATCGGCGGCGTTCAAATCGGCCATCTTCTTTTGCGCAATTTCCGTCAACTGTTTGCGTGTGATCTTTCCAACCTTATCCTTCTGTGGGACGCCGGAGCCCTTGATAATCCCGGCCGCTTTCTTGAGCAGGTCGGAAGCCGGAGGAGTCTTCATGATGAAGGTAAACGAACGATCCTTGTAGACCGTAATGATCACCGGAATGATGCTGTCGCCTTCTTTCTGCGTCTTGGCGTTAAACTGCTTGCAGAATTCCATGATGTTCACGCCGTGCTGCCCCAATGAAGGACCAACCGGTGGTGCCGGGTTCGCCTTCCCCGCCGGAATCTGTAACTTGATTTGGGCCGATACTTCCTTCGCCATGCGCTACTCCTCTATATACGTTCAACCTGCAGGAATCCGAGTTCAACCGGGGTCGAGCGCCCAAAGATACTGACCATCACCTTCAAGCGGTTGTGGTCCTGATCGACTTCGTCGACGACGCCGTTAAAGCCCAGGAACGGCCCGTCGACAATGCGGACGTTGTCGGTTTTGATGAATTTGACTTGCTCTCGTGGTCCAGCGCTGCCGGCATCGACTTGTTTCAACAACTCCGCCACTTCTTCATTGGTCAAGGGAGTCGGCTGCGCTCCGCCGCCCACAAACCCGGTCACCTTGGGCGTTTCCTTGATCATCTGAAGCGTATCGTCGGTCAGAGGCGTTTCCAATTCGACGAGGACGTACCCGGGGAAAAATTTTCGCCGGGACGTCCGCCGCTTGCCATCCTTGATCTCGATGACGTCTTCCGTCGGAACCAGGACCTGCCCCATCTTGTCGGTTAGGGCCATCTGATTGGCCCGCTCGAGCAAACTGGTTTTGACGCGGCCCTCGAAACCCGCGTACGTATGAATGACGTACCAGTTCTTTCCCGAACTCGCCTTCGGTTCCTTGGTTGACAGACTCTCACTCATATGACTTTCCCCACCAGCCAGGCTAAGAACGAATCGATAACTGAAAGATAGATGGACATCAGCACGCAGAAGACGATGACGACGGTCGTGGACCCGATGGTCTCCGCCTTCGTGGGAAATGAGACCTTCTTCAGTTCATTGCGAACATCACTCAGGAATTCTTTGATGTTCGCGATCATCCGCGTAAACATTTGCTGAACCTCCTCAGGTATTTATCCCGCCGGGCTCCATCCAGCAACCCTCCGGGACGCGCAAGCCCTAATTCAGAACCAATCCCTCAAGGTGCTTCATCCGTCTGCCAAGACCCATCTAATGGCAGACGGTACGAGCGAGCTTGGGGTGGCAGGGGCACTAGGATTTGAACCCAGACTCTCGGTTTTGGAGACCGATGTGCTGCCATTAACACCATGCCCCTACAGCTTCGCGCAGGCTAGCGGCACGGGGTTAGGGGCACAAGCTCACCTACTTGCCTCTTGCCTCGACCTCTAGCCGATCCCGTCTACTTCACTTCTTTGTGAGGTGTGTGCTTCCGGCAGAACTTGCAAAACTTGTTTCGTTCCAACCGATCGGGATCGTTCTTTTTGTTCTTCATTGTCGAATAGTTACGTTGCTTGCAGGCTGTGCAGGCCATATCGATGATTTCGCGCATCTCTTAACCCTCGTGGTGTGTGACGCGTGATGTGTGATGCGCGAGCGCCGTGCCTTCGTTACTCATCACCGATCACCCATCACTGTTTTTCTACGCCAGAATTTCGGTGACGACGCCGGAGCCGACAGTCTTGCCGCCCTCGCGCACGGCGAAGCGCAGGCCTTGGTCCATCGCGATCGGGCTGATCAACTCGGCCGTCACACTCACGTTGTCCCCCGGCATCACCATCTCCACCCCCGGGTTCAACGACACGATCCCCGTTACGTCCGTCGTCCGGAAGTAGAACTGCGGCCGATAGCCGTTGAAAAACGGCGTATGCCGGCCCCCTTCTTCCTTCGTCAGCACATAGATCTCGGCTTTGAACTTCGTGTGCGGCGTAATGGTCTTGGGCTTCGCCAGCACCATGCCCCGCTCCACTTCTTCCTTCTTCGTCCCCCGCAACAGCACCCCGATGTTGTCGCCCGCCTGGCCCTCGTCGAGCACCTTGCGGAACATCTCCACCCCTGTCACCACCGTGCTCTGCGTCGGCTTTAAGCCCACAATCTCGATTTCATCGCCCACCTTCACAATGCCCCGCTCGCAGCGCCCCGTCACCACCGTACCCCGCCCGCTGATCGTGAAGACGTCTTCGATCGGCATCAAAAACGGTTTGTCGATCGGCCGCTTGGGCGTGGGGATATAACTATCCACCGCTTCCAACAGCTTCAGGATGGCCGGCACCCCCAACGGTCCCTGGTCGCCTTCCATCGCTTTCAACGCACTGCCCTGAATGATCGGCGTCTTGTCGCCGGGGAAATCGTACTTGCTTAACAGCTCCCGCACTTCCAACTCCACCAGATCCAGCAGTTCCTTGTCGTCGATCTTGTCGGCCTTGTTCAAAAACACGACGATGTACGGCACCCCTACCTGGCGGGCCAACAGGATGTGCTCCCGCGTCTGGGGCATGGGGCCGTCGGCCGCACTCACCACCAAAATCGCCCCGTCCATCTGGGCCGCCCCCGTGATCATGTTCTTGACATAGTCGGCATGCCCGGGACAGTCCACGTGCGCATAGTGGCGGTTGGCCGTCTCGTATTCCACATGGCTGATGGCGATCGTCAGGATCTTCGTCGGATCCCGGCGCCCTTGGCTCTCGCTCGCCTTCGCCACTTCGTCATAGCTGATGAACTTCGCCATGCCCTTGTCCGCGCACACTTTCGTCAACGCCGCCGTCAGCGTGGTCTTCCCATGGTCCACGTGCCCGATCGTGCCAATATTCACGTGCGGCTTCTTGCGCTCAAATTTCGCCTTCGCCATTGCTCCCTCCTACAAACGTAATCCGTGAATAGTGATTCCGTGATGAGCCCCTCAGATCCATGTGTTCACTTCGCCTGATCACCGGTCACCCATCACTCGTCACTGTTTCCGTGGAGCCCACGACGCGGATCGAACGCGTGACCTCGTCCTTACCAAGGACGTGCTCTACCAACTGAGCTACGTGGGCCATGTGAGTGTCTTGCGTCCTGGGTTCCCGTAGGTCGTCAGCTCAATCCTCTTCATTCGTGAATCGTACCCATTTGAAGCGGGCGATCCTTCCGGGTCTCTTGAATACCGTCTGCGCATCGCAGCTTCCTGATTCGTCTCTCAGTCTTCGGATTCGTCTCTCAGTTCTCCACTTGGAGCGGGCGGTGGGAGTTGAACCCACGACAGCCAGCTTGGAAGGCTGGGACTCTACCGCTGAGCTACGCCCGCCTTGATCTATCGCCGACACTGAAGGTGTTGATCCGGCTCGCCCACCCTGAGCTCCGCTCGCGCGCTCACTCAAAGCGCTCGCGGTCGAGCGAGCTCTGTTTGGTGGGCAGGCAAGGATTCGAACCTTGGAAGCCGATGGCAACAGATTTACAGTCTGCCCCCTTTGGCCACTTGGGTACCTGCCCGAAGTCTCCAGCGCAAAAAAATTTCAGCTACAGAGGGGTCCCTCAATTCGCATCAGTAAGATGGGAAAAGAAGAGCAGGCTGGTCCACGCACAGCACCCCCCTCCTTAATATTAAGGATGAAAGTGATGAGCAGCGGATCAGCCTTGTTTAGGAAACGGCTGATTCTATTGATGAAGTGATTTGAAGTCAAGTCCTAAGGGGGCGCCTGGCAACTTTCTGGTCATTATTTCCGACTAACATCCGTCTGCAAGCACGCGGTCCCATATTTAGACGGAAGCACTCAGGCACCCGCCGGACACGTCCTCGGTAAAAAAATCGACAGAAAGAGTAAGCTATTCAACTGCTTCCAGGAATGTGGCCGCAGGCTTTAGCGTGGAGGAGGCTTCCCTGCGTCCGAGCAAGCCTCTTCACAGCTTGCTTCACAACATCTGCCGGAAATTCCAACGGCCCTGACATCAACCGTTCGATTTCCTCGCCCGACAGGCGTGAGCCCGGAGCTAAAAACCGCTTTCTGGTGACGCTGCGTTCAGTAGGATCCTCAGGCTCATAGTAGCCGCGG